>DASWSP010000078.1:0-16395 GCA_036402575.1 Allosphingosinicella sp. | reverse complement strand
GGGAAGCTCTCCAGCCGCTCGGCGAGATAGTGGGCGGTGGTCTGGCCCTCCAGAGTGGCGTTCATGGCGAGCACGACCTCGTCGATGCCGCCGCGCGACAGGCGGCCGATCAGCTTGTCGATGGTGAGGTCCTCGGGCCGGACGCCTTCGAGCGCGGAGAGGCGGCCGCCGAGGACGTGGAACTTGCCGGGGAACAGGCGGGAGCGGTCGAGCGCCCACAGGTCCGACACTTCCTCGACGATGCAGAGCAGGCGCTCGTCGCGGCGCGGATCGGTGCAGACGGCGCAGGGATCCTTGGTGTCGACATTGCCGCAGATGCCGCAGACGGCGAGGTTCTGGTTCACCTTCTCGAGCGCGCGCAGCAGCGGCGTCATCGCCGCCTCGCGCTTCTTGAGCAGGTGCAGGACGGCGCGCCGGGCCGAGCGCGGCCCCAGTCCGGGAAGCCGGGCCAAAGCCTGGGTCAGCGCGTCGATCTCGGGCGAGGCCATGGGGCCACCTCTGTCATTGCGAGCCGAGCGAAGCAATCCGGCCGCAGAACTGGATTGCTTCGTCGCTTCGCTCCTCGCAATGACGGGGCATGCGCCTAGCCTTCATGGGAACGCCGGAATTCGCGGTGCCGACGCTCGATGCCCTGCTCGCGGCGGGGCACGAGGTGGCGGCGGTCTATTCGCAGCCGCCGCGGCCGGCGGGGCGGGGAAAGGCGCTGCGGCCCTCGCCGGTGCAGGAGCGGGCGCAGGCGGCCGGGATCGAGGTGAGGACCCCCCTCTCCCTCCGGGACGCGGAGGAGCAGGCGGCGTTCGCGGCGGTTGGGCTCGATGCGGCCGTGGTGGCGGCTTACGGGCTAATCCTGCCCGAGGCGATCCTGGCGGCGCCGCGGCTCGGCTGCCTCAACGTTCACGCCTCGATACTGCCGCGCTGGCGGGGCGCGGCGCCGGTGCAGCGGGCGATCCTGGCCGGCGACGAGTCGAGCGGGGTGACGATCATGGGAATGGAGCGCGGGCTCGATACCGGGCCTATATTCGCGGTCCGGGAGACGGCGGTAGACCGCAAGACTGCCGGAGAGCTCACCGACGAGCTTGGCGAGATCGGCGCGGCCCTGATGGTCGAGGTGCTGGACCGGCTCGGCGAGCTGCAGCCGGTGCCTCAGCCCCGGGACGGCGTCACTTACGCCTCCAAGATCGAGAAGCATGAGGCGCGGATCGACTTCGGCCGGAGCGCGCAGGAGGTCGAGCGGCAGATCAGGGCGTTCAACCCCGCGCCGGGCGCGTTCTTCGAATATGAAGGCGAGCGGATCAGGATCCTGGCCGCCGAGATCGGCAGCGGCTCCGGGGATCCCGGGACGGTGATCGACCACGGCCTCGCCATCGCCTGCGGTTCGGGCGCCATCGTGCCGAGCCTGGTGCAGCGCGCTGGACGCGGCGTGATGACGTCGTCGGAGCTGCTGCGCGGCTTCGTCATCCCCGCGGGCGCGCGGCTCGCGTGACCCGGTTCCGGCTGATCGTCGAATATGACGGACGGCCGTTCATGGGATGGCAGCGGCAGCCCCATGGGCCGTCGGTGCAGCAGGCGATCGAGGAGGCGGTCGAGGCGATCACCGGTGAGCGCGCAACGCTGCACGCCGCCGGCCGCACGGACGCGGGGGTGCACGCGCTGGCGATGAGCGCGCATGTCGACATCGGCAAGACGATCAGCGGATTCCGGCTGCGCGACGGATTGAACGCCAAGCTGAGGCCGCAGCCGGTGGCGATCCTTAGCGCCGAGCCGGTGCCGGACGACTGGCACGCCCGCTTTTCCTGCGCCGGGCGGCGCTATCTCTACCGGATCGTCAACCGGCGGGCGCCGCTGGCGCTGGAGGCGGGGCGGGCGTGGCGGGTGCCGGTGGTGCTGCATGCCGACGCGATGCACAAGGCGGCCCAGATCCTGGTGGGGCGGCACGATTTCACCACCTTCCGCTCGGCCCACTGCCAGGCGGAGAACCCGGTCAGGACGCTCGACCGGCTGACGGTGCGGCGGCTCGGGCAGGAGATCGAGATCGAGGCGGCGGCGCGCTCGTTCCTCCACCACCAGGTGCGATCGATGGTCGGCTGCCTGCAGCTGGTCGGGCGGGGAAAGTGGAGCGCCGCGGACCTGAAGCGGGCGCTTCAGGCGCGGGACCGTGCCGCCCTGGGCTTCAACGCGCCGCCGGACGGGCTGTATTTCGTCGAGGCGCTGTATGAGGGCGACGCGCCGATCCCG
Organism: Allosphingosinicella sp.; assembly: GCA_036402575.1. Lineage (GTDB taxonomy): Bacteria > Pseudomonadota > Alphaproteobacteria > Sphingomonadales > Sphingomonadaceae > Allosphingosinicella. The sequence goes on along the minus strand of DASWSP010000078.1, from coordinate 14,160 downwards.
AACAGCCGCTGAAGCGACTTTTCCAGCATCAGCAATTGCCAGAGCAGGCGGCCATGCTCGGCGCGTCCTGAGCGGTGCTCGGCGGCGAGGCGGGCGATCACGGCCTCGTCGAACCAGCCCGTCTCGGCGAGCGCGGAGCCGTGGGCGATGGCGGCGGCCTTGTCCGCCAGCGGTCCGCGGAACCAGGCGCTGATCGGCGTGACGAAGCCCATCTTGCGGCGGTGGAGGATCTCGGGCGGCAGATAGCGGCCCAGCGCCTTCTTCATCAGCCATTTGCCCGAGCCGCCCCTGAGGCGCATCCGGGCGGGCAGGCGGGCGGCAAATTCGACCAGGCGGTGGTCCAGCAGAGGCTCGCGGGCTTCCAGGCTTACCGCCATGCTGGTGCGGTCGACCTTGGTGAGGATGTCCCCCGGCAGCCAGATCTTGAGGTCGGCATATTGGGCGCGCGAGAGCGGATCCTCGGCCGGCGCGTTGCGCATCACGCGGGCGTAGCGCTCCTCGGCCTCGTGGCCCTGGAGGGCGCGGCGGAAGCCGTCGCGGTAGAGGCGGGCGCGAAGCGCCGGCGGAGTGACCCCGACGGCGCCGGCATAGGCCATCTCGCTGGGCTGGCCGAGCGCCTGCAGCGTTGTCTTGGCGCGCAGGAACTGGGGCGCCCAGTCGAGCTTGGGATAATGATCGCCGAGCGCTCCGAGCCAGCGGCGGGCGGCGCCCGGGAACAGGCCCCTCGCCCGCTCCTCGGCCATGAACAAGCGGTAGCGGCGGTAGCCCGCGAAAATTTCATCGGCGCCGTCGCCGGAAAGCGCGACGGTGACCTTCTCGCGGGCGAGTTCGGAGACGCGGTAGGTGGCGAGCGCGGAGGCGTCGGCGAAGGGTTCGTCGAAGGCGTCGACCAGCGTGTCGATCAGGTCGAAATCGTCGGCCGCGACGGTGCGGCTGCGGTGATTGGTGGCGAAGCGCCCGGCGACGAGGGCGGCGTAGCGGCTTTCGTCGAGGTCGGCCTCGTCGAAGCCGATCGAGCAGGTCTCGACCGCGGTTCGGCTCGCCTCGGCCATCAAAGCGACCACCGCCGAGCTGTCGACGCCGCCCGACAGGAAGGCGCCGAGCGGCACGTCGGCGATCATCCGCGAGCGCACCGCGTCGCGCAGGTGGCCGACGAGCTGCTCCTCCAGGTCGGCGGCCGAATCCTGGACCGGGTTGCCGAAATCGACGTCCCACCACTCCACCGGCTGCGGCACCGGCCGCCCGCGCTGGACCAGAAGATAGTGGCCGGCGGGGAGCTTTCTGACGCCGGCGACGATCGAGCTGTCGTCGGGCACGTAGCCGAAGGCGAGATAATCCTCGACCGCCTGCGGGCTGGGCGCGCGGCGGAGCATCGGGTGGGCGAGCAGGCCCTTGAGCTCGGACGCGAAGATCAGCGCGCCGTCGGAAAGCTCGGCATAATGTAGCGGCTTCACGCCGAGGCGGTCGCGGGCGAGGAAGAGCGCGTCGGCCTCGGCATCGTAGAGCGCGAAGGCGAACATTCCGTGGAGCCGCGACAGGCAGGCCGCGCCCCATTCGCGCCAGGCGGCGAGGATCACCTCGGTATCGCTATGGGTGCGGAACTGGTGGCCGCGCCATGACAGCTCCGCGCGCACTTCCTGGAAATTGTAGATCTCGCCGTTGAAGCTGATCGCGGCGCGGCCGTCGGGGGTCAGCATCGGCTGGGCACCGCCGCCCAGATCGATGATCGAAAGGCGGCGGTGGCCGAGGCCTACGCCAGGGCCGGTCCAGACGCCGCTGCCGTCGGGTCCGCGATGGGCGAGCACGTCGGCCATCGCCCGCACGCGCGCGGGATCGACCGGCTTGGGCATTTGCGGATGGAAGATGCCGGCGATGCCGCACATGACTAATCGAGCCCGGCGGCGCGATCGGCGAGGCGGTCGATCGGGCCGAGATCGGCGAGGAAGGCGTCGATCGCGGGGCGAGGGCTGACGCCCTCTCCCGGCGCCGCCGAGGATACCAGGACAGCGACCGCGCGCTGCGGCCCTCCGATCAGGCGCGTCTTCATCGTCTCCAGCTTCACCGCGAGCTTGCTCCCGGTCACTATCGACCCGACGCGGTAGAAAGTTGCAACCTCCCGGACGGTGCCGAACGAGGCGATCCGGTCGAGCCGTCCGCCGGGTGGAGGCGTGGCGGTCGCGGTCCAGGCCCAGGCGCTCTCCGGGCCGATCGCCCCCTGCTCGAAGGCGACGATCTCGCGCCCTTCCTCCTGCCGGTCGAAGACGGCGATGGCAAGATCGACCTCGTGGCCCGCGGCGTTGCGGTAGCGGCCCATGCGGATCACGTCTGCGCCGGCGAAATGCGGCTGCCAGGCGCGGCCGGCGGTGCCGGGGATGCGCTCCCAGCCGGGCAGCTCGGGCAGCGAGATGTCGGCAGGAACGGTGCGAACGCCGCTCGAGGCAATCGCCGTCGACCAGGCGAGCGGCAGCGCGGCGAGGCCGAGCACGGCAGCGGCGACCGTGACCAGCTTCGGCCTCGGCCGGGCCGCGGCGCCTTCCGGCTGGAGCGCCCTGGGATCGAACCACGGGTCGTGGATGCGACGGTCGAAGAACCGCCAGCCCGCGGCCATCAGCAGCGCGATCACCAAGGCGAAGAAGAACCAGCCATAGACGACGTGATCGAGGCCGACGGCGAAATCGGTGTTGGTGAGATGGGCGATGTAGATCGTTCCCCAGGCGCGGATGCCGTTGGCGAGGATCGGTATCCCGATCGCCGCGGCCATGAAGACGGCGCGGCGGACGGGCGAGCGGAAACAGACGTTGGCGACCAGCGCGCCGTAGGCGACCATGGCGATCAGGAACTTAACCCCCGCGCAGGCCTCCGCGACCTCGAAATAGCCGGTGGGGATAGAGATGAAGATGCCTTCGATATGGGCGGGAATGCCGACCCAGCCGAGCAGCAGCATGCACATTTCGGCGGTGACGGTCTGCATCAGCGGCACGATCTCCTCGCCCGCGGGGATCATGAACAAGGCGTAGAAGAGCGGGAAGGCGATGCCGCGCGAGACCGCCTTGCCGAGGCAGGCGATCGCCGCGCCCTGCAGCATCAGCACCAGGCCGGCATGGCGGGCCAGCGCAACGCCGCCGGCATCGCCGAGCAGCCAGCCGCCGGCCCCCACCGCGACCAGCAACAGCCCTGGGGTCCAGGCCATTGGCGCAAGCTGCCGCAGTTCGGGCAAGCGCTGCCAGACCAGCCAGACGATGATCGGCAGGATCAGCGCGCAATGGTTGAAGGTCGAGCTGGTCAGCCAGATCGTGACCATGTCGACGACGTCGCGGTGGAACAGGACCAGGATCGCGGCCGAGACGAGCGCCAGCCCGGCGAGGTGCGTGCGCCAGCCGCGATGGCCGGCCTGTTCGAAATCCGCCGCCTTCTCGATCGGCAGGACTTGGGTCATGCCGCCGCCTGCCGTTCGGCCAGGCCGAGGATCGCCGCGAGCGGCGCCAGCTGCGCCTCCCAGCGATAGACCGATTCCATCTGGCGCCGGGCGGCGGCGCCCACGGCCTCGGCATGGATCGGATCGTCCAGCAGATCGAGCACCGCGCGCGCCTGCTCGTGCGCCGAGTCGGCGACAATGAGGTCGCGGCCGGGCTGGGCCTCGATGCCGCGGAAGGCGGCGGCGGAGGCGACCACCGGCCGCGCCATCGCCATCGCTTCGAGCACCTTGTTCTGGATGCCGCGCGCGATCCGAAGCGGCGCCGCCACCGCGTCGGCGGCGGCGAGCCAGCTGCGCACGTCGGCGACTCCGCCGGTGACCACTATGCCGTCCAGATCGCCCAGCCGGGTGACCGCGCTGGTCGGGTTGCGGCCGACGATGGCGAAGCGGGCGCTGGGCCGCTCGGCGCGGACCAGCGGCATCACCTCCTCCGCGAAGGCGGTGACCGCCTCGACGTTGGGGCGATAGTCCATCTGCCCGGTGAAGACGATCAGCGGCCCCTCCCCGCGCTCGGTCGGCCCCAGCCGGTCGAAGCAAGCATGCGGATCGTAGAAGCCGAGATCGATGCCGTTCTGGACGACGCGGATGTCCGCGTTCGGGAGCGCGGCCTGCGACTTGAACAGCGCGGCCTCGTCGCCGCTGACGAACAGGCTGACGTCGGCGCGCCCGGCGGTGGCGCGCTCGAACGAGAACAATTTGTCGGCCTCGCGCGCGTGGACCCAGCGCATCGCCTCCGGCCCCTCGGCGGCATAATCGGCGAACTTGGCCGAATCCATGTCGACGAAATCCATCACGAAGCGCTGCCGCGCGGCCTGAGGAACGAACTGCGCCATCTGCCCGGAGAAGGCGAAGATGGCGCCAACCTCGCCGCGGGCGAGCAGGGCCCTGACGAAGGCGCGCATCTCCCGGCTGTCGAACAGGACCAGCGAGATCGGCCGCTCGGCGCGCATCGCCTGCGCGGCGGCCGCGAACTTGTTGGCTCGGCGGATCTCGACATAGGTCTCGCCGAGACCGGCCCCGAGCTCTGCCTTGAGCGCAGCGAGGTGGGCGGCATCCTCCTCGTCGTCGGCGAAGCAGACGAGGTGGACCCGGGCGAGGCCGGCGAGATGCTTGAGCATGTTCCAGGAGCGGATCTTGTCGCCGCGGTTGGGCGGGTACGGTATCCGGTGGGCGAGGAAGAGGATGTCGGCCATCAGCCCAGCCCCCGCGCGATCGCCGGCCCGAGCCGGTTGGCGAGCCACAAGGGCAGCTTCTGCCAGAGCTGGATCTTGAGCCGGTATTTAGGGTCGAGCGGGTTGATCTCCCGCGGCGGCACGCCGTCGGCGGTGCGCACGGCGTAAGTCAGCGGCTCAGGCTCGAAACCCCAGTTCTTCTTGAACGCATAAGGACCGGTGCCGAGCTTGGAGCGGCCGAAGTCGAAGCGGGTGCAGCCGCGGCGGGCGGCGTGGCACATGAGGGCATAGTAAGCCAGCTCGTTGCCGCGGCGGTGGCGGGCCGCCCCTGTGCCGCCGCCCCAATAAGGAAGCACGACCCCCTTGTCGTAGAAGCTGAACACGCTCGAGATCGGCACTCCGTCGTCGCTGACGGTGAGGATGTCGGCATCGTCTCCGAACACGTCGAGCATGGCGCGGAACAGCGCGCGCGGGAATACGGGCGTGCCGAGGTTGCGGACGCTCTCGGCATAGATGCGATAGTGAGCGTCGAGGTCGCCGCTCGAGCGGCCGACGGAAACGGTGAGCCCGAAGCCCTGGGCGCGGCGCACCTCGGCGCGCTGCTTGCGCGGGATCGCCTTCAGGATCGCGTCGTCACCTTGGGGGATATCGCGCGCGAAATCGGCATAGACCCCGGTCTTGGCGTGAAAGCCGTCGGGGACGGGCCCGCCGCGCAGCTCGAGCGTGGGGCAATCGAGCTGCCGGGCGAGATCCCACGCCGCCTCGGCCAGGCGCGCGGCCGCGGCGGAGGTGTCGGCGAGGATGCCGCCGCCGACCCCGAAACCGGTCGAGACCAGCGCCGATCCGAACAGGCGCGAGCGGACCGCGGTCAGCGGCAGGACGCCGGCGATCCCACCGCCCTCATCCTCCGCGACCAGATAATGGCCGCGCTGGCCGCAACCCTGCTCAACCGCCTCGCTCCATTGCGGGCGATGGAAGAGCTGCGCGTCGGGATGCCGAGCGACGAAGCCGCCGATCCGAGCCCTATCGGCGGGCCTGGCCGGGCGCACGGCGATGCCGGATACTGGGGCGAAGGCGTTCATGCCAGCCGCGCCCGCTCAGCCGCGACGACCTCGTCGGTGCGGCCCCAGCGATGCGCCTTCAGGAGCTTCAGCAGCTTGCCCTCCATCGCGGCGAGCCTGCTGTAGTGGCGCAGGCGCGAGCGCAGCGGAGCGCCGGTCACGCGGGGCTGATCGGGGTCGATCTCCCACGGGTGGAAATAGAAGACGGCGGGCCTGCCCTCGCCGCCGTTGACTCGGGAGATCGCCCAGCTCGAGAAACGGTAGGGCAGCAGCCGGAAGAAGCCGCCGCCGCCCGCGGCCATCCGCCGGCCACCGACCTCGACAGTGGTGACGGGAAGCTCGATCAGCCTGGCATCGGCGAGCGGCCGGTAGGCGAAGCGCGGCGCTTCGGGCCAGCCGTAATGGTCGTGCTTCACCGGCGCGACGCTGGAGGAATAAGCGTAACCCTCCTCGGCCAGTACGCGGTGCGCCCAGGGCGTGCGCCGGTCGATCGAGAAGCTCGGCGCGCGGTAGCCGGCGGGCGACTGGCCGCAGGCATCCTCGATAGCGATGCGCGCCTTCTCCAGGTCGGCGCGGAAGACGGCGGCGTTCATCGTGAACACGCGGCGATGGTCCCAGCCGTGGCTGGCGATCTCGTGACCGCCTTCGACAATCCGGCGGATCAGCGCCGGGTAGCGCTGGGCCACCCAGCCCAGGGTGAAGAAGGTCGCCTTGACGCCCGCCCGGTCGAACAGGGCAAGCACCGCCTCGGCGTTGCGTTCGACCCGCTGCGGCAGACTGTCCCAGGAAGCGCGGTCGATGACGGTTTCGAACGCGCCGACCTGGAACCAGTCCTCAACATCGACCGACAGCGCGTTGAGCACGGCATGACCGTCCTTCGCTGCCGCACGACGCCGCGGATTCCAGTCGATCATGTGAAAGCGCCCCTCAGGCGGCGTTGTGCCGAAGGCTCACCGCCTCATGATCGTTCTCGACCCAGTCGACCAGCAAGGTCAAGACGCGGCGAAGCGCGACCTCCTGCTCGTCCAGCCGGGCTTCGAGCGCCTCGACCCGCCGGTCGAGCCCGACCTCGTCGCTCTCGCCGGCGTCGGGGACGATCTGCGCCGGGCGCAGATGGAGGACCCGGTCCTCACCCGACTGGCGGCTGTCGAACGCCATGTCTTCGGCGACGGACTGGACGGTTTCGACCCCGATCATATCGAGGCTTTCCATCGCGGCGAAGAGCAGCAGTCGGCTGGCGAGCTGGTTGACCCGGCGCGGAAGGCCGCCGGTGTGGCGGTAGATCTCGGCGAACACGCCCGCCTCGAAACCGGGGTTGCCCTGCCAGCCGACGCGCCCGAGCCGGTGGATGATGTAGGGCTCGACCTCATGCTCCTCCATCGGATCGAGATGGTGGGTGGCGATGACCCGCTGGCGCAGCTGCTCGAGGCCCTGCGAGTGCGCGAGCTTGTCGCGGAACTCCGGCTGGCCGAGCAGGAAGATCTGCAGCAGCGCCTGGCCGCCCACCTGATAGTTGGAAAGCATGCGCAGCTCTTCGAGCGAGCTGACCGGCAGGTTCTGCGCCTCGTCGACGATCAGCAAGGTGCGCTTGCCGCTGCGCGCTTCGTCCTCAAGCTCCTGCTCGACCCGCTCGAGCAGCTGCGCCTTCTCGACGCCTTCGGTGGCGAGGCCGAGGCCCTGCGCGGTGAGGCGGAGCATGTCGTCGCCCTCGACCTGGGTCGAGACGATGTTGATCGCGTTGAGGCGGGCGCGGTCGATCGTCGCCAGCAGGTGTGCGGCGAGAGTCGACTTGCCGGCGCCGATGTCGCCGGTGATGACGATGAAGCCTTCGCCCTGGGCGAGGCCGTAGCCGAGATAGGCCATCGCCTTCTTGTGCGTGCGGCTGTCGAAATAGAACCGCGCGTCGGGAGTCAGCTGAAAGGGGCGATCGGTGAAGCCGTAATATTCGGTGTACATGTTCGTCTCCGTGGGCGCTCTCGCCCGTCCCTCAGAAATTATGGCGCAGCCCGAGCAGCGCCGACGCGACGGTGCGATCGGCGTTGTCGAAGCTGCTGTGGAAAAGGCCGACGGACGCGAAGCCCTCCAGCCGCTGATCGTAGAAACGCCGGCGGTAGCCGGCGCTGGCGCCGAAGCCGGTCGCGCCGTCAACGCCCGACAGGCCGCTTTCGGAGCGGACCGCATAAAGGTTGAAGTCGGCGCTGGAGTTCAGGGTCAGCGTGCGCGTGGCGCTGGCGGTGAGCGTGAAGGTCTCCTCGCGAACGCCGCGCAGGGCCGTCCCCTCGAACTGCCGAGGCGAAAGATATTTGCGGTTGTTGTAGCCGGCGCCGACTCCGAAGGTCCAAGGACCGCGGCCGCCCGACATCAAAGCGGTGATGCCGCGGTTGCGGAAGTTGGACGCGGTCACCGACTGAAGGAACTGATCGAAGCAGACGCCAGTCCCGGGATCGGTGCCGAACACGCAGGTGCCGACCGAGCCGAGGCCGCCGCCGAAGGCCGAGCCGGGCGTGTTGAAGTTCAGCGGCACCGCGGCGAGATCGCCGACGACCAGCCGGCCGAAGCTTTCGATCGTGTCATAGACGAGGACGTTGAGCCCCCAGGCCGAATTGATTCGGTGGCGCAGCGAGCCGGTAAAGGTCGTGCCACCGTAACGGTGGCCGGCGCGCGCCTGCAATTCGGTTCGGCGGCTGGGCCGCCAGATGATGCCTCCTTCGTAGATGAGGCCGTCGCTTTCGAAGGCCGTGAGCCGGGGTCTCGATGGGTCGGCTACCAGATTTCCGCCGGGAGTAACGATCGGCAGCCCGCGTGCGTCGCGCAGGAAATCCTGTTGGCTGGACTCGATCTTTTCGTAGCCGATCCCGGCGGTGAGGGCGAGCGAGTGCGAGACCGGAAGCACCACGTCGCCGCGAATGTATCTGCCTTCATATTCCTGGTCGAGACGCCCCACATCCTCGCGCACGTAGCCGGCGCCGAGCGTCCATCCGAACGGCAGCGGACCGACGCCCTGGCCAACGCTCAGGGAAGCGTTGTGAGTGGTCGAGCTGTCGTAGCGGTCGAGCCGGATCTGGCCCGGCGCGAACGGCAGGCCGCGAAGGCTCTTGTCGTCGACCTTGACGTAGCCGATGCGGTAGTTGGCGGCGACGTCCAGGCCGCCGATGCGGCGCGAGAAATCGGGCCCCGCATAGACCCCGTAGACGTCGACGGTGTTCGAGAATTCGAAGCCGTCGAAGCCGAACACCGGACCCCGCGCATCGCCGCGCGAGCGGCTCGCCAGCCCGCCGGCGTTGAAGCTCAGCGAGCCGGGAAGGATGTCGGCGCGGACCTGGGCGAGGCCGGTGTGGACGTCGTCGTCGAAGTTGCCGCGGTCCCACCCGATCCGCTTCTCGTAGCGGTAGCTGAGCTGGCCTTCGACGCGCCGCGTCTTGGCGCGCGCGTCGACCCCGACGGCGAGGCCGGTATAGGCGTCGCTGTCGCCGTCATCGAGACCGACGCTGAACACCTGGGTGATCTCGGCATAAGGCCGCGCCGAGATGCGGGTCTGGGCATCGGCCGGAGCGGCCCCCAGCACAGCCGTCCCCGCCAGGGCCGCGAGGCCCGCCATTTTGAGCGCCAGCCGCCGCAAGGAGGCAAGCGCTGACTTCATTCGCCGTAGCCGTAATAGCTGCCGAAGCGGCGGCCGGTCGCGGCCGCGCCCGCGCCGTTGAGCAGCAGGCTGACGCTGCTGCAGCCGGACAGCAGGGCGACCGCTTCGCGCAGGTCGGACTCGGTGGTCTGGTCGGCGCGCACGACCATCACGGTCTGGCCGACATAGGTGGCGAGCACGGACGCCGGCGAGGCCATCAGCGCGGGCGGCGAATCGAAGATCACGATGCGGCGCGGGCGGCGGCGGGTGAGGCCGGCGAGCACTTCGCGGGTCCGTTCGGACGCGAGCAGCTCGGTGACATCGTTCTCCTGGCGGCCGGCGGGAAGCACCGAAAGGCCCTGGATGTCGGTCTGGATGACATAGGCTTCGGCGTCGATCGTGTGGTCGGCGAGCGCGTCGATCAGGCCGGGGCCGTTCTCGAGCCCAAGCAGCGAGAGGATTTCGGGCTTCACGAAATCGCCGTCGACGAGCAGGACTTCGATGTCCTTCTCGGTCGCCAGCGAGAGCGCGAGGTTGACCGCGCTGAACGTCTTGCCCTCGTCGGCCTGGGCCGAGCAGACCAGGATCGACTGGCGCTTGTCCTCGGCGATTCCGGTGGTGCCGTTGACGCCGAGCAGCAGCTGGCGCTTGACGATGCGGAATTCCTCGGCGAGGCCGCTGACCGGCGCGTCGGGCAGGATGAAGCCGGCCTCGCGCAGCGCTTCGCGGTCGATCTCGCCGTAGCGGCCGCTCGGAAGCAGCTCGAAATAGCGATCGCCGGCCGGCTCGGCCGCGGACTTGGGCGCGAACGCCGGCGCGGCCAGGATCGGCTGCGGAGGAAAGGCCGGCTGCTCGAATGCGATCGCGTCTTCCGCCGTCTCCGGCGGCGTCAGCACGATCGGCTGCTTGCCGCGACGCTTCTTCGGCGCCGCCTCGACGGTTTCGGCCTGGGCGGGTTCCGGCTGCGCGGGCGCGAACGCCTCGGGCGGCGGCGGCACCGGCAGCGGCGCGCCCTGGATCCCCTTCCTGGCGCGCGGCCGGCTCCGCTCCGGAAGCACAGGGGCGCGGATCGCGCTGTTGAAGTCGTAGACCGCGGCCGCGCGCTCGAGGAGCGATCCGGTCGTCTTGAGGCGGCTGTGCTCGTTCATGCTGTTTTCCTCAAGCCACGGTGCTGCGTTGCCAGAACTCGACCAGCATCAGAATCGCGTAGGCGGCGGCGAGCGCGCCCCCTGCCCCAGCGAAGACCTTCAGCCGCTTGCGCTCGGCGAGCTTGCGCTCGGCGGTGTACACTTCTCCGACAGTGCCGAGCACCGGCAGGCCGGTGACCTGCTCGAGCCGGTGCTGGGTCGGGAAGGTGGTCTGGATGCGGCCCTTGGCGAAGGCCGCAGCCAGGCCGCCGATCAGCGCGACGAAGAAGATCAGCGTCAGCAGCAGCGGCCGGTTGGGGGCGATCGGGACGATCGGCTTGGACGGCGGATCGATGATCCGGAACTGGATGGCGTCGGTCTTGCTCTGGACGTCGCTCCTGAGGCGCACCTGCTCGCGATCCTCGAGCAACTTGTCATACTGGCGCTTCAGCACCTCGTAGTCGCGGTTGAGCCGCGCCTGCTCGGCGACGATGCCCGGCGCCGAATTCTGCATGTCGGCAAGCTGCGCCATCGCCGCCTGGAGCTGCGCCTTTCGGGCCGAGGCAGCGGCGGCCTGGGCTTCCTTCTCGGCGGCCATCGCGCTCAGCGAGGTGTAAGCGGGATTGGGCACTCCGCCGGCATCGTCGCCGCTGCGGCGCGAGCGGCGCTCAGCCTGAGCCTGCGGGCGGAGCCGCTCGATCTGGGCGCGGGCGCTCACCACGTCGGGGTGGCGATCGGTCCAGCCCTTGGCGCGCGCCTGGCTGAGCTGCGCCTCGAGCGTGCCGAGCTGCTGCGAGGCATAGCCGCCGCTCCCGCCGCCGCCGGTGCCCGGAAGGCTCGGAGCGATCCCGCCGAGCTGGCCGCGGATCGCCGCGAGCGAGCTCTGCGCCGACATCACCTGCTGGTCGATGTTGGAAAGCTCCATGCGCGCGGCGGCCATGCGCTGCGCGAGCGAGCCCTCGCCGGGCAACATGCCCAGGAACCTGGTGTCGAACTCCATGCGGCGCTGCTCGGCTTCCTGGAGCTGCTCCTCGCGGCGCTTCAGCTCCTCGTCGAGGAAGGTGAGCGTCTGGCCGGTCTCGGCGCGGTCTTCGGCGAGATTCTCCTCGACGAACAGGTCGAGCAGGTTCTGGACGATTGCCGAGGCGGTGCGCGCGTTCTGGGCGTTGGAGAAGCCGGCGACGCCGGTGCTTGCGGTGATTTCGAACAGATTGTCCTGCTGGGCGGTGACGAGGATGTTCTCGCGCAGCTCCTGGACCTGCTTGGCCAGGTCTCGGTCCGAGGAGACGAGCAGGTTGAGGTCGGTTCGCCGCACCACCTTTTCGAGGTTGGCGGTCGAGGTCAGCGTCTGGCGGACGCGCTGCAGGTCGTTCTGGCGCTCGGCCGCGGTGATACCCATCTGCTGCGGCAGGATCGACTGCATCTGAGCGTAGACCCGGGCTCGGGATTCATAGCTGTTAGGAATGAGCGCGACGCCGAGCCAACCGAGCAGGCAGAGCGCCCACATCGTGCCCAGAGCGATCCAGCGCCGTCTCCAGATCTGGTGGAGCGCCACCCGGAACTGATCGTAAAGTCCATCCATCGACTTTGCTGTCCTTGCCTGCTGTTCCTGGAAGAGCGCGCGCGCGCGGATCGTCAGAACATGCTTTCGGGGATGATGATGACGTCGCCGGGCTCGAGCTTGACGTTGGCGCTGGTGTCGCCTTTCTTCAGGAGCCGGGCTATCTTGAGATCATATTCCTTCTGCTGACCCGTGGCCTTGTCCTGCCGAACAAGACGAGCCTTATCCCCCGCCGCGAATTCCGAAAGGCCGCCGACGGCGATCATCGCATCGAGCAGTGTCATATTGGCACGATAAGGCAGTGAAGCCGGCTTTTCGGTCGCGCCGACGATCCTGATCTGCTGCGAGAAGGTACCCTGGAACTTGTCGATCATTACCGACACCAGCGGATCTTCGATATATTGGGCCAGCGACTTCTTGATGTCGTCCGCGAGCTGTGCCGGGGTCTTGCCGACTGCGGTCATGTCGGTGATCAGCGGCGTCGTGATGCGGCCGTCGGGCCGGACCTGGACCTTGGCGCCGAGCTCCGGATTGCGCCACACGAACACGGTGAGCTCGTCCAGCGCGCCGATGATGTACTTGTCGCCGACCTCGCTCTCGGTGCCGACGAACGAGGCGGCCGGCAGCTCATTGCCGGTGCCGCCGGTCGAGGAGCAACCGGCGAGCAGCGCGGCGCCGAGGCCGATGAAGAAAGCAAGTGTTGATCTGGTAGCGCGCATACATCGGTCCTCTTGCACCATCCCGCCGCAGCCGCTCAGCCGGCCGGCCGGAACGGGCGCAGATTTGGGTCTGCTATCGTCACAAGAGGTAAAATTACCGTTAGGAACAAGGCGGTTTAAGGCGGCGTCCCGGGGTGGGACAGAGCCGCGGCGCGCCGTTAATCGCCCCCGCCGACGACCATTTCGAGGGCCGGCTTCTGGGCCAGGAAAGCCTGCGGGCTGGCCGACAGACCATAAGCGCCGGCAAGGAAGACGGCGACAACATCGCCGACGTCCGCGCGGGGCAGATCGACATCGTCGGCGAGCCGATCGAGCGGCGTGCACAGGCAGCCGACCACGCTCACCTCCTCGTCCGCCGGCGAGTCCATCCGGTTGGCGATCGCGACCGGATAATTGCGGCGGACCAGCTGGCCGAAATTCCCGGACGCCGCGAGCTGGTGGTGCATGCCGCCGTCGGTCACCAGGAATACCTTCCCGTGGCTCACCTTCCGGTCGACGATCCGGGTCAGGTAAACGCCTGCTTCGCCGACCAGCCAGCGGCCCAGCTCAATAGCGAATTTCGACCGCGCCAGGACCGGCGGACGCGCCGCCAACAAGGCCGCAAGATTTAGTCCGATACGTTCTATGTCGAGCGGCTGCTCGCCGGCGAAATAAGGGATGCCGAAACCGCCGCCGAGATTGACGAGCGGCGGCGCCTCACCGGCCGCGTCGGCGAGCTCGGCGGCGAGCGCGAGGGTCGCCTGCTGGGACTCGATGATGGCGTCCGGATTGAGCGCCTGCGAACCGGCGAAGATGTGGAAGCCGCGCCACTCGGCTCCCGCCCCGACGATGCGCCGGACCAGCGCCGGAACCCGGTCCGCATCGACCCCGAACGGGCGGGCGCCGCCGCCCATCCGCATGCCCGATCCGCGGATCTCGAAAGGAGGGTTAACGCGCACCGCGAGCCGAGCCCTGGCGCCCTGGCCAGCGGCGATCGCCAACGCCCGCTCGACCTCGCCCTCGGACTCGCAGTTGAGCGTGATCCCGACGGCGACCGCGGCGGCGAGCTCGGCCTCGCGTTTGCCCGGGCCGGCGAAGGAAATACTGGATGAAGCCACGCCAGCGTCGATCGCTAGCCTCAGCTCACCCTCAGACGCAATATCAAGTCCATCCACCTTGCTCCCGATGAACTTGAGGAGTGGCTGATACTGATTTGCTTTTATGGCATAATGAAGTTGCACCCCCGGAAAGGCGGAGCGGAACCGCCGGATACGTTGGGCAACGATGTTAAGATCGTATATGAAGAGCGGAGTGTCGCCGGCCTCGCCGATGAGAGCGTCGACGGGGCGGCCGCCGAGGCGCAGCATGGCCCCGTCGACGGTAAAGTCCGAGGGCATTTTACCCATCGCCTTGCTCATGCCATCAGCTCGCTCTTGAGGCGCTCGCG
>DASWSP010000077.1:0-40431 GCA_036402575.1 Allosphingosinicella sp. | reverse complement strand
TCCGGCCGAGTTCAACGACGCGCGCTGCGTCTCGATCGAGCACAAGCTCGGGATCCACGCCTCGCCGACCTGCGTCATGTCCTACGGCGACGAGGACGACTGCATCGGCTGGCTGATCGGCGAGGAGAATGGCGGCATGCGCGCGATGTTCACGATGATGAACAATGCGCGGCTGAACGTCGGCCTGCAGGGCGTGTCGATCGCCGAGCGCGCGACCCAGGCGGCGGTCGCCTACGCGCAGCAGCGCGTGCAGGGATCGCGCGAAGGGCGGGCCGCGCGGATCGTGGAATTTCCCGACGTTCGGCGCATGCTGCTGCGCATGAAGGCGCTGACCCAGGCGGCGCGGGCGCTGACTTATTATGCCGCCGGCCTCACCGACCGCGCGACGCTCGGCGACGCCGACGCCAAGGCGCGCGTCGACCTGCTGACGCCCCTGGTCAAGGCCTACGGGACCGACGTCGGAGTCGAGGTGGCGAGCCTGGGCGTGCAGGTCCATGGCGGTATGGGCTTCATCGAGGAGACCGGCGCCGCCCAGCATTACCGCGACGCCCGGATCACGCCGATCTACGAAGGCACCAACGGCATCCAGGCCGCCGACCTGGTCGGGCGCAAGATCGGCCTGGAAGGCGGCGAAGTATTGGCGCGGCTGATCGCCGAGATCAGGCGCGAAGCGGCGGGCGAGCCGACGCTGACGGCACTGGCCGGCGACTGCGAAGAAGCCGCTCGGCACCTCTCCGCGGCCGGCGCCGACGACCGCCTGGCCGGCTCCTATCCCTTCCTCACCATGCTGTCGGTCGCGGTCTCCGGCTGGCTGATGGCCCGCCAGCTCGAAGCGGCGCGGTCCGCGGATGCGGACCCCGATTTCCTCAAGCTGAAGCAGGCGGCCGCGCGCTTCTACCTCGACCAGATCGTGCCGGAAGCGGCGGGCCTGCGCGCCGCCGCCACCGCGTCGGCCGACCTGCTCTATTCACTGTCCGAGGAAGCCTTCGCGGCCTGATCGGCAGATGCTTTCGAGAAAGCCGGCGGGCAATGTGAATTCGCTCTAGCGGCCGTAGATCCGGTCGAGCACTCGGGCGACGTCGACGAGGCGCTCGGCCTCGGGATCGAAGCGCTCGCCGGCGGCGAGCCGGGTCGCCCAGTCCGCGGCGGCGCGGCCGCCCCATTCGTCGGGCGGCGCGGCGAGCGTCTCGCCGGCGGTGCCGCGGTAG
Source organism: Allosphingosinicella sp. (assembly GCA_036402575.1). Lineage (GTDB taxonomy): Bacteria > Pseudomonadota > Alphaproteobacteria > Sphingomonadales > Sphingomonadaceae > Allosphingosinicella. The sequence continues at coordinate 39,223 of DASWSP010000077.1, read as the reverse complement.
CGTTCGGCGGTGAAGTCGTAGAAGGAGCCGCCGACGTTGCGCAGCGCAGCGCCGCCTTGGGTGCCGTAGAAAGCGGCCGAGATGACGGCGTCGCAGCCGGCCTGCAATTTCCACGAACAGGCGAGCCGGAGCGCCGTCCCGGAGTCGAGCTGGATGGTGGCGACCGCGTAATCCTCGACGAGCGAACGTCCGGAGAGCGGCTCGCCCGCGGCGAAGAGACTGGCCGAGACTTCGCCGACCTCGGGGAAGCCGAGCGCCCAGAGGGCGAGGTCCACCAGGTGCACGCCCAGGTCCATCACGCAGCCGCCGCCCGACAGAGCGGGATCGTAGAACCAAGCTTTGTCCGGGCCGTAGGCGTTGTGAAAGACAAGATCGACGGCATAGATTCGGCCGAGCTCGCCCGCCGCGAGCAGGTCGCGGATGCGGCGCATGCCGTGGGTGAAGCGGTAGGAGAGGTCGACCGCGAGCAGCCGGTCCGCCGCCCGCGCGGCGTCGACCACCGCGCGCACTTCCGCCGCGGTGCGGCCGAGCGGCTTCTGGCAGAAGACCGCGGCCCCGCGTCGCAGCGCCTCGATCGACTGATCGGCGTGGAGCGCGCTCGGGCTCGCGATCACGATTCCGTCGAGATCGAGGGCCAGCAGTTCGGCCAATGTCGTCAGCCGCCGGGCGTCGGGCGCCAGCTTGGCCGCCTCCGCCACCATTTCGGCCGACGGATCGGCGACCGCCGCCACCTCGACCGCGCCGGTCTCGACGATCGCCTGCATCCGGTGCCGGCCGATCCAGCCGACGCCGAGAAAGCCCACCCGCGGCTTAGCCATAGACTTTCGCGGGATCGACAACATGGACCGTCACGGCAGGATCAGCGCCTTGACGAAGCCGTCGGGGCGGTCGCGGGTCGCGTCCAGCGCCTCGTCGAGCTGATCGAGGCGGAAACGATGGGTGTAGAGCGGGCTTGGGTCGAGCCTTCCGGTCGCGACCGCATCGACGGCTTCGCGCACGCCTTCGGCATAGACCTTGGGGTCGCGCTCATGGGCGTTGACGACGTCGATGCCGCGCCAGTTCCAGAGCTGCATGTTGACCTGCCGCGGCCCATCCTGGTGGTAGCCGGCGACGATCAGCCTGCCGCGCTCCCGGGTCAGCTCCGCGGCGAGATCGAGCGGCCACTGCTTGCCGACCGCTTCGATCACCCGGTCGCAGAAGGCGCCGTGGGTAAGCTCCCTGACCCGCTCGATGATCCGGTAGTGATCGTCCATCGGGATCGTCTCGGCGGCGCCGAACTGGCTTGCGACATCGAGCGCGAAGGCACGGCGCGAGATGGCGATCACGCGCGCGCCCGCGTCGGTGGCGAGGCGGGTGAGGAGCGCGCCGAGAAACCCGATTCCAACGATCGCGACGACCTGGCCGGGCTCGATCTCGCAGCGCTTGAAGATGTTCATCGCGCAGCCGAGCGGCTCGCCCGGGAAGGGCCGGCCGGCGAGGCTCACCGGCAGCCGCACCACGGCATCCGCTTCGGCGACGTCGTATTCGGCGTAGCTCTTGGCCGACAGCGTCGCCACCCGGTCGCCGACCGCGAGGTGGCCGACATCCTCGCCGATCGCGTCGATCGTGCCCCAGCCTTCGTGGCCGAGCGCGCCGGGCTCGGTCGGGAACCGCATCCATTCGGGGCCCGCCCAGGGCGTGAGGTTGGAGGCGCAGACGCCGCAGCCTTCGAGCCGCACCCGTACCTGCCCCGGCCCCGGCTCCGGCCGTTCGACCTCCTCAACCCGGATCCTTCCCGGCGCCGCGAGCACCGCGGCCCGCATCATCGCCGGCCCAGCATCGGCCATGTCGATCCTTTCAGCTGCGCAACTTTAGCGGCCTGTACGATCCAGCAGGTGAAAGGTTCAAGCGGGCGCGGCGCCGCGCAAAGAAGTATTATTGTGTCGAATACCAGCGCTTGGTACCACCTTTCCGGTGTCGGCCGATTCCGGCCGCGGGAGGGGACAACTACATGAGACACCGCACTTTCGCCTTTACCGCCTTGCTGATGCTGGGCGTTGCCGCGCCCGCCGTCGCGCAGGCGCCGGCCACCGCCGCCGCGGCGGCCGCAAAGCCGCGCTTCGGGAGCTGGGGCGCCGACCTCGGCGCGATGGACCGTTCGGTGAAGCCGGGCGACAGCTTCTGGCACTTCGTCAACGGCGGGTGGGACAGCCGCACCGAAATCCCCGCCGACCGAACCAATGCCGGAGTCGCCGTCCTGCTCGTCGAGGAGGCGGAGCGCCAGGTGCGTGCCATCGTGGAGGACCTCGCCCGCGATCCCGCCAAGTCCGGGCGGACCGGCCAGCAGGTGGGCGACTTCTACGCGAGCTGGATGGACGAGGCCGCGATCGAGGCGCGCGGGACGGCGCCGCTCAAGCCGTACCTGGCGCGGATCGAGGGCATCAGCAACCGCGCGGAGCTGATCCGGGTATTCGCCGCGCCCGGCTATATGAGCCCGGTCGGAATCGGCATCCTGCCCGATCCCGCCGACCCGACCCGCTACGTCGCCGCCGCCGGCCAGGCCGGGCTGGGCCTGCCGAACCGCGATTACTACCTGCTCGAGGGCGAGAAGTACGACACGATCCGAAAGGCCTATCGCGCCTATATCGTCCGGCTCCACCAGCTTGCCGGGCTTGCCGAGGCGGAGGCCAAGGCCGACCGGATCGTCGCGCTCGAGACCGCGCTCGCCAAGGTCCATTGGGAACCCGCCCGGCAGCGCGACATCAAACAGATCTACAACCCGATGAACCGCGAGCAGCTGACCGCGCTGGCGCCGCAGCTCGACTGGACCGCGTTCCTCCAGGAGGCCGGGCTGGGCAAGCTGCCGACGGTGATCGCGGCCGAGAAGAGCGCGATCGCCGACACGGCCAAGATGCTCGACACGGTGCCGCTCGCCACCTGGAAGGAGTATCTCGCGCTTCACTTCATCCGCAGCCACGCCCAGTTCCTTCCCAAGGCGTTCGACCAGGCCGATTTCGACTTCTATTCGAAGACGCTGCGCGGCGTGCCGCAGCAGCGCGACCGCTGGAAGCGGGGAGTCCAGCTGATCAACAGCTCGCTCGGCGAGGCGGTCGGGAGCATCTACGTGCAGCGGCACTATCCGGCGGAGAGCAACCGCCAGATGTCGGAGCTGATCGCCAACCTTCGCGCCGGGCTCGAGACCCGGCTCGCCGCCTCGACGTGGATGGACGAGCCGACCAAGCAGCAGGCGCGGGCCAAGCTCGCCGCCTTCGATCCGCGCATCGGCCACCCGGCCAAGTGGATCGATTATTCATCGCTTCGGGTCGATCGCGACGACCCGCTCGGCAACAATGTGCGGTCCGAGGAATTCGCCTGGAAGCTCCAGCTCGACCGCCTGGGCAAGCCGGTCGACCGGTCGCTGTGGGACATGACCCCGCAGACGGTGAACGCCTATTACAACCCGCTGATGAACCAGATCACCTTCCCGGCCGCGATCCTGCAGCCGCCATATTTCGATCCGGCCGCGGACCCGGCGGTCAATTACGGCTCGATCGGGGCGGTGATCGGCCACGAGATCGGCCACGGCTTCGACGACCAGGGGCGCCAGTTCGACGCCAGCGGGCGGATCCGCGACTGGTGGACGCAGGCATCGAGCACCGAGTTCGCCAAGCGCGCCGAGAAGTTCGGCAATCAGTACGACCAGTATGAGCCGATCCCGGGCACCAGGATCAACGGCAAGCTCACCATGGGCGAAAATATCGGCGACCTGGGCGGGCTCGAGATGGCCTATGCCGCCTATCGCCGCCACGTCGCCCAGCACGGCGAGCCGCCGGTGATCGACGGGCTGACGGGAGACCAGCGCTTCTTCATCGCCTTCGGCCAGACCTGGCGCTCGAAGCTTCGCGAGGGGGCGCTGCGCGAGCGGCTGCTGACCGATCCGCACAGCCCGGCCGAATACCGGGTCAACGGCGTCGTGCGGAACGTCGACGCCTGGTACAAGGCGTTCGACGTGAAGCCGGGCGACAAGCTCTACCTGCCGCCGCAGGAGCGGGTGAGCATCTGGTAATGGGGGGAGGGGAGCCTTGGCTCCCCTTCCAGAGCGGGCGCTAGAAAAGCGAAATCGAGGCGACCAGCAGCAGCCCCGAAAGGAAGGCGCCCGCAGCCCAGGTGGACAAGTCTCTGATTCGTTCGGCCGTCATGGTCCCAGCTCCCGACTCCGTGCTGCGACTCGTAGGCCCGGCGGCGCGCGCCGTCACTCATCAAGGTTAAGCGATCGAAAAGATCTCAGGCGAGCGCGCGGTCGACGAGATCCGCGACGTCGAGATCGAGGCGGCGGATGTGGGCGGCAATGGCCGGCCAGCGATGGTCGAGGAAATCCCGGCGCTCGGCGGCGCGCAGCTTGGCGGTCGCGCCGTCGGCGACGAACATGCCGACGCCGCGGCGGACGACGATCAGCCCCTCGTCCTGGAAGGTCTGATAGGCCTTGGCCACCGTCAGCGGATTGGCGCCGTGCTCGGCGGCGAGGCTGCGCACCGAAGGCAGCGGATCGCCGTCGCGCACCTTTCCGTCAAGGATGGTGGCGGCGATGGTGTCGCGCAGGCGGAGGTAGACGGGGCGGTCGTCGTGCGGCATGCCTGCTATGCTGTACTAACACAGCTACCCAGTCAAGACCTATGTTCATCTGGCGTTAAGGCCCCGGGCGACCATTCGCTGAAATAGCTGTCGAGCGGCGGCCGCGGCCGCTCCTCCAGCGCTACTCCAGGAGTGCCGAGGAAGATGAAGCCCGCGATGCGCTCGCCGGCCTCGCCGAACGCGCTCAGCACCGCCGGCGAATAAGCCGCCCAGCCCGTCACCCAGCCGCCGGCATAGCCGAGCGCGTGCGCGGCGTTGAGCAGGTTCATGCACGCCGCCCCGCAGCTCAGCTCCTGCTCCCAGACCGGGACCTTGTGGCCCGGCAGCGGCTTGGACAGAGCGACGATGAGGGTCGGCGCCTGGCGGGCGAAGCGCTGCACGGCCTCGAGCTCGAGCCGGCCGGCCGCGGGGTTGTCGGCGCGATAGGCCGCTTCGAGGAGGCTGCCGAGCGCCTCGCGCCGCTCGCCGGCGACGTGGACGAAGCGCCAGGGGCTGAGCTTGCCGTGATCCGGGATGCGCGCGGCGATCTCGACGATCTGCCGCAGCTCCGATGACTCGGGGCCGGGCTCGACGAGGTCGCGCGGGCGAGCCGAGCGGCGGGTCCCGAGCAGCGCCAGAGCGGAGGAGCGGTCGTTCAGCATGCGCCCTCGCGCTAGCAGCGTCACGGCTCAGCAACAATCCGCTTCACATGTGCGTTCAGCTCGCTAATTTGCCCGCCAACGAGGCCGCCGCTACGCGACGGCGGCCCCACTCATCCTATGGGAGTAGCGAGCCAGTGGCCACCAATCCAGCTCACGCCGCCGAGGGCAAGACGCTCCTCGGCCACCCGCGCGGCCTGTTCGTGCTGTTCTTCGCCGAGATGTGGGAGCGCTTCTCCTATTACGGGATGCGCGCGCTGCTGATCTTCTACCTGACCCAGCACTGGCTCTTTTCGGACGAGCGCGCCTCGATCATCTACGGCGCCTATACCGCGCTGGTGTACATCACGCCGGTGATCGGCGGCTATATCGCCGACCGCTACCTCGGGCAGCGAAAGGCGGTGCTGTTCGGCGCGGTGCTGCTTACCTTCGGCCATTTCCTGATGGCGTTCGAGGGGACTGGCGGGCAGGGCGATCCCACCATCAACGCCTTCTGGCTGGCGCTTTCGTTCATCATCGTCGGCTCGGGCTTCCTCAAGGCCAACATCTCGGTGATCGTCGGCCAGCTCTATCCGCGCACCGACGTCCGCCGGGACGGCGCCTATACGATCTTCTACATGGGCATCAATCTGGGCGCGGCGATCGGCACCCTGATCGCCGGTTATCTCGGGCAGACCTACGGCTGGCGCTACGGCTTCGGCGCCGCGGGCATCGGCATGCTGCTCGGACTGGTCGTGTTCATGTGGGGCAAGCCGCTGCTGATGGGCCGCGGCGAGGCGCCCGACGCGGCGCGGCTCAAGGCCACCGTCGCCGGAATCAGGTTCGAATGGCTGCTCTATCTGGTCGGCATCGTCGGCGTCGCCATCGTCTGGGGGCTCATCCAGTATCAGGAGCTGGTCGGATCGCTGCTCGGCATCGCCGGCGGCCTGCTGGTCATCTACGTGCTCTACACCGCGGTGGCCAAGCTTCCGCGCGAGGACCGCGACCGCATCTTCGCGGCGCTTTACCTGATCCTCGGCTCGATCCTGTTCTGGGCGCTGTTCGAGCAGGCCGGGTCGTCGCTCAACCTGTTCACCGACCGCCATGTCGACCGCGGCGGCGTGCCCGCCTCGGTCTTCCAGTCGATCAACCCGATCTACATCATCCTGCTCGGGCCGCTGTTCGCCTGGCTCTGGACCGCGCTGGGGCGGCGCGGCCTCGAGCCGACGGCGCCGGCCAAGTTCGGCCTCGCCGTCATCCAGCTCGGCGCCGGCTTCCTGGTGCTGGTCGCCGGCGCCAACGCGGTGGGACTCGGCAACGCCACCCCGGTCATCTTCATCTTCCTCATCTACCTGCTGCACACGACCGGCGAGCTCTGCCTGTCCCCGGTCGGCCTGTCGGCGATGAACCGGCTTGCGCCGGCGCACATGGCGAGCCTGATCATGGGCACCTGGTTCTTCGCCTCGGCGACCGGCAATTTCGCCGCCGGCCTGATCGCGGCGGCGACCGGCGCCGGCCACGGCACCGGCGAAGGCGCAGCCAAGGGGGTCGTGCTCGACGTCTATTCGACGATCGGCTGGGTCGCCGTCGGCGTCGGCGTGGCGATGGTGGTCATCTCGCCGCTGATCAAGCGCCTGATGCACCTCGACACGCTCGCCGACCATGACGGCGATCACGCAATGGCGGGCGAGCCCGAGCTGGCCGAGCCGATCGCGCCCGGCACCCGCACGGATGGTGAACTGAAGCCGAGGGAAGCACGCTAAGCATGAGAGTGAGACTGCTGGGGGGGCTGGTCGCAGCCTCGCTCGTCGCGGGGTGCGCCAATACGAGCGACGCGCCCAGGACCGCCAAGGCGCCGCCGGAGCGATATTCGCGCGACCCTTATCCTTCCACCTACCGCCCCTATGGCGGCGTGCCGACGGTGGTGACCAACGTCACCATCTTCGACGGCGAGGGCGGGCGGATCGACAACGGATCCATCCTGCTCGCCGACGGCAAGGTGGCGGAGCTGGGGCAATCGGTCGCCGCTCCGGCCGGAGCGACCGTGATCGACGGCCGCGGCAAATGGGTGACGCCCGGGATCATCGACATCCACAGCCATCTCGGCAATTACCCGTCGCCGTCGGTGGATGCCCACCAGGACGGCAACGAGATAACCAACCCCGTCCACCCCGACGTGTGGGCCGAGCACGGCGTCTGGCCACAGGACCCCGGCTTCAGCCGCGCCCTCGCCAACGGCGGAGTCACCAGCCTGCAGGTGCTGCCCGGATCGGCCGACCTGTTCGGCGGCCGATCGGTGACGCTCAAGAACGTGCCGGCGCGCACGATGCAGGCGATGAAGTTCCCCGGCGCGCCCTATGGGCTCAAGATGGCGTGCGGCGAGAACCCCAAGCGGGTCTACGGCAACCGCAACCAGATGCCCGGCAGCCGCATGGGGAACGTCGCCCTCAACCGGCAGACCTGGGCGCGGGCGCAGGAATATCGGCGCAAGTGGGACAAGTATGAGCGCAACGGCGGCGACCCGCCCGGCCGCGAGATCGGCATGGACACGCTGCGCGGCGCGCTCGACGGCGAGATCCTGATCCACAACCATTGCTACCGCGCCGACGAGATGGCGATCGTCATCGATATGGCCAAGGAGTTCGGCTACAAGGTCTCGACCTTCCACCACGCCGTGGAGAGCTACAAGATCGCCGACCTGCTGAGGGACAACGGCGTCTGCTCGGCGATGTGGGCCGACTGGTGGGGCTTCAAGATGGAGTCCTACGACGCGGTCAACGAGAACATCCCGCTCGTCCACAATGCCGGCGCCTGCGCGATCGTCCATTCGGACGATCCCAACGGCATCCAGCGCCTCAACCAGGAAGCGGCCAAGGCGCTCGCCGACGGCCGCCGGATCGGAATCAACATCGCCGACGAGGTCGCCTGGACCTGGCTGAGCTTCAATCCGGCCAAGGCGATGGGCATCGCCGACCGCACCGGCAGCCTGAAGCCGGGCAAGATGGCCGACGTGGTGCTGTGGAACGGCAATCCGTTCAGCGTCTACACGCGCCCGGAGAAGGTCTGGATCGACGGCGCCCTGCTCTACGACGCGCTCGATCCCAGCCGCCGGCCGGTGAGCGACTTCGAGCTCGGCCAGCCCGGCGAAGGGGACACGAAGTGAGGACCTCCGACGTGAAGATGGCTCGTTCCTGCCGTGCGGGGTCGCGGCGCGCCGGCGCGGGCGGGGGCGGGTGCGCCCCTCGACTTCGCTCGGGACGAGCGGTGCTGGGGCTTGCCCTGGGCCTGCTTGCGTCGAGCGCATTCGCGCAGACCGTGGCCATCACCGGTGGCACGGTGGCGATCGGCGACGGATCAGCGCCGATCGAGGGCGGCACCGTCGTGATTCGCGACGGCCGCGTGGTTGCGGCCGGGAGCGGAGTCGCCGTACCGGCCGGGGCGCAGACGGTGGACGCGACCGGCAAGTGGGTGACGCCCGGAATCGTCGCCGGCTTCTCGCGGGTCGGCCTGGTCGAGGTCGACGCCGTCGATCCATCCAACGACAGCGTCGCCAACGGCTCGCCGTTCAGCGCCGCGATCGACATCGCGCCGGCGATCAACCCGCGCGCCGCCGCGATCTCGGTCAACCGATCGAGCGGAGTGACCCGCGCCATCGTCGCGCCGGCCACCGGCAAGAGCATCTTCGCCGGCCAGGGCGCGGTGATCGACCTCGGCGACGACATGGACGCGGTGATGCGCGCCCGCGCCTTCCAGTTCGTCGAGTTCGGCGAGCAGGGCGCGGCGGAAGCGGGCGGCAGCCGCGCCGCCGCGCACACCCTGTTCCGCAACGCCTTGCGAGAAGCGCGCGACCTCGGCCGGACCGGCATCGCCGGCGGCGCGGCGGCCGAGCGCCGCGGCACCGCCGCCCAGCAGCAGGACCTGCCGCTGGAGGAGGTCCCGAACAACCGCCTGCTCACCTCCGCGGTCGACCGGCCGCAGGACGTGCTGCTCACCCGCTTCGACGCAGCCGCGCTGGTGCCGGTGCTGCAGGGCCGCCAGCTGCTGCTCGTCCATGCCGAGCGCGCCAGCGACATCCTGGCCGTGCTGGCGCTGAAGCGCGAATTCCCCTCGCTTCGCCTCGTGCTGGTCGGCGCCGGCGAGGGCTGGACGGTGGCGGACCGGATCGCCGCGGCCGGAGTGCCGGTGATCGCCAATGCGCTGAGCGACCTTCCCGCCAGTTTCGAGCAGCTCGCCGCCACGCAATCGAACATCGGCCGGATGCGCTCCGCCGGCGTCGACGTCGGCATCGGCATGATCAACGACGACGAGGCGCGCCAGGTGCGCGTCTCGACGCAATATGCCGGCAATCTGGTCGCGCTCGGCAAGGTTCCCGGGGCGGCCGGGTTGAGCTGGGGCGAGGCGTTCGCCGCGATCACGTCGCGCCCCGCCGAAGCGATCGGCCTCGGCGGCGAGATCGGATCGCTGCGGCCCGGCCGCCGCGCCGACGTCGTGATCTGGAGCGGCGATCCGCTAGAGCTGTCGAGCGGGGTCGAGACGGTGCTGATCGACGGCGTCCAGCAGTCGCTCGACAACCGCCAGACCAAGCTTCGCGACCGCTACCGCGCGCTTCCCGAGACGAGCCTGCCCAAGGCCTACGAGAGGTGACCGCGCTGGCCAGCCTCGCGCTCGCGACGCTGGCCTTCGTCGGCAGCCATTTCCTGATGTCGCACCCGCTCCGGGTGCGGCTCGTCCAGGCGCTCGGCGAGCGCGGCTTCGCGCTGGCTTATTCGCTGGTCGCGCTGGTCACGTTCGCGTGGATGGTCCTGGCCTATGGCGCGGTCAATTCGTCGGCGCCGCTCTGGGTCGCCCCCGACTGGTGGTGGACCGTCGCCTCGCTGATCATGCTGCTGGCGAGCATCCTCCTGGTCGGCTCGTTCGTCGGCAACCCGGCTTTCCCGCATCCGGGCGCCGCCGAGCGTGCGGCGAAGCCGGTGGCGGGCGTGTTCGCGATCACCCGCCATCCGATGAACTGGAGCTTCATGCTGTGGGCGCTGGTCCACATCTCGCTGTGGGGAAGCCTTCGCAACCTGATCGTCGCCGCCGGCATCCTGGTGCTCGCCTTGTTCGGATCGATCGGACAGGACGCCAGGAAGCGCGCGCTGCTCGGCAAGAGCTGGACCGGCTGGGAGGCGCGCACCTCGTTCGTGCCGTTCGGCGCGCTGCTCGCCGGTCGAGCGGCCTGGCGCGCCGCCGCGCCGGGCTGGATCATCCTGGCCGGCGGCTTCGCCTTGTGGCTCGCCGTCACTTCATACCATGCGCCCCAGGCATCGCTTCCGGGCTGGCTGGCCTTGGCTAGAGCTTGACCATCTTCATGCCGCGCTCGGCGTAGCGGGGGCCGGCGGTGACGCCCCGCGGGGCGGCCCTGTCGAGGATCTCGAGGTCCTGCGCGCTCAGCGTCACATCGGCCGCGGCGGCGCTGTCTTCGAGCGTGGCGCGGCGCTTCACGCCGGGGATCGGGACGATGTCGTCGCCTTGGGCGAGCAGCCAGGCGAGCGCGATCTGCGCGACGCTGACTCCGTGCCGCTCCGCCACCGGCTCGATGATGTCGACGATCTTGAGGTTGACGCCGAAATTCTCCTCCGAATAGCGCGGGTCGTTGTGCCGCCAGTCGCCTTCGGGAAGATCGGCGCGGCTTCGGATCAGGCCGGTGAGGAAGCCGCGGCCGAGCGGGCTGTAGGGCACGAAGCCGATGCCGAGCTCGCGGCAGGTGGGCAGGATGCCGTCCTCGACGTCGCGCTCCCACAGCGAATATTCGGTCTGTAGCGCGGCGATCGGATGGACGGCGGCGGCCCGGCGCAGGGTCTGCTGGCCGGCTTCGGAAAGGCCGAGGAAGCGCACTTTCCCCTCCTTCACCAGATCGGCCATGCCGCCGACCGTCTCCTCGATCGGAACGTTGGGATCGACCCGGTGCTGATAGAACAGGTCGATCGTGTCGATACCGAGCCGCCTCAGCGAACCCTCGCAGGCGCGGCGGGCGTTTTCGGGGCTGCCGTCGAGCCCGGTCATCTCGTTGCCGTTCCAGCCCATCGCGAACTTGGTGGCGATCACCAGCCCGTCGCGCTTGCCGCGGATCGCCCGCCCGACCAGCGCTTCGTTCGAGAAGGGGCCGTACATCTCGGCCGTGTCGAAGAAGGTGATGCCGAGGTCGATCGCGCGGTGGATGGTGGCGATCGATTCGTCGTCATTGGCCTCGCCGTAGGAGATGTTGCCGCCGCTGATCATCGGCATGCAGCCGATGCCGATCGCGGAAACCTCAAGGTTCTGGCCGAGCCTGCGGTATCTCATGGGTCTCTCCTGCCTGGCGGCTGACGGTGGTGGTGACGGCGACGTCGTGCATGACGTTGCCGAGCGTTCGGACGATGTCGGGCAGAACCTCGACCGCGATCAGCAAGGCGAGCGCCTCGATCGGAACGCCGAGCAGCAGGCAGATCGGAGCGATGGCGGTGACGAAGCTGACCTGTCCGGGCAGGCTGACCGAGCCCATCGAGGTCAGCACCGCGGCGACGATCGCGACGGCATATTGCGGCGGCCCGACCTCGACCCCGAACCAGTTGGCGACATAGAGCGCGACGGCGAGGTTCATCGCGGGGCCGGTCGCCCGCAACAAAGCGACCGCCATCGGAAGCACGATCCCGGCGGTGCGTTCGGGGACCCCGAGCGCTTCCGACTTCTTGAGCATGATCGGCAGGCAGGCGAGCGAGGACTGGGTGCTGATGGCGAGCGCCTGGACCGGGGCGATCTCGCGCGCGAAACGCCCCAGCGGAAGGCGTCCGCCGATCACGGCGAGCGGGTAGGCGAGCAGGGAGACGACCACCCCGACCGCGGAGACCAGCAGGATATAATGGAGCACCGCGCCGAACGCGGCCGCGCCCGAGCGCGCGCCGACCACGAAGGCGAGCGCGAACACGCCGATCGGCGCGAGCTTCAGAACCCATTCGATGACGATGATCATCGCGTCGGCGAGCGCGCTGAAGAAGCCGGTGAGGATCGTTCGCGGCTCGGGCGGAAGCCGCGTGACCGCGAAGGCGAACACGCCGGTGAAGATGATCAGCGGCAGGATCGCGTCGCTCGCGGCCGCCGAAATCGGGTTGGTGGGCACGATCGCGCGCAGGAAATCGGCGAACGGCGGCACCTCGCCGACCGGGGCGGTGGTGGTGAGCGCGCTCCTAAGCGCGGCGGCCGAAGCCTCGGGCATCGGCGCGACCGCCAGGAACAACGGCGTCAGGACCGCCCCCAGGATCGCCGACGAGGTCATCAGAACGACGATCCAGGCGAGCGCCCGGCCCGCGATCAGGCCGGCGCGCGCCGCCTCGGCGGTCTGGGCGATGCCGGTCACCAGCAAAGCGACCAGCAGCGGCACGATCGTCATCCGAAGGCCGTTGAGCCACAGCGCGCCGATCGGATCGGCGACGTTGGCCGCGGCCGGCGCAAGGCCGGGCGTCCAGGCAGCGGCGGCGATGCCGAGGGCGAGCCCGGCGGCAAGGGCGAGGAGGATGCGGGTGGCCTGCGACATGCTCGCCCTTTTTACCGTTACACGCTATCACCCCTTCGATGGCGCCAGCGCCAAGGGCAAGTGAAAACAGGCGGGTAGGGTATGACGCGTAAGTTCTTCGGCACCGATGGCATAAGGGGCCGCACCAACGAGATGCCGATGACGGCGGCGATGGCGCAGCGGGTCGGCCAGGCGGCGGGCGCGCGCTTCCTGCGCGGCGACCACCGCCACCGGGTGGTGATCGGAAAGGACACGCGGCTGTCCGGCTACATGATGGAATCGGCGCTGATCTCCGGCTTCACCAGCGTCGGCATGGACGTGGTGATGGTGGGGCCGATGCCGACCCCCGCGGTGGCGCTGCTCGCCCGCTCGATGCGCGCCGACCTCGGCGTGATGATCTCGGCCAGCCACAACCATTATCTCGACAACGGGATCAAGCTGTTCGGCCCCGACGGCTTCAAGCTCACCGACGAGGACGAGCTGGCGATCGAGCGGCTGCTCGATCAGGAGCCCAGGCTCGCGCTGCCGTCCGAGATCGGCCGCGCCCGCAAGATCGAGGACGCGCGCGGTCGCTACATCCACGCGCTCAAGAGCACCTTCCCCGAGCATCTCCGGCTCGACGGCCTCAAGGTGGTGGTCGATTGCGCCCACGGCGCCGCCTACCAGGTCGCGCCGGCCGCGCTGTGGGAGCTCGGCGCGGACGTCACCGCGATCGGGGTCAACCCCAACGGCACCAACATCAACGACGGCTGCGGATCGACCGACACCAGGTCGCTTCGCGAGACGGTCGCGCGGGTCGGCGCCGACATCGGCCTCGCCCTCGACGGCGACGCCGACCGGCTGATCGTGGTCGACGAGAATGGCGAGGTCGTCGACGGCGACCAGCTGATGGCGCTGATCGCGACCAGCTGGCAGCGGCACAAGCGGCTGCGCGGCGGCGGGATCGTCGCCACCGTGATGTCGAACCTGGGGCTCGAACGCTACGTGCAGGGGCTCGGCCTCAGGCTCGAGCGCACCAAGGTCGGCGACCGCTACGTCCTCGAGACGATGCGCTCGAAGGGCTACAATGTCGGCGGCGAGCAGTCCGGCCACATCATCCTCACCGATTACGCCACCACCGGCGACGGCCTCGTCGCCGCGCTTCAGGTGCTGGCCGAGCTGGTCGTCTCCTCGCGTCCCGCGAGCGAGCTCTTGCGCCTGTTCGAGCCGCTGCCGCAGCTCCTCAAGAACGTCCGCTTCGACGGCGGCGCGCCGCTGGAACAGGAGAGCGTCAAGTCGGCGATCGCAACGGCCGAGCTGCGCCTCAAGGGCACCGGCCGCCTCGTCATCCGCAAGTCGGGCACCGAGCCTCTGATCCGGGTGATGGCGGAGGGCGAGGACCAGGCGCTGGTCGAGGAGGTGGTCGACAGCATCTGCGAGGCGGTGAAGGCGGCGTGAAGGATGCAATTCTTTTCCGTCCCGAGCCTAGTCGAGGGGCGCAGCTCATGACTCCGTGCCAGCGCGCCTCGACTTGGCTCGGCACGAACGGGTTTCGTTAGTGGTCCCAAGAATCCTCATCATCGCCGGCTCCGATTCGGGCGGCGGCGCCGGCATCCAGGCCGACATCAAGACCGTCACGATGCTCGGCGGCCACGCCATGACCGCGATCACCGCCATCACCGCCCAGAACACGTTCGAAGTGACCGCCGTGCTGCCGGTGACGACCGAGATGGTGCTGAAGCAGATTGACGCCGTCTGGGACGATCTGGGCGTCGATGCGGTCAAGATCGGCATGATCGGCTCCGCTGAGACGGCGGCGGCGGTAGCCGAGCGGCTCGCCGCCCGCCGCTCTGCAAAGCCCGACCTGCCGGTCGTGTTCGATCCGGTGATGGTGGCGAGCAGCGGCTCGGTGCTCGCCGACGCCGACACGATCGACGCCTTCCGCCGGCTGATTGAGGTGGCCACGATCGTCACGCCCAACCTTCCCGAGCTGGCGACGCTGGCGCCAGGCGACGATCCGGTCGCGTCGGCGCTGAGGCTGGTCTCCGACCATCGCTGCGCCGTCCTGATAAAAGGTGGCCACGACAAAGGCGATGTCATCGCTGACGTCCTGATCGAGGACGACAACATGACCAGCTGGCAGGGCAGCCGCATTGTCACCAGCAGCACGCACGGCACCGGCTGTACGCTGGCCAGCGCGATCGCCGTCTACCTCGCCCGCGGCGCCTCCCTCCCGGCCGCGGTCGATCGTGCCCGCGAGTTCGTCAGGCTGGCGCTGCGCGACGCGCCGGGCCTCGGCAAAGGCCATGGGCCGCTCGGCCATGCCACCGTTCGGCTGGATTCGGGCGACGCGCCGCGCCTCAACCAGGTGACGGTCTGCTGCAACGACTATCCCGCCTCGATCGCCTTCTACCGCCTGCTCGGCCTGAAGCTGATCGTCGACAGCCCGCCCGATTATGCCCGCTTCGAGGCGGCCGGCGGAGCGACATTGTCGATCCACCGGGATCCCGGCTGCACCGCCCCCGGCGGCACGACCGTCTATTTCGAATCGGAGGATCTCGACGGTGACGTCGAACGCCTCGCCCGCGCCGGCCTCCAGTTCGAGCACGGCCCGGTGAAGCAGCCCTGGCTGTGGCGCGAAGCCCGCCTGCGCGACCCCTTCGGCAACCTGATCTGCCTCTACAAGGCTGGCGAGCACCGCCGCCATCCGCCCTGGCGTGTCGGGCTAATCTAGAAATCCACTTCCCTCCTGGCCGTTGATCTGAGACCCTCCCGCAAGCAACGGCAAATGGGGGCGGGCGATGCGGCATTTGGCATTGATGGCTTGCGGACTGGCGCTCTTGCAGGCTGCTTCGGCAGGTGCGCAGCACCCGCTGGTCTTGTCGAAGCTCCAGGAACTCAATGCCGCCGCACCACAACCGTCGGCGGAACAATTGCAAAAGGAAATAGGGGTCACGGCCAAAGCTTTCGCCGAGGCGAATGGCCAATGCGTGCCGACGGGGATCAGCGTCAGGGAAGTCGCCGCGATTACGGGGGCGCGGGACGTTTTGCAGGCGGCACTCGGCGGCCTGATCAAGAACGGTTGGACGGCCTATGCCGAGCATGTCGGCTGCCCCGCCGGCGTGCGGCGCTACATGGTGCTCGTGAAGGCGGACGGCACCCTGATCGCCGCGCAGGTGAACGAAGGCCGATCGTTCGCTAACCCGTCGATCATGCGGGACACAAGCGCCTTGGCCGCGCTTGGCGCCCTGCAGAAGGTGAGAAGCGTGGACGCCAACTGCGATGGCAAGGACATGGACATGGGTCCGACCCGCGTCGCCGGCACCAGCCCCGATCTGGGTCCCGACATATACGGCGTTCGCTACGTCGGTTCGTGGACGGAAATCTGGCAATTCCGCACCTGCGGCAAGTTGGTCGACGTGCCGATCGAGTTTCGAGCCGACGGCGACGGCGGTGCTTACAGCGACATCAAGGAAGACGGTGTCACGATTCTCTGAGGGTTCGCCGGGCCTTTTCCACAGGAAATCGATCGCCCGGTGCACGGGGGACTGGCAGACCTCCTCTCGGGTCGATAGCCTTGCGTCCAATGGGGAGGCCCTGCTTCAAGATCGAGCGTGACTATCCGGAGCCGCTCGCCGGCGTCGACGAGGCCGGCTGCGCGCCGCTCGCCGGGCCCGTGGTGGCGGCCGCGGTGGTCCTGGATCGGGTGAAGTTCCCGCGCGGGATCGACGATTCCAAAGCCCTTCCGGCCAGGGAACGCGAGGCGATC
This sequence comes from Allosphingosinicella sp., assembly GCA_036402575.1. Taxonomy (GTDB): domain Bacteria; phylum Pseudomonadota; class Alphaproteobacteria; order Sphingomonadales; family Sphingomonadaceae; genus Allosphingosinicella. Next base: position 22,716 of record DASWSP010000077.1, on the reverse strand, counting down.
TGCGCCCGCCTCTACAAGGCAGCGAAGGTCGGAGTCGGCATCGCGACCGTCGAGGAGATCGACAGCCTCAACATTTACTGGGCGCGGATGCTGGCGATGACCCGCGCGGTCGAGGCTTTGGGCTTCGATCCCGCCTGGGTGCTGGTCGACGGCAACCGCTGCCCGCGCTGGGAGCGGCCGTCGAAGGCGATCGTCGCCGGCGATGCCAAATGCCGATCGATCGCCGCGGCCTCGATCGTCGCCAAGGTGACCCGCGACCGGATCATGGCCGATCACGCGCGCGAGCATCCCGGCTATGGCTGGGAAACCAACAAGGGCTACCCCACGCCCGAGCATTACCGCGCGCTGGACCGGCTCGGCGTCACGCCGCTCCACCGCCGCAGCTTCGCGCCGGTCAGGCAGCTGATGCTCACCCTCTGACGCCACTCGTCATCGCGAGGAGCGAAGTTCCAGCTCCCGCGGCACGGAATCGCTTCGCTCCGCTCGCAATGACGGTTTCGGGAGGGTGAGTCCTCGCGGCCACACCACTTCAGATTGAGTCTGAGCTTCGTCCGCGGCTACCATTAGTAGCGGGGACTCCTTTCGTTCCCGGAACATTTTAACGAAGCTTAACAGCTCGTCTCAACGCACGTCGCTTGACCGGGGAGTCCGGCGGACTCAGCATGGACCTCTTTGCTGGAGCCGGGGGCGGTTGAACATGAGCGTTATGGGACCTGTGGGAGCGCGCGCGGCGCGTGCGAAGAAGGTGCCGGCGGCCGATCTGCCGCTCTGCCAGATCATCCAGAGGGACTGCATCGAGGCGATGGCGGCGCTGCCCGACTGCAGCATCGACATGGTCTTCGCCGATCCCCCCTACAACCTCCAGCTCGGCGGCGACCTGTTCCGGCCCGAGGGCGGGCGAGTCGACGCGGTCGACGACGATTGGGACAAGTTCGAGACGTTCGAGGCCTATGACCGCTTCACCCGCGCGTGGCTTGCCGAGGCGCGGCGGATCCTGAAGCCGGACGGCACCTTGTGGGTGATTGGCAGCTACCACAACATCTTCCGCGTCGGCACGGCGCTGCAGGACGCCGGCTACTGGATCCTCAACGACATCGTCTGGCGCAAGTCGAATCCGATGCCGAACTTCCGCGGCACACGCTTCACCAACGCTCACGAAACGCTGATCTGGGCGTCGAAGAGCGAGGACAGCCGCTACACCTTCAACTACCGAGCGATGAAGGCGCTCAACGACGAGATCCAGATGCGCTCCGACTGGGTGCTGCCGATCTGTTCGGGCGGCGAGCGGGTCAAGACCGACGGCGTCAAGGCGCATCCAACGCAGAAGCCCGAAGCCTTGCTCTACCGGGTGTTGCTCGCCTGCACCAATCCGGGCGACGTCGTGCTCGACCCGTTCTTCGGCACCGGCACGACCGGCGCCGTCGCCCGCCGGCTCGGCCGCCAGTGGATCGGGATCGAGCGCGAGGCCAAATATGTGAAGGTGGCGCACGAGCGGATCGAATCGGCGCTGCCGCTCGATGAAAGCGCGATGCGCACGATGGCCTCGAAAAAGGGTCAGCCGCGGGTGCCGTTCGGCGCCCTCATCGAGACGGGCATGATCGAGCCGGGCGCGATCCTCACCGACTGCAAGCGCCGCTGGACGGCACGGGTCGGCGCGGACGCTTCGGTGGAGATGCTGGGCAAGCAGGGCTCGATCCACCAGATCGGCGCCGCCGCCCAGGGCGCGCCGTCGTGCAACGGCTGGACCTTCTGGCACGTCGCGCAGGGCGAAGCGCTGGTGCCGCTCGACGAACTCAGGCAGAAATACATCCTCACCCTCGACTGAGAGCTCGATGAGCAGGCGCGTCTATCTTCGCCCGACCGCATTCGTCGACGCGCCGTTCGGCCTCGACGGCAAGATCGCGCGGCTCGCGGGCGGGCTGGGCTGGTTCTCCGCGGTCGAGGCGCTGACCCCGGAAGGCAAGGAGCTGGTGCCGGTCGAGGCCATCGAGGCGGCGCTCGACCGCTTCGGCGACGAGGCGCGGCTCGCTTATGGCAACCTTACGGGAGCCAGGCCGCCGCTGACGCTGGGTGAGCGCACGATCCGCCTCGACCAGCCGCAGGTGGTCGGGATCCTCAACGTCACTCCGGACAGCTTCTCGGACGCCGGGGCGCACGCCGCCGATCCGGCCGCCGCGGGGCACGCAATGGCGGCGGCGGGGGCGGCGATCGTTGACGTCGGCGGCGAATCCACCCGCCCCGGGGCCAAGCCGGTGTGGGAGGGGGACGAGATCGAGCGGGTGCTTCCGGTCGTTCAGAGGCTGGCGGGGGCGGGCACCGCGGTCTCGGTCGACACCCGCAAGTCCGCCGTGATGGAGGCGGCGCTCGGCGCCGGCGCGGGCCTCGTCAACGACGTTTCGGCGCTGACCTGGGACCCGCGCGCCGCCGCGGTGGTGGCGCTGGCGGGCTGCCCCGTCGTGCTGATGCACCACCAGGGCACGCCGGAGACTATGCAGCAGGCGCCGCGCTACGACCGGCCGGTGCTGCTGGCGGTCTACGACTGGCTCGAGGAGCGGATCGCGGCGGCCGTGGCGGCGGGCATCGACCGCAGCCGGATCATCGTCGATCCCGGCATCGGCTTCGGCAAGAACGTGCAGCACAACCTGGAGCTGCTGAACGGCCTGGCGCTGCTCCACGGCCTCGGCTGCGCGGTCATGCTGGGCGCCAGCCGCAAGCGCATGATCGGCGCGCTGTCGAACGAGGCTCCCGCCGACCGGCGCCTCGCCGGCTCGCTCGCGCTCGCGCTCAAGGGGGCGGAGCAGGGCGTCCAGCTGCTCCGGGTCCACGACGTCCCCGAGACGGTTCAGGCGCTCCGCGTCTACCGCGGCCTGCGCGACGCCGCGCTGGCGCCTAGCGCCACCCTGCGAGTCTGACCTCGTCGCGGGCTCCGAGCGCCTGGACGAGGGCGGAGCGCATCCGCAGCGGCGCGGAGGCAAGGACCCTGGCGCGGACCTGCTCGGCGCATTCGCGGCGCGCCTTGGCGACGCCGGCGCGGCACAGCTTGTCGGACGCCTGGTCGACGCGGGCGAGCAGCGCCTCGCGCCCCTCCGGCCGGTCGAGATCGAGGTCGTGCGAGCGGATCACATAGTCGGCGCCGACCTGCCAGACCTGTTCCCCGGCCGCGGCGGGCGCGGCCAGCGCGAGCCCGGCCGCGGCGGCGATGATCGACTCCAGCAACATGGCGGTCTTCATGATCTTTCTCCCTTTCGCTTTCGTCGAGCGCCGTGCGGCCCCGATCGAAGCCATGCTTGCAGCGGCCGGTCGGGAGGGACAGGATGACGACCTGATCAACGGCTGATCTTCAGCCGATCAAGGGGCGGAAAAGCAGGTGGGAGCCGAATCGAGCATCGTCCTGGCGCATGTCGCTCCGTTCCGGATCGGGGCTGCCGAGGCGCGCCCGGCCGTCCGCGAGCTGATCGGCCCCAGCCGTCGCGAAGTGGTGGAGCCTCGGGTCATGCAGGTGCTGGTCGCGCTCGCCCAGGCGAACGGCGAGACGCTGTCGCGCGACGACCTTATCCAATGGTGCTGGGAAGGCCGGGTGGTTGGCGAGGATTCGATCAACCGCGTGATCTCGAGGATCCGCCGACTCGGAAAGACGGTGGGCGCCGGCAGCTTCCGGATCGAGACGATCACCAAGGTCGGGTACCGGCTCGTCGCCGACGGCGCGGCCGCCGGGGCTCCCGCCGCGCCGTACGGCAAAGTCGCGCGCGTCGACCGCCGCGCCCTGATCGGCGGCGGGTTGCTGCTCGCGGCCGGCGCGGGCGGGGCGGCCTGGCTGTTGCTTGAGGAGCGCGAGCCAGACCTTCCGCCGGAAGCCGCGCAATATTACGCGAGGGGAAACGAGGCGCTGCGGATCGGCCTAGCCGAGAACAATGCCCAGGCGGTGGGGTTCCTTCGGCAGGTGGTGGCGGTCGCCCCCGATTTCGCGGACGGCTGGGGCAAGCTCGCGGTCGCCTACCAGATCAGCCGCAAGTCGATGCCGCCGCAGGAGGCGGAAGCGGCGCGCGAGCGGGCCCGGTCGGCGGCGCGAAGGGCGCTGGCGCTCGATCCCCGCAACGCCGCCGCTCATGCCGCCATGGCCCTCGAAGAGCCGCTCGCCGGCAACTGGCTGGCGGTTGAGCGCGCCTGCCGCAAGGCGCTGGCGCTCGATCCGCGCCTGTTCGAGGCGCACGGCCTGCTGTCCTTCCTGCTGTGGAGCGTGGGCCGGATCGAGGAGGCGATCGCGATGATGGCCGGGCTGCGCGCCGACGAGGCGATGCTGCCGCTCGTCCAGTACCGGCTGACGATGCTGCTGTGGAGCGCCGGTCGGCTCGAAGAGGCGGACCGAGTCGCCGACCGGGCGATGGCGCTCTGGCCGCGCAATTACGCCGTCTGGTTCTCGCGCTTCTGGCTCTACGCGCGCACCGGCCGCGGCCGCGAGGCGATCGCCTTCTCAGCCAACCGGCCGACGCGTCCGGTCGGAATTCCCGACGCCAATTTCGAAATCAACGAGCTCAGCGCCCGGGCACTGATGACGCGCGCCCCGGCCGACGTCGAGGCGGCGATGGCGGTCAACCGCGGGATGGCCCGCCAGGGCGTCGGCTTTGCCGAGAATGCCATCCAGCTCGCGTCGATGCTCGGCTTGGTCGACGAGGCCTTCGCCGTCGCCCAGGCTTATTATTTCGACCGCGGCTTCACGATCGAGGCTGCCCGCTTCACTGTCGAGCAGGGCGGCTACACGCCCCGCGACCGCCGCCTCACCGCCTTCCTGTTCGCTCCGTCGACAGAGGCGATGCGCCGCGATTCCCGGTTCGCCCGGCTGGTGGCCGAGATCGGCCTGACGGACTATTGGCGCCGCAGCGGCACGATTGCCGACGTGCTCGCGGCCCGTTGAGCTCTTCCTGCGGGTTTCATGAGGGGGACTGAATGGGTGCGTGGCTGCTGCCTGGGCCGGCGGCCGAGTAAAGCGGAAGCTCCGGCCGGGCAGCGGCCGGAGCTTCTAAGCAAGGTGCCCGGACTTCGCGTCCGGGCACCCGTCACACCGCATCAGATATAGACTTCGCTCGGCGGCACGTCGTTGTTGACGTAGCTGTAGCTTGCGGCCGGCGCGCCGGCTCCGTCGGCGAAGATCGCCTTCGCAGCCGTGGCATCGTTCTCGACCCCGATGAAGTCGGCGATCGTGAGCTCGACCGCGCCGGCAAGCTCGATCTGCAAGTCGGCGAGGCCGTTGCCGTTGGTATCTCCCTCGATGATCGTCGTGCCGTCGAAGCTGACCGCGCGAAGCTCGCCGACGGTGCCGCTGAAGCGGGCGCTGCCGATGAAATTCGAGATCACGAGCTCCGACAGGTCGATCAGGTCGCTGCCCTGCTCGAAGTCGGTGATCAGGTCGCGGCCGATCCCGGCGCCGCTCTCGTTGATCGCTTCGTAGCGGAAGACGTCGCTGCCGGCGCCTCCGGTCAACGTGTCGGCGCCGACCCCGCCGGTGAGGCGATCGTTGCCCGCGCCGCCGTCGAGCGTGTCGTTGCCGGCGCCCGCGACGAAGATGTTGGCGGCATTATTGCCGATCAGGCTGTCGTTGCCCGATCCGGTCGTGGCGTTCTCGATGACGACGCCATTGGCGATGGTGTAGCCGCCGTTGATGCCGTTGACGTAGGACACGCGGCCGCCGCCGCCTTCCTCATACAGGAGCGTGGCCGCGCGCAGATCGACAACCGCGTTGCGGGCGCCTTCATAGCGGATCGCGTCCGTGCCGCCGGCATCCCAGATCGCATCGTAGAAAGTGCCGCGCTCCTGCACGTCGCGCAGGACATAGACGTCGTTGCCGGTGCGATATTCCTCGTTGACGCCGTATTTGTCCTGGATGACCGCGATGTCGAGCGGGGACAGCGAACCCTCCCAGCCGTTGTCGTCGGTGCTGCTGGGCGGCGGCGTGCCGTCCGGGCGCAGGTCCCAGCCGCCATTGTACGACATCACCGTGAACACGCCCTGGCTGAGGCCGTAGTCGCCATAGGTGCCGCCGATCACGCCGTTCGGATCCGTGGGATCCTCGCTGGGTCCGGCGCCGCGCATGATCGAGGAGCGGCCGCCATCGTCGTGGGGGTGGGCCAGGCCGTGGGCGTGGCCGTATTCATGGAGCAGGGTGGAGAAGAAGATGCCGCCCTGGCTCAGCCCGTCCTCGTTGTAGCGCTTGTCGCCGCGGTTGAACTCCATCTGCCCTTCGCTCTCCTCGCCGGGAGGGCTGGCGCGACCGAGCAGGCTGGGCGTGGCCTGGCCCGGCGTGCCGTTGTAGGTGATGATCTTGAGGTCCGCATCGTTGCGGTCGAACACCTCCAGATAGACGAGATCCGCGACTTCCTCATATTGCGCGAAGGCCAGCCGGTACTGGTCCTTCTCGGCGTCGGTGATGTTGGTCGCCTGGATGATGTCGGTCGTGATGCCGAACGTCGTCGGGTTGGAGCTCAGGAAGATGTCGCCCTGCTTGGCGAAATAGTAGGTGATGACGTTCTTGCCCTGAATGCCGAAGGCGCCGGCGCCGATATGCTCGTTGCCGGTCGGGCGCGGCCCTTCCGCACCGTCCGGGTTGCGCGACGAGCGATCGAACTCGCTGCCCCAGTCGATCGAATGGAGCGGGCTGTCGAAATCGTAATAGGCTTCGTAGGGCGGCGCGGTCAGTCGGCCGGTGACGTCCCTCACGAACAGCTCGTAATCGCCGACCGAGTCGCCGCCCGGGCCGTTGGCGGCGGTCTGCTCGTACGCGCGGGCGTTGATGAAGTAGGTGCCGCTTTCCGTTGCGGTGAAGCTGGCGAGCGCATCTAGCCCGTTGGGCGTGTTGGGTCCGCCGCCGTCCTCGACGAGGACGAGCTTGCCGGCGGGGTCGTAGATCTCGATGAAGGCGTCGGCGAGCGGCACGCCGCTCGGACCGCCGACATAGGCATATTGGCCGATGTCGTAGGTGCGGCCGGCGACCATCTCGACCCTGACGAAGTCGAAGTCGGCGACGGTGTTGATCGTCGAGATGAGCGCGGGGCCGCCGACCTGGATGGTGGTGGTGGTGCTGGTGTCGTTGGCGATGGTGTCGGGGGTCACGATCAGGACCGTGGGCGCCGCCGCGGCCACGCTTAGCTTGTCGCCGACGCCGTCGAAAGGAATGGCGGTCGTGACGCTATAGTCGCCGGTCAGGGAAAGCTTGGAGAGATTGATGCCGGCGACGTCGCCCAGGCTGTTCAGGTCGGTTGCGGCGGCGCTGCTTGCCGCCTGCAGATGCATCTGTGCGTCGCCGAGCCGCGCGCCCCAATAATCCTTTGCGAGTTGCGCCTTATCGGCGGCACAGATCCAACACATACTGTTCTCCTAGTGATTGACGGTTCGTCGTTGCCGCGCGGAAAGGCTTAGCGTCCTTAAGCTCGCAGCCTCCGCGCGATGGGCTCGACAGGACGTCTTCGGGTTCAAGCCGCGGCCTGAACCCGAGATGCGGTAATGGAACTGGCGCCGGGGGCGCGGGAAACGGAGGCCGGGGAGGGCGGGCTGCAGTTGAAGGGATGGGAACAATCTTTCCCAGCCAATGATTTAACGGCGGCGTGCTGTCCCAAAGGCAGGTCCCGATCTCCACACGAGGTATGTGTTCGCACGCGCCAACCGCTATCATGGATCAAGGTTTCGCCCGACGCGTCGAACCGGTGCTTTCGCAGGATTAACCGACCAATCGGTCCACGAACCTGCATCTCGACGGCGTCTCTCGTGGCCTGGCGCAGGTCCGGGAGGAGCCTGCCGCCGGCGACGAGCCGCTTCGCCGAACGGCTGGCCCGGGCGATGAAGAACTCGCTGCAACCAAAGTTGGAAACGGCGGTTGGATCGGCAAACGAAGGAACATGAGCGGGGGGCTGAGGAGCCCACCATGTTCAAGTCGGTGCTAGTTCTGTTGGCCGCCGCGGCCGCTTCCAGCGTCGCGATCGCCCAAACCCCCTCCACCGGGCGCTGGAAGCTCGAGGCCGCGCCGAGCGGCTGCGTCGTCCACGCCGCCTCGCCGAGCGGCACCGTGGTGTCGATCTGGGGCATCGCCGGCCAGGACAGCCTCAGCTTCCTGGTCCAGAACAAGGCCTGGAACAGCTTCGCCGACGGCCAGCGCTACGACATCCACATCAGCTTCGACGAGAAGAAGCCGTGGCCGATGCAGGCGGTGGCGCGGCGCAACATCGACAAGGACGGGCCCGGCCTCACCTTCGCGGTCAGCCCCAACCACGCCGCCGGCGGCGCCAGCTTCATCGACCAGTTCGCGGCCGCCGGGGGAATGAACATCACCCGTAACGGCCAGCGCATCGAGACCGTGTCGCTCGACGGCACGCAGGTAGCGCTGCGAGGGCTCGCCCAATGCCTGAGCCAAGTCTGGGCGGCGTCGGGCAGCGGCGAGAGCGAAGCGGAATCCGGAGCGAGCGTCGCCGCCGAGACGATCTAGTCCGCGAACGCCACGATCAGCGGGCCGAGCTGGGAATAAGCGTCCTGGCGCCCGGCGCCGGGATCCCACAGGCTCGAGACGGTGCCGTCGAGATAGAGGGCGTCGGAGCAGCCGAGCGCATCGCGGAAGAAGCGCGCGAAGCGGCCGAAGGACACGCCCTCTTCGCTGATGACGAAATATGCGGTGCGCGCGTCTCCGACGCCGATGCCGTTGCGGACCAGCTGCGATTGCCCGTCGGCATCGAAGGCGGGGTGCAGCCTGCCGTCGATGACCAGCATCGGCCCCGACTGGGTGGCCCAACGCGGTGCGGGCACCTGGCTGCGAAACGACGCGGTCGAAGTGACGGAGACCCGGCCCTGCCGGTCGATGGCGAACACGCCGTTCGGCATCATATGGAAATTGCCCGGGCCCTGCCGCCGGTTGAGGCTTTTGCGTTCCTTGCCGTCCTCGACATAGAGGCCGATCGGCACCCCGGCTTCGTCGTACATGCCGCCGTTGATCGCGAAGCGCACCGCCGCGGCCCGGGGTCCGAGCGCCGCCTCGAGCGCCGCGAAGCTGCGCAGCGGACGGCCGTCCGAACCGTCGAGCATGAGCTCGAGCCGCTGGCTTCGAGCGTCGAAGCGGCAGACCGTGAACGGCGTGCCTTCGAACCGCCGAAGCTCGCAGGCCGCCGCCGCTGCCACCGGCGGGGCAGGGGGCATATCGGGCGGCTCGGCCCGCGGCGGCGCAAGCGATAGCCATGCCAAGGCGGCGGCGACGGGCAGCGCCAGGCCAAGGAGGAGACTAGAGCGAATAGCCGCCGTCGCTGACGAGGCAGCTGCCGGTGACGAAAGCGGCCCGTTCGGAGAGCAGGAACGCGATCTGCTCGGCGATCTCCTCGGGCCTGGCGAAGCGGCCGAGCGGTGTCGCGGGCGCGCTCATCGCCTTGTACGCCGCCGCCTCGCTGCCGGTGCTCTTCACGAGGTCCGCGAAGAAAGGCAGGTCGCGCCAGATCGGCGTCTCCACCCCGCCCGGTGCGATGCTGTTGACCCGAATGCCGCTCGCCGCGCCCTCCCTTGCGGCGATCCGGGCCAGGTGGATGACGGCCGCCTTGGACGCGCCATAAGCGGCGATTCCGGGCTCCGCCTTCACGCCCGCCGCCGATGCGGTCAGCACGATCGACCCGCCGCCGCTCCGCATCGCCGCCATCGCCGCCTTGAGCGTCAGGAACACGCCGTCGAGATTGACCGACATCACCTGCCGCCAGTCGGCGAGGCTCGACTGCTCGATCGGCTTGCTCGTGCCGATCCCGGCATTGGCGAGCGCGTGGGTGAGGCCGGTGAGGTCCGCCGAGGCCCACAGCCGCTCGTCGGCGACGTCGCCGTGGAGCAGCGCCCGCTCGCACGGCAGGGTGAAGGCGAAGTCGGCCAGCTTCTCCTCGTCGCGGTCGGCGAGGATCAGCTTCTTGGCGCCGCGGCGGGCAAGCAGTGCGGCCGTGGCAGCGCCGATGCCGGAGGCGGCGCCGGTGATCAGGACGATCGCGCCCGAGAAATCTTCCATCCGGCAAGTCTAGCGGCCCTGGCGCCAGATACCAGCGCGGGCGCGAGCACCCGATTTGGGACACGCGCCTTGCGCGGTGCGGAAGGGGCTCCGTAGAGGGAGGGATGCAGCGACGGACGCGGACAGTGGCGGTCTACAGCCTGAAGGGCGGCGTCGGGAAGACGACGATCGCCGTCAACCTGGCCTGGGCGGCGGCGGCCGTGTCGAAGCGGCAGACGCTGCTTTGGGACCTGGACGGGCAGGCGGCGGCGAGCTTCATGCTGGGGGCCGCGACCGACGCGGCCGAGGAGGCGCAGGCGGTGTTCGCGGGCGACGTAGCGCCCGCCAGGATGATCCAGCGCACCGCCATCGAGCGGCTCGACCTGCTGCCCGCCGACCGATCGTTGCGCGGGCTCGACCAGTTGTTCTTCGGCCTCGGCAAGAAGAAGAGGCTCGGCAAGCTGATCGAGCGGGTCGGGCGCGACTACGACCGGATCCTGCTCGATTGTCCGCCCGGCCTGGGCGGAACCGGCGAACAGGTGCTGCGCGCCGCCGACCTCATCATCGTGCCGGTGATCCCTTCGCCGCTGTCGCAGCGCGCGCTCGAGGAGGTGGTCGACTATCTCGATCGCCACCAGTTGCGCCGGGGCGCGCTGCTGCCGGTGTTCAACATGGTCGACCGGCGCCGCTCGATGCACCTTGCCGCGATCGAGGCGAAACGGCGCTGGCCGGCAATCCCGATGGCGAGCGCGATCGAGGCGATGTCGGCCGGCGACGCCGCCGCCGGCCGTTTCCCGCAGCGTTCCCCCGCGGTCATCGCGCTGGCCGAGCTGTGGAAGGCGATCGAGCGCCGGCTCGCCCGCACCGCGAACGGCGGTTGACCGCCGAGGCGGGCTCCCACATCTGGAGCGGATGGCCGTCCTCGACCCGGACCTGTTGCTTCGCGCCTATTCGATTGGCGTGTTCCCAATGGCCGACAGCCGCGACGCGCACGAGGTCTTCTGGGTCGAGCCGCGCCGGCGCGCGATCCTGCCGATCGGCGGCTTCCGCCTGTCGCGCTCGCTCCGCAAGACGATCCGCTCCGGCGCCTTCCGGGTCACCCGCGACACCGCCTTCGCCGCGGTGCTGCGCCACTGCGCCGAGCGCGAGGAGACCTGGATCAACGACGAGATCGAGCGCAGCTACAACCGGCTCCACCGGCTCGGCCACGCCCACTCGATCGAATGCTGGCAGGACGAGATCCTGGTCGGCGGCCTCTACGGCGTTAAGCTCGGCGCCGCCTTCTTCGGCGAGAGCATGTTCTCGGCGCGCCGCGACGCCTCGAAGGTGGCGCTGGCCTGGCTGGTGGCGCGACTTCGGGTCGGAGGGTTCCGGCTGCTCGACTGCCAGTTCATGACCGAGCATCTGAGGAGCATGGGCGCGGTCGAGATCGACCAGAAGGATTATGTCTCGATGCTGTCGTCGGCGCTCGGCGGCGGCTCGGCGGGGATTTCGGGTTCCGGCGCCGGCGCGCTCGGAGCGGGCCTGGGCGGAGAGGCGCCCGAGTTCGGCGCCCTCGACCGGCTGCTCGGCGCCGACCCTTCGCGCACTGTCGACGCGGCCGCCTCCGGGTGCGTCATCGCGCAGCTCTTGGGCCATATGTCGTAGATCGGGTGCTCGACCACATTGAGCGACGGCGATTCCTTGTAGACCCAGCCTGAGAAGATTCGGTTGTACTGACCCTGAGGGTTGCGCACGTCTACCTGGAGGAAGGCGCCGGTCAGCTTCTGTATCTCCCAGGGCGCCGTCGTCTCGCAGGCACGCAGCCGAACGATCACGTCGCCGGCGCGAAGCGCCTGGCCCGGGCGCATCTGCAAGTTCTGCGAGATGCCGTTGCGCTTGTTCAGGAGGCCGATCACGGCGACGCGCTGGGGCATCGGCGTGGTGCCGGGAGCGAGCGCGGTCACCGTCTGCGGAATGTCGACCGTCTCCGGCTCGGGCTCGGCCGCGGCCTTGCGCTGCTGCTTGGGCTCCGGAACGTCGCCGCTGTTGCAGGCGCCGAGCGCGACCAGCGCGGCAAGGAGCGGAATCGGTCTCACTGCTGTGCCGGCTCTTCCATGGTGCCGAGGCCCCGGCCGGCGGGGGCGGCGCTCTGGCCGGCGTCCGCCTGGCTCCCCGAGCGGTTGATCAGCGATCCCACCAGCCCCATCATGTCGACCGAACCCTGGGTTTCGAGGATGGTGTCGCCATTCTTGAGCGGAGTCGCCGAGCCGCCCGGCAGCAGCGCCACATAGGTGCCACCGAGCAGGCCTTCAGAGGTGATCGCGGCGCTGCTGTCCGACGGGATGCGGAGCTCCTGGTCGAGCGCGAGCGTGACCTGCGCCTGGTAGCTTTGCGGATCGAGCTGCTGAGCGGCGACCGTGCCGACCTTGAGGCCGGCGATCCGGACGTCGGTTCCGACCGTCACGCCGTTGGCGGCGGGGAACAGCGCCGTCACCCGGATCGAATGGCGAAGCTCGCCGCCGGTGCGCTGCCAGGCGAAGAAGATGAACCAGCCGGCGAGCAGGACGACCAGCAGGCCGACCAGCGCCTCGATGAAATTGTCGCGCAGGACGCTCCGCATCGCCTATTCGGGCGTCCACGCCTGGTAGTCGCCGCTCGCCGCCTGGCGCTGGCCGCCGCGTTCGAGCGCGCCCGAGGGACGATAGGCATCGGGGGTTCCGGTGAGGTTGGGGCTCGGCGGCTTCTGGAACTTGCGGACCGGCGGCAGCGCCTGATCGGGATGGTCGTCGATCTGGTTGTGCATCCAGGCGTACCAGTCGGGCGGGATGCGGCTCGCGTCGTTCGAGCCCTTGTAGATCACCCAGCGGCGATTGCCCTTCTTCGAGCGATAATAGACGTTTCCGTAGACGTCGGTGCCGACCTGCTGGCCGTGGCGCCGGGTGAACAAGGCGGTGCCCAGGCTCGCGCCTTCCCACCACGTGAACATGTTCTTGAAAACGCCCATCGCCGCCCGACTAGCGCCGATGGACGGCGCAGCGCAAGCGCCTAGCGGCCGGGGGCGCCCGCCCAGCTGACTCGGTCGCCCTCGCTGATGCCGAGTTCGGCCGAGCGGCCGCCGGCGATCTCGAGCACCGCCGCGACGGGCTCACCGGACGTCACCGTCTCGAGCGAATGCGGAACGGTGTTCTGCGCGATCCGGGCGATGCTTCCGTCGGCGCGGATGAAGATCATGTCGAGCGGGATCAGCGTGTTCTTCATCCAGAAACCGGCCGGCCGCGGCGAGGGGAAGGGGAACAGCATGCCCTGGCCGGGGCCGAGCCGCTCGCGGAACATCAGGCCCTGCGCCTGCTCGTCCGGCGTGCGGGCGACCTCTACCGAGAAACGATGGCTGCGGCCGCTGGCGCTGCGGATCTCGAGCGGGACGACCTCGAGCGCCGGACCGGCCTGCGACCGGGCGGCGGCGGGCTGCGCCGGAACCGCCTGCGGCTCGGCCCGGCAGCCGAGGAGGGCCGCCGCGGCCGCGGCGGCGAGCACAAGCCGGTTCGGCTTCATCGCGGCTCCACTTCGACGGCGAGGGGGCCCTTGCGGCCGACGGCGATGCGGGCACGCAGCGGTTCGTCGGGGCCGAGATCGGCAAGGCCGCCGCGGCGGACCGTCTCCATGTGGATGAAGATATCCTGCGAATCGTCGTCCTCGCGGACGAGGAAGCCGTAGCCCTTGAGGCGGTTGAACCATTTGACCCGGACCGGCTCGAACGCCCCGGCGTCGTCGATCAGGGCCGAGGGATCGACCCGCTCGCCGCTCGCCTTGGTGCGGCCCACCTCCGGGATCACCGCGTTGCTGAGGTCGATCGACAGGATCTTGCGGGCCTGGAGACCGCGCTCCTGCTCGGCGACCAGACATTCGACGATGGCGCCCTCGGGAAGGCTGCGGCGGTCATGCTCCTTGAGGACGCTGAAATGGACGAGCACGTCGCCCTTGACCTGCTCGCTCACCAGGAAGCCGAAGCCGCGGGTGGCGTCGAACCACTTCATCGTGCCGGTGAGCTTGACCAGCGCCTCGTCCTCGGCCGGGGCGCGGCGCGCGGCCTCGCTCGCCCCGGAAGCCACGGCCTGGTCGTCTGCAAGCATTTCCTGGCGCGAGGTCATCAGGGAGTGGTCCAGCAAAGATCGGCTAGGACTATCATGGCTGTCGCCGAATTGTGAACTGTTACTGAAGGATTTTTAATCGCTGTCAGATTCCGGGACCTCGCCGGGCCTCGAGTCGAGGATTCGGCGGGCGGAATCGAGCGCGTGGCCGGCGCGCATCATCGCCGCGAACGCGCGCTGCTTCGCCTCCCGATCGGGCGCCTGCGCGGCAAACGGGCCGATCCGCTTGCGCTCGGCGAAGCGAAGCGCCGCCGCGAAGGCGCCGGCTCGGCTCTGCTCGCGCGCGTCGGCGGCATCCGCCTCCTCGATGCCGGCCGCGCGGAGCGCCTGAGCGATCCGCCGCTCGCCATAGCCGCGGCGCTGGAGCGATTCCGCGCGCGCCGAAGCGAAGCCGCGATCGTCGAGGTATCCAAGGGTCGAGAAGCGCTCGACCAGCGCTTCGACCGGAGCCTCGCCGTCGCCGGACCACCCGCGTTCCCGGAGCTTGCGCGACAGGTACGAGGCCAGCTTCGCGCGGGTGGTGGCGTAGCGCCCGACGTAGAACAGCGCGAGCCGCTCAAGGGCGCTTCCGTCGAGGGGCGGGCGGGGCTTTTTGTCACGTTCAGGTTTCACGCGCCATGATTGTGCCATAGTCGAGCCGGAATATGAACGCGGTGAGTGGCGTAGACGGCTCCCGGGCCTCGGCGCGCCTTGCCCAATAAGACGAGGAAAGAGGATCCAGCCCGACGTGCTCCAGCAACAAGCCACGCTGCGCAGGCGCAAGGCCGAGGAGGCGCTTTCCCCGACCCCGACCACGGACGATTTGCCGCGGCGTTTCGCGGATTTCGACACGCTCGGCGAAGCGCTCGACTATGCCGCGCAAGGCGTCCGCGGCCTCAATTTCCACGATCCACGCGGCGAGCTCGCGCGTCCGTACAGCTATAGCGAGCTGCGCGAGGACGCGATCGCGAACGCCCGCCGGCTGATCGCGCACGGCGTCAGGCCTCAGGACCGAGTGGCGCTGATCGCCGAGACCGGGCCCGAATTCGCCGCCTTGTTCTTCGGGGTCGTCTATGCCGGCGCCTGGCCGGTCCCGCTGCCGCTGCCGACCTCGTTCGGCGGGCGCGAGAGCTATATCGATCAGCTCGGGGTGCAGCTGCGCAGCTGCGATCCGCGGCTGCTCCTGTACCCGGGCGCGCTGGCGATGATGGCCGGCCCCGCCGCGGCGGGGGCCGCAATCGAAGCGCTCCCGTGGGAAAAGTTCGCGAGCTTGCCCGCCCCCCGGACGCCGCTTGCCCAGGCGGCGCCCGACGATATCGCCTATCTCCAATATTCCAGCGGTTCGACGCGCTTCCCGCACGGAGTCGCGGTCACCCACCGGGCGCTGCTCAACAACCTGTCGGCGCACAGCTACGGCATGGAGGTGGTCGACAGCGACCGCTGCATCAGCTGGCTGCCCTGGTATCACGACATGGGGCTGGTCGGCTGCCTGCTGTCGCCCATCGCCAATCAGATGTCGGTGGATTACCTCAAGACCGAGGATTTCGCGCGCCGTCCGCTCGCCTGGCTGGATCTCATCAGCCGCAATCCCGGCACGTCGATGAGCTATTCCCCGACCTTCGGCTACGACATCTGCGCCCGCCGCATCGGCAGCCAGAGCAAGGTTTCGGAACGGTTCGACCTTTCGCGCTGGCGGGTCGCCGGCAACGGCGCCGACATGATCCGACCCGACGTCATGCAGGCGTTCGTCGACGCCTTCGCCGACGCCGGCTTCAACGCCAGGAGCTTCCTGCCCAGCTACGGCCTCGCGGAGGCGACGCTGGCGGTGTCGATCATGCCGCCGGGCGAAGGCATCGTCGTCGAGCTGGTCGAGGAGACCCTGCTTTCCGGCGGCAGCGTGGCCGACCGCAACCGGCCCCAGCGCTATCGCGCGATCGTCAATTGCGGAAAGCCGGTCAAGGACATGGAAGTCGCCGTTCGCGACGAGGAGGGGCGGTCGCTCCCGGAGCGCGCGATCGGCAAGCTGTTCGCGCGCGGCCCGTCGATCATGGCCGGCTATTTCCGCGACGAGGCGGCGACCGAGGCCTGCCTCAGCGCCGACGGCTGGCTCGACACCGGCGACATGGCCTATTTGTCCGACGGCTACATCTACATCGTCGGTCGCGCCAAGGACATGATCATCATCAACGGCAAGAACCATTGGCCGCAGGACATCGAATGGGCGGTCGAGCAGCTGCCCGGCTTCAAGGCGGGGGACATTGCGGCGTTCTCGATCACCACGCCCGGCGGCGAGGAGACGCCGGCCGTCCTGGTCCAGTGCCGCACCTCCGATGCTCGGGAACGCGAGCGCCTGCGCAACGAGATCCGGGAGCGGGTGCGTTCGATCACCGGAATGAACTGCGTGATCGAGCTGGTCCCGCCGCGCACCCTGCCGCGCACCAGCTCGGGCAAGCTGAGCCGCGCCAAGGCCCGCAACCTCTACCTTTCCGGCGAGATCCAGCCCTACGATATCGCCGCCTGAACCGCGGGGTTTCACTAACGCTTCTCTAACGGTTCCTGCCTATCCTGTGCGCAGGAGAAGCATGAGCGACGTAGCGCTGCCTCACGTCAATTGGGCGGTTGTCTTCAACCGCGCGAACCCGCCGGGCTGGAAGGGGTGGGGGCGCGTGCGCGCCGCGCAGATCACCGAACTGGGCCGGTCGCTGAAGATCGCGGCCTGGGGCCAGTCGCTCAACGCCATCCTGCTCGCCTGCGTCACCGCCGGCAGCGTCGGCCCCGGCAGGATCGCCCTGTGGCTGGGCGCGCTGACCGCCGTGCTGCTGCTCGCCGCGCGTGACCTGCGCCGCTCGCAGGGGCGGGAGATCCACTCCGTTTCGCGCAAGCCGATCGACCGCTCGGCCTATTTCGCCTGCCTGTTCGGAATCATCTGGGCGGTTCCCGCCAGCCAGTTTTTCCCGATGGCCACCCATCCCGAGCAGCTCGCCATCTGCGTCGTCACCGCCAGCATGATGGCAGGCGCCGCCTTCATCTTCTCGCCCGTGCCGCCCGCCGCCAGCGTTTTCGTCTTCATCGTCGGCGCGGCCATCACCGACATGCTCTTCGAGGCGGGATCGCCGTTCATGAGCCTGATCGGCACGGTCTACACGGTCGGCCTGATCGTCATCATCTCGTCCAGCGGGGCGACCTTCATGAAGCGCCGCTGCATGGAGCTGGCGCTGGAGGAGCGCACCGAGACGGTGAGCCTGCTGCTGCGCGATTATGAGACCAGCGACGCCGACTGGCTGTGGCAGACCAACCGCCACTTCGCCTTCCAGAACGTGTCGGCGCGCTTTGCCCGGGCGATCGGCTACGGCGTCGATTCGCTGGAGGGAGCGTCGATCTTCGAGCTGCTCGAACGCGGCCGCCGCACCGATTCCAGTGCCTCCCGGTCGCTGGACGCGATCATCGACTGTCTTGGCCGGCGGGCGCCGTTCAGCGAGCAGCTGGTGCCGATCGACGGCAGCGACGGAATGCGCTGCATCGAGCTTTCCGCCCGGCCGCGCTTCAACGGCCAGGGCCGTTTCATCGGCTATCGCGGCGTCGGTTCCGACGTCACGGAGGCCCGCGCCGCCGCGGACCGGATCGCGCACATGGCGCGGCACGATTCGCTGACCGGCCTGCCCAACCGGCTCCAGCTCATCGAGGCGCTCGGAGTCGCGATCGAGGCCGCCCGGGCTCGGGACGGGAGATGCGCCGTGCTGCTGGTCGACCTCGACCGCTTCAAGTCGGTCAACGATTCGCTCGGCCACGTCGCGGGCGACCATCTCCTCCGCCAGGTGTCGGCGCGGATCGAGCCGATCATCGCCGGCGATATGATGGCCGGCCGCCTCGGCGGCGACGAGTTCGCGATCGTCATCCCCCAGGCGGGGGAGGAGGAGGCGATTGAGCGGCTGTGCTTCGCGCTGATCGAGGCGCTCAAGCAGCCGTTCGTCTACAACGACCAGCATCTGTTCGTCGGCGCGAGCATCGGCATCGCCATCGGCCCGCGCGACGGCGACTCGGTCGAGGAGCTGATCCGCAACGCCGACCTCGCGCTCTACCGGGCCAAGGACGAGGGCGGCAACGACATCTGCTTCTACGAGCCGGGCCTCCACGCCAATGCCGAGGAGCGCCGGCGGATCGAGCTTGCCATGCGCAGCGCGCTCGATCGCGGTGAGTTCAGCCTCGTCTACCAGCCGGTGATCGAATCCGACACCTCGCACGTCAACGGCTTCGAAGCGCTGCTGCGCTGGAAGAACCCGCAGCTGGGCGACATCTCGCCTGCCAAGTTCATCCCGATCGCGGAGGAGACGGGGCTGATCGGCCGGATCGGCGAATGGGTGCTCCGGACCGCTTTGACCGAAGCGCAGAGCTGGCCGAAGGAAGTGTCGATCGCGGTCAACATCTCGCCGCTTCAGCTCAACGAGCCGGGCTTCCTGCTCAGCCTGATCTCGGCGCTCTCCCAGTCCGGGATCGACGCGCGCCGGGTCGAGCTCGAGATCACCGAGACCGTATTTCTCCACATCAACCCGATCACCCAGAAGGTGCTGCAGCAGATCCAGACGCTCGGCGTTCGGCTCGCGATCGACGATTTCGGCACCGGCTATTCGTCGCTCGGCTATCTTCGCGACAGCAATTTCGACACGATCAAGATCGACCGGAGCTTCGTCCAGGCGGTGTCGCGCGACGACCCCGAGAGCGGCGCGATCATCAAGGCGGTGGTGGCGCTGGCCGGCAGCCTCGGAATGGCGACGGTCGCGGAAGGGGTCGAGACGGTCGAGCAGCTCGAGATGGTCCGGGCGCTCGGCTGCGACCGCATCCAGGGCTACATCTTCTCCGATCCGCTCCCGGGCGCGTCGGTGAGGGCGCTGCTGCGCGATGCCGGGGACCGGGCCGCCGCCTAAGCACCCGCCAGCGCTCGAAGCCCCTTGCGCCGCCTCGGCCCCACCGCTAAGGGGCGGGGCTCTCCGGCCTAGGAGTGTAGCTCAGCTGGTAGAGCATCGGTCTCCAAAACCGAGGGCCGTGGGTTCGAGTCCCTCCACTCCTGCCATCTTCGCCCCGCGTGGCCGGGACCGGAGCCTTGGATATTCGGGGCGGAGGATTATCTGGAAGGCGGTGGCGGCGCCGCCGCCGCCCGAAGGCGGTGACGAGCCCGAAGGCGGCGACGACGAGGCTGAAGAAAGGTTCAACGAGCCCAGTGGCGAAGGTCAATCCCGGCGAATTCTTCCGGCAGGTGCGCGCCGAGACCGCGAAAGTGGTCTGGCCGACCCGCGCCGAGACCGTGCGCACCGCGATCATGGTGGTGATCATGACCGCGATCCTCGGCCTGTTCTTCTTCGCGGTCGATTCCGCGTTCAGCGCGATCGTCCAGGCCCTGCTCGGCCTGCTAAGCTAAGCAAAGCAAAGCTCAAGGAAACCCATGTCCCGCTGGTACATCATCCACGCTTATTCGGGCTTCGAGAACAAGGTCCGCGACGCGATCATGTCGGAGGCTCACCGGATGGGCCTCGACCAGCTCGTCGAGGCGGTCGAGGTTCCGACCGAGAAGGTCACCGAGGTCCGCCGCGGCAAGAAGGTCACGAGCGACCGCAAGTTCTTCCCCGGCTACGTGCTCGCCAAGCTGGCGATGAACGACGACGTCTACCACCTCGTCAAGAACACCCCCAAGGTGACGGGCTTCCTGGGCTCGAGCGGCAAGCCGCAGCCGATCAGCGAGGCCGAGGCCGCGCGCATCCTCAACACCAAGGACGAGGCGGCCGCCGCCGCGCCCAAGCAGAAGATCAGCGTCGACTACGAGATCGGCGACCAGGTCAAGGTACTGGAAGGCCCGTTCGCGAGCTTCAACGGCATCGTCGAGGAACTCGATTTCGACCGCGGCCGCGTGAAGGTCGGCGTGTCGATCTTCGGGCGGGCGACGCCGGTGGAGCTGGAATTCGAGCAGGTCGAACTGGCGAAATAAATCGGATCAAAGTGGTACTTGAAGTCGTTCGACGGGAGAGGGTAGGGCTGTCCACGAGATGCCCTCTTCTTATTGAACAGCAGATTCTTGCAGTGCTTCCAAACCGGACTGCAGCCGCTCTTGAAGGTCAGACCCGGCCCGCTTGAAGCCGAAGAGACGCGAGGCGGCCCGGATGATCTCCTGATCCGACCCGCCTGCATTATCTTCCATGGCGAGGCGCACAGCCTCGGTGATTTCGCTCATCGGAATAAAGGCAGCTTTGCAGAGCAGTCCGGTCTCGGCTGATCTGTCTCGGACGACGGGCGCAGCCAATTGGGCCTTGGTAGCCCAGAAAGGTCCCTCGTTCCGTATAGAAATATCAACACGGCCGTGCGCAGCCTTAAGGGCCCGTTGCACGGCCGCCATTATACGCGCGCCAACTCGTTCCTTGCCAAAGGCGGCGGCGATCCTCCTAGCGACCTCTTCTTCGTGAACAGGTCCCTCATCTTCCACAATCTGGGCAGCTAATCGGGCGAGCAGTTGAGGGTCGGCTTCATGCGGATCCACGTAGCTGCGCACCGACACAGATGACCGAATATAGGGTGGCATCTTTCGTTCCGGCGCCTCGGGGAGATCGAAAACGATTTCGGCTGTTGTCGGGGTTGGGGAGGTGTTGCTGGGATTGGCATCGTTGGCTCCCTCGATAACAATTCCGTCGTCGCTTGCCTTTTGGGCAGCTTCAAGAGCGGCTTTGAGCCGATCGATCTCGGCAGACCGCCGGTAAAACCAATCTGTGCTCCAGATCCGGTGGAAGCGCCAGCCGAGATGCTCCAACACGCTTTGCCGCAGGCGATCGCGTTCCCGTGCCCAGAGAGCGCTGTGATAGGTGGAGCCGTCGCATTCGACAGCGAGGATGTACGTGCCGGGGCGGTCGGGGTGACAAATGCCGAGGTCGATCAGAAAACCGGCGGAGCCAACCTGATGGTCAACCTTGTAGCCCAAAGCAGCAATGGCCTCGGCAACGTCTGCTTCGAACGGGGTGTCCGGGCCGGCGCCGGACGGGGCGCGATCGTCCAGCAAGCCGGTCTTGGCAAATTCCAGGAACCGCTTGAGAACGCGGGGTCCTTCCTTGCTGACCTTTGCGGGATCGATGTCGCCAGGATCAAAGGAGGCGAAGACTTCGCAGCGAAGGCGGGCACGTGTAAAAAGGACATTGAGGCGCCGCTCGCCACCGTCGATATTTACAGGGCCGAAATTCATGTTTGTGAGGCGTGCACCGGGCTCCGTCGGACCGTAGCCGACGCTGACAAGGATGACATCGCGCTCATCGCCCTGCACGTTCTCGATATTCTTGACGAACACGTCCTCGGCGCCGCCTTCGCGCAGGAAGGTGTCAAGAACCGGGTTCTGCCGGCGCTCATATTCGAGCAGCTCGGTGATGAGGTTGCGTTGCGCCGAGGAAAAGGTGACGATGCCAAGCGAGAACGAGGGCGTGGCCACCGCATGCTCAGCAACCCGCTTCACGATCGCCGCGCCTTCTAGGCGGTTGTCACGCTTCCCGCCGCGGTCGTAGGCGCCCGCGACGCGGGTGAAGGCGAGGCCGTAGGTAGGGTCATTCTGCAACGGCGACGGCGGCAGGATCAGACCGTTTTTGTAGAATTCGCGGTTGGACACCCGGATCAACGAGGGATCGCGAGAGCGGTAATGCCATTCCAGCATTCGGGAGCCGAGACCCCGGGCCTCGCATAGGGTAAGGATGCTTTCGAGCGCGCTCACTCGCGCTGCGCCCTCCAGCAGCTCCCCGTCCTCTTCCTCATCCTCGGTTTCGGCGTCGTTACTGGCAAGGCGATCGAAGAAAGCGGAGGGTGGCAGCTGCTTTTGGTCGCCGACCACGACGATCTGATCAGCGCGAGCAATAGCGCCAAGCGCATCCTCAGGACGAACTTGGCTTGCTTCATCGATCAGCAGCAGGTCAAATTTGATCGTACCGGGCGGCAGGAACTGCGCTACGGAAATGGGGCTCATCAGCAGCACCGGCTTGATCCGCTGAATGGCCTCGGCGGCCCCTGTGAAGAGCTTGCGCAGCGGGAGGTGGGCGCGCTTCTTGCCAAGTTCGCCTCGCACCACGGCCATGGCGCCGCGGGCGCCTTGCGGGACTTGCTTCAGATGACCTGCGCGGATGAGCTTTACGGAGTCTTTAAGCCGCTCCTTCTCCAGCGCCGCAAAGCTGCGCACCAGTTCGTGGCGGTCGACTTGGCGCAGGGAGGCTATGACGGGGCTCTTCTCCACCGCTTCCTTCCAGATCGCTTCCGCTCGTGCGAACAGGAACTCCGTCGCAGCAGCCTCCCCGGACAGCTCCCCCATTTCCATTCGCTGCGCCAACGTATCGAGCCCATCGGTGCGCAGAACGCCGCGAAGGCGGGTGAGCTTAGCCCACTCCTCGTAGCGGTGGCTCGACGATGCCATCGCGCCAAAGCGAGCAGCGATTGTTCGCAAATCGGCCGTCTCGATGGTCCTAACCTGAAAAGCTCCTTTCACATCGAGCTGCAGGGTCGGGACGACACCCGGGATGGAGTCTCGTGCCGCGGCGGCACCCGCCTCCAAAGCATCGATCAAGGCGGAGAGCTGGGTCGGGTCGCGCGCCAGGGCCACCGCGCGCGTGG
>DASWSP010000076.1:0-9568 GCA_036402575.1 Allosphingosinicella sp. | reverse complement strand
GCCCAGCTTCAACTGGGAGGCCAAGCTCGACAAGGACACGATCGCCAAGTTCCAGCGCGAGCTGGGCGCGATGGGCTACAAGTTCCAGTTCGTCACCCTGGCCGGCTTCCATCAGCTCAACCACGGCATGTTCGAGCTCGCGCGCGGCTACCGCGATCGCGGCATGGCGGCCTATTCCGAGCTGCAGCAGGCCGAGTTCGCGTCCGAGAAGGACGGCTACACCGCCACCCGCCACCAGCGCGAGGTCGGCACCGGCTATTTCGATCTCGTCGCCCAAACCGTTTCAGGCGGCGAAGCGTCCACCACCGCGCTCGCCGAATCGACCGAGGAGGCGCAGTTCAAAGCCAAGGCAGCATAAGGAGACCCGTCATGACCAAACGCTATTGGGTGCTCGGGGGGGAATATGAGGACGAAAGCTTCGGCCACCTGATCCCGGGCACCGAGACGATGGCCGGCCCGTTCGAGAACGAGCACAAGGCGCGCACCGAATGGACCCGCCTGAGCTGCTGCCCGGAGCGCAGCCGGATCGCCACCGTGCGCTATTCGATCGCGGCGGAGACCGTGCACTGAAGCCTTGGGCCCGGCGACCCTCGCCGGGCCGGAGTCCCGGAATGACCGTCCAGGCGGGGGCCCGTCGCAGAATCCAAGGTTAACCTGAAACAAACCTGGATTAGGATCGTTGGGGCAGTCTCCGATGGTTGCGAGAGTCATGCCGGATCAAAGAAGCACCGACGCGCCGAC
Source organism: Allosphingosinicella sp. (assembly GCA_036402575.1). GTDB lineage: Bacteria > Pseudomonadota > Alphaproteobacteria > Sphingomonadales > Sphingomonadaceae > Allosphingosinicella. The sequence continues at coordinate 8,827 of DASWSP010000076.1, read as the reverse complement.
TGAGAAGGAGCGGCGCCTCCTGCGCCGGCTTGAAGCCGAGCGGCAGGGCCTGAAGTTGCGCGGCCGCCGACTGCTCAGCGACTATCGGGCGTTCCTGAGGTCGCGGGGCGCTTCGCCGGCGCTGGGCCGGACCGACAAAGCCTAGCTCAGCTTCCGCCCGTTGAGGGTGACGTGGCCGGCGAACCGGGATCCCTCGAGCTGGACATGGCCGGCCGACACGATCTCGCAGCGGCCGGTGAACACGCCGCGCGGATAGCTCGTCACCTTTCCCGCCTGCCGGAACCGGCAATTGTCGTAGCGCACGTCGCCCGGGGTCCACGGCAGCGCCACCTCCGGGATGATCGCCTCGAACGAGCAGCCGGTGAACAGCACGTTGGTGGCGCCCGCGCCGAGGTCGGCGAGCGTGCTGCCGTAGACGGCGCGGGTCGGCGACAGCGCCCGGTCGGCGCGGAAGCGGCACGACTGGAAACGGACCGCGCGCCTCGGGTCGGGGTCGCCGTGCGTCTGCACGATCGCTCCGACGAACAGGCAGTCGTCGAACACGAAGCCGGGCTTGCGCGGCCATGCCGACCAGGCGGTGGTGCCGACGAACGTGCAGCGCTCAAGCCGGACGTTCGCGGTGTCGCCCTGGTCGGCGAGGAAGCCGACGCCGGCATTGTCGGAAAACTCGCAGTCGACGAAGCGGCCGTTGCGGCACACCGAATTCTCGGCCTCGATGTCGACTCCCGCGCCGGGGGCCGAGCTCACCTTGCCGCGGCCGGTGCGCGTGAAGCGGCAGCGCAGCGCGGTCAGCTCGGTGCCGCCGACCCATGACAGGCCCTGGCGGCCGTTGCGGTCGCAGACGACGTCAATCAGCGTGATCGGGTAGCGCGGGCTGCGCGGGCCAAGGCCGTGGTGGACGACCATGATGCCGTCGAGGCCGTGGTCGTGCGAGGTGACGCCTTCGATCGTGACTCCGCCGACATTGCCCTGAAGCATGATGCCGACCGCCGACAGCTGCCGCCCCGTGTCGCCCCATTCGCCGCCGAGGACGTACGCTTTCATGTTGCCGTCGAGGTCGAACCCCTCGATCCGCACCGCCCCCCGACATTCATTGACCTCGATCATCCGGTATGGGTCGGTCCGGAAATCGCGGTCGTAGAAGGGCAGCGAGGCCGGCTTGTGCGGCGCCCCGGTCTGCGGGTCGAACGAGCCGTAGCGCAGCCCGTCGGCCGCGCGCAGCGTCGCGCCCTTGCCGGAGATCAGCACCGGCCGGGTGCAGCGCTCGATCTTGATGATGTCGGCCGAGTGGAACGCGCGGCCGGCGCCCCGCCGCCCGACGAGCCGCTGCGCCGCGACCCGGTAGATTCCGGGCGGCACGAGCAACGTCCCGCCGCCGGCCGCATTGATCGCGGCGCTCGCGGCGGCGAAGGCGCGGCTGTTGTCGAGCGCCGAGGCGGCCGGCGAGGCGCCGAACCGCCGGACGTCGATCGTGTCGGGATCGCGTGACGGCTGCTGGGCAAGGCCGCACGCCGCGGGAAGCGAACCGAGCAGGACCGCGCGGCGCGATAGGGAAAGGTCGGTCATAGTGCGCGCCGCCTCAGACCACCGGGTAGCGCAGCCGTCCCACGAAGCGGCTGAGGCTCGGCAGCCGCTCGCGGCTGCCCCGCCAGCCGGCCTTGAGCTTCTCGAAGCGCATCACGTCGTCGATTCGGCGGTCGAGGAAGCCGCGGGTCTGCGCGAGATCGCCGCTGTCGTCGTCGAGATAGACCAGCATGGTGGAGCCGTAGACGCCGACCAGGATGCCGCGCTTGCTGTAGTGGTTGAAGTCGGTGGCGGTGTCGCCGGCGATCCGCCACATCCGGTCGGCGGCGCGCCAGGCCAGGCGAGCGGCGAGCGCGGCGTTCTGCGGCTGGGCGAGCACCGCCAGCGCGCGCCGAAGCGCCTCCTTGTGCGGGTTGATCACCTCGATCCGGTACAGGACGAGGTCGCGGATGCGCGCGCGGATCTTCATCGCGGCGATGCGCTCGAGCGGGTAGGCCCGGGCCATGGCGATGTCGATCGCGTCGAACCAGGCGTCGATCATCTGCGGCGCCCCGCCCGGAAAGCAGAGCCGCGCCCGGCTGGCGGGCACGCCGAGCTCCGAAGCCGCCATCGCCAGCGTCTGGTCGCTCCAGCCGTCGAACACGGCGTTGGCCGGCAGCAGCGGCGCCAGCGCGGCGCGCAGCTCGTCGAGGGTCATCTCGCCGGGTTCGGTCATCGCCGCCTCAATGATCCTTCGCGGCTTCCGGCGCAACCCGCTCGGGCAGTCGGATCAGCACGAGGGCGGCGCAGATCATCAGCGCGCCGAGGCCGTCGGTGAGGCTGAACCGCTCGTCATAGGCCAGCCAGCCGACCAGCGCGGTCACCGCCGGCTGGGTGAGCAGGCCGAGCCCGACGACCACCGGGCTCAGATGGCCCATCGCATAGACCAGCAGGCCCTGCCCGATCACCTGCGACCCGAGCGAGAGCAGGATCACCGGCAGCCAGTCGCCGGGCATCACCTGCTCGCCCAGCAGCAGCGCGAACAGCAGCAGCGGCAGCGCGCCGGTCGCCGTCGCCAGCGCCAGAACCGGCATCGGCGCCAGCGTCTTGCGGGCGCGGTCGACCGTGACGAGGTAGAAGAAATAGAAGATGCCGGCGAGCAGCGCGAACAGGTCGCCGCGGAAATGCTCGGGCGACAATTCGTAGCTGCTTCCCATCAGCATCGCGGCGCCGACCGCCGCCAGCACCAGCGCCCCCGCCTGCACGCGGCCGGGCAGCCGGCGCACCAGGAAGAAGCCGTAGATCGCGAACACGAAGCTCGAAGCGTTGCCGAACAGGGTGGCGTTGGCCAGCTTGGTGCGGACGATGCCGTAATGCCACGCGGCAAGATCGGCCGCGAAGAACAGCCCGCCGATCGCGATCATCGCCGCGAGGCTCCAGCCGGGCCAAAGCCGGCCGCCGGCCGAGGAACGCGCCAGCAGGAGCAGCAGCGGGATCGCCAGCGCCAGCCGCCAGAAGCCCGCGGCCACCGGCCCGACGTCGGACAGCCGCACCATCCATGGCCCGAGCGCCAGGAAGAGGTTCGAGACGATCAGCGCCGCGAAAGCGTATCGGCCTGCCGCGGCGGCGGATCGGGTTGCATCCTGATGCATTGCAAAGGGCAACCCGCTACGTCCCCGTTCCCCGACACGCAAGGAGCAGCAATGCCGTCTCTGTTCGATCCGATCGCGCTCGGCGCGATCACCTGCCCCAACCGAATCGTGATGGCGCCGCTGACCCGCGGGCGCGCGACTCGCGAGCACGTCCCGACCGAGATCATGAAGACCTATTATGCCCAGCGGGCGGGCGCGGGGCTGATCATCAGCGAGGCCACGGGCATGAGCCGGCAGGGTCTGGGATGGCCCTACGCGCCCGGCATCTGGACGGCCGAGCAACTGGCGGCATGGCAGCCGATCACCGAGGCGGTGCACGAAGCGGGCGGGCGGATCTTCTGCCAGCTCTGGCACATGGGCCGGGTCGTGCATTCGAGCTTCCTCGGCGGCGAGCCGCCGGTCTCGGCCTCCGCCACGACTGCCCCGCACCATGCGCACACCTATGACGGCCGCCAGCCCTATGACGAGGCGCGGGCGCTGGCGCTGGAGGAGATACCCGGGATCATCGACGATTATGCCCGCGCCGCCGGCTTTGCCATCGCCGCCGGCTTCGACGGCGTCCAGCTCCACGCCGCCAACGGCTATCTGATCGACCAATTCCTGCGCGACGGCACCAACCGGCGCGACGACGATTATGGCGGCCCGATCGAGAACCGGATCCGGCTGCTGCGGGAAGCGGCCAGGGCCATCGCCGACGTGGTGGGACCCGATCGCACCGCCGTTCGGCTCTCGCCCAACAGCCAGACGCAGGGGGCCGAGGACAGCGATCCGGAGCCCCTGTTCGTGGCGGCGGCCACAGCGCTGGCGGAGATCGGCATCGCCTTCCTCGAGCTGCGCGAGCCGGGGCCGGAGGGAACGTTCGGCAAGTCCGAAGTGCCGCAGATTTCGCCGGCCATCCGCAAGGTGTTCAACGGGCCGCTCATCCTCAATTCCGACTATACGTTCGAGCGTGCGGAGGCGGCGCTGGCGGAGGAGCGCGCGGACGCGATCAGCTTCGGCCGACCCTTCATCTCCAACCCCGATCTGGTGCAGCGGCTCGCCAGCAAGGCCGAGCTTACCCCCGACGTGCAGGCAAGCTGGTACAGCCAAGGCCCCGAAGGCTATATAGATTACCCGCTGGCGCGGGCGGAGGCGGCCGAATGAGCGACGAGCGCTGGAGCGCCGTCGACGAATATATCGAGGATCGGCTGATCGCCCCGCGGGAGGCGCCCAAGCGCGCTCTTGCCGCCAACCAGGCTGCCGGCCTCGCCGCGATCGACGTCTCTCCGGCGCAAGGCAAGCTGCTCCATCTGCTCGTGCGCATGACGGGCGCCCGCCGGATCCTCGAGATCGGAACCCTCGGCGGCTATTCCACGATCTGGATGGCGAGCGCGCTGCCGGCCGACGGCCTCATCGTCACGATCGAGGTGGACCCGCGCACCGCCGAAGTCGCGCGCGAGAACTTCGCGGCGGCGGGGCTCGCCGGCAGGGTCGACCTTCGCCTCGGCGCCGCCCTCGACGTGCTGCCGCGGCTGGAGGGGCCGTTCGATCTCGTCTTCATCGACGCCGACAAGGCGAACAACGCCAATTATGCCTCCTGGGCGGTGAAGCTCGCCCGGCCGGGAACGGTGATCGTCTGCGACAATGTCGTGCGCGAGGGCCGGCTGCTCGGCGACGACGGCGACCCGGACGTCGAGGGGACCCGGGCGCTGTTCGATCTGCTCGGATCGGAGCCGCGCCTCAGCGCCACCGCGATCCAGACCGTCGGGCGCAAGGGCTGGGACGGCTTCGCCATCGCCGTGGTCGATTAAGCCTCGAAGCGCTCCCGAAGCTTCATCATGGTCAGCGCGGCCCTGGCGGCCTCGCCGCCTTTGTCCTTCTCCTCGGGGCGGGCGCGGGTCAGCGCCTGGGCCTCGTTCTCCACGGTGAGGATGCCGTTGCCGACGGCGAGGCCGTCGAGTGTCAGCGCCATGATGCCGCGCGCGCTTTCGCTGGCGACGATCTCGAAATGATAGGTCTCGCCGCGGATCACCACCCCCAGCGCCACGAAACCCTCGTAGCGGCCGGTGTCGGCGGCGAACGCGATCGCGGCCGGGATCTCGAGCGCGCCGGGCACCGTCACCGTCTCATGGCTATGGCCCGCCGCTTCGATCGCGGCGCGCGCGCCGGCGATCAGCAGGTCGTTGAGATGGTCGTAGAATCGCGCCTCGACGATCAGCAGCCGCGCCATGCTCAGCCGCCGTTCAGCGGGATCGGCCGCTCGCCGACGATCTTCAGGCCATAGCCGCCCAGCGCCACCGGCGTGTGGTGGGTATTGGTGAGCAGCACCATCTCGTGCACCCCGAGCGCGGAAAGGATCTGCGCCCCGACGCCATAGTCGCGCAGCGCCTCCATGTCCTTGGCTTCGGCCTTGCCGCTGCGCACGTTCAATGCCCGCGAAAGGGCGTCGGGCATCGGTCGGTTGATGACCACGATCACGCCCGCGCCTTCGTCGCCGATGATCTTCATCGCGCCCTGGAGCAGCCCCGCCCGCTCGCCGGCTTCGGCGAATACGTCCGTAATCATGTTGAGCGCGTGCATCCGCACCAAGGTGGGCTTGGTGGGGTCGACCTCCCCCTTCACCAGCGCGATCTGCTCGTTGCCGAGCGCCTTGTTGAGGAAGGTCCTGGCCGTCCACGTCCCGCCCCAGCGGCTCTCGAACGCGGCCTCGGCGGTCTGCTCGACGAGATGATCCTTCTTGAGCCGGTAGGCGATGAGATCGCGGATGGTGCCGATCTTGAGGCCGTGGAGCTGGGCGAAGGCGACCAGATCGTCCATCCGCGCCATCGTCCCGTCCTCGCGCATGATCTCGCAGATCACGCCCGACGGGTTGAGGCCGGCGAGGCGCGACACGTCGACCGCGGCTTCGGTATGGCCGGCGCGGATCAGCACGCCGCCTTCCTTGGCGACGAGCGGGAAGACGTGGCCGGGGGTAACGATATGCTCGGGGCCCTTGGCCGCATCGATCGCCACCGCGATGGTTCGGGCGCGGTCGGCCGCCGAGATGCCGGTGGTCACCCCTTCCTTGGCCTCGATCGATGTGGTGAAGGCGGTCTCGTGACGGGTGCCGTTGTGGCGGCTCATCAGCTGCAGGCCGAGCTGATCGACCCGCTGCTTGGCGAGCGCGAGGCAGATCAGCCCGCGGCCGTGCTTGGCCATGAAGTTGATCGCGTCGGGAGTCGCCATCTGCGCGGGAATCACGAGGTCGCCCTCATTCTCGCGGTCCTCGTCGTCGACCAGGATGAACATGCGCCCGTTGCGCGCCTCGTCGATCATCTCCTCGGGAGTCGAGAGAAAGCCGCGTTCCATCAGCGCCGAAGCTCCATCATCCGGCCGAGGTAGCGGGCGAGGATGTCGATCTCGATGTTGACGAAGCGGCCGGGCACGATCTCGTCGAAGGTGGTCTGGTCGGCGGTATGCGGGATGATGTTGACGGCGAAGCGAACGCCTTCGGACAAATTCTCGACCTCGTTGAGGGTGAGCGACACGCCGTCGAGCGATACCGATCCCTTCTGCGCCAGATAGGGCGAGACCTCGGGTCCGGCGACGAGGGTGATCCGCTTGGAATCGCCGATCGGCAGCACCGCCTCGACTTCGCCGACGCCGTCGACATGGCCGGTGACGATGTGGCCGCCGAGCTCGTCGCCGACCTTGAGCGCGCGCTCGAGGTTGAGCCGCCGGCCCTCCTCCCACATGTCGGGCGCGGTGCGGCTGTGGGTCTCGGCCGATACGTCGACAGCGAACCATTCGTCGCCCTTGTCGACCACGGTCAGGCACACGCCCGAGCAGGCGATCGACGCGCCGAGATCGACCGCCGCCATGTCATAGGCGCAGGCGATCCTGAGGCGCAGGTCGCCGCGTTGTTCGGCGGATTCGATCCGGCCGATATCTGTGATGATGCCCGTGAACATTAGCTGCGGACGCGCTCGTAGACCTCAAGCCGGTCGATGCCAAGCGGTCGGGAATCGACAAACGCCCAGCGCCGGTGCGCCTCGGCGAGCGCGGTCAGGCCGATATAGCCGATCGACGACTTGCCCTCGCCGATGACGATCGGGGCGCGGTAGATCAGCATCCGGTCGACGAGGTCGGCGGCAAGGAAGGCCGAGGCGGCGCCGGATCCGCCCTCGACCAGCAGGTCGTTGACGTCGCCCAGATCGAACACCTCCTCGGGGCCGCCGAGGCGGGTCCAGCCTTCGACGCCCTCGCCGCGGGTCAGCAGCGCCCGTCGCGGCGAACGCTCCTCGAGCCCCGGCAGCCGTACGTCGAGCTGCGGCCGGTCCGCATTGTAGGTGCCGCGGCCGACCAGGATCATGTCCGCCCGCGCCCGCTCCAGATGGACATGGGCGCGCGCATCCTCGCCGGTGATCCAGCGGCTCTCGCCCGATGGCAGCGCGATCTTGCCGTCGAGCGACATGGCGAGCTTGAGCGTGACATAGGGACGCCCCAGCGTCTGGCGGGTCAGGAAACCGGCCATCGATCGAGCCGCCGCCTCGGCGCCGACGCCGACGCTGACCTCCACGCCGGCCCGGCGAAGGCGATCGAAGCCGCGCCCGTCGACCTGCTCATAAGGGTCCTGAAGGGCGGCCACGACGCGCTTGATCCCGGCGCGGATCAATTCGTCCGCGCAGGCCGGGCCGCGCTTCGATTGATGGGCGCAGGGCTCGAGCGTCACATAGGCGGTGGCGCCGGCCGCCTTCTCGCCCGCTTCCTGCAGCGCCGCCCATTCCGCGTGGGGCCGCCCGCCCGGCTGGGTCCAGCCGCGCCCGACGACCTCTCCGTCGCTGACGATCACGCAGCCGACATTGGGGTTGGGCGCGGTGCTGCCGCGGCCGCGCTCGCCGAGCGCGATGGCAGCGGCCATCCAGCGTCCGTCCTCGTCGCTCAAATCCCGAATTTCTTCTCCAGTTCCTTGAACTGGCGCTGGCGCTCGGCGGCGATCGCCTGCCGCTCCTTCTCGCGCTCCTCCTGGGCCGCGCGGATCTCCTCATCGGTGCGGTTGGCGCTCCAGCTCTCGGCGTAGATGACCTGCTCGCCGGGCATGATGTTGGTGCGCGAATCGACGATGAAGCCGATCACGATCACGACCGGCATGACGATCGCGAAGAAGGCGGCGATCCACTTGTGGCGGCCGCCTTCGCGGGTGAAGGCGCGCAGGTCGGCCCATAGGGTGCGAGGCGAGGCGGGGCGCGGAAGCGGCATCGCCCGAAGATAAGGCGGGCGCCGCCCGAGCGCCAGCCCCGTCGGGTCAGCCGTCCCTGCGGAAATGGACGATGACGGTCTTGCCCGGATTCGATCGGCCTGCCGTCGCCGTCGCTGGGCGGGGGCGGGTGATCGACGTCAGGCGGCCGCGGCCCGAAACCGGGCGATCGTCTGCTCCTTGCCGATCAGCGCGACCAGCGGCGCCATTTCGGGTCCGCTGTCGCGGCCGGTCAGCGCGCGGCGGAGCGGCAGGAACAGCGCCTTTCCGGCGCGGCCGCTCCGCTCCTTCAGCGCGGTCGTCAGCGCGGGCCAGGGTGCCCCGGACCAGTCGATCCCCTCGGCGATCTCCGCCGCCGCGGCGAGCAGCGGCCGGTCGCCGGGATCGACCTCGGACTCGATCGGCCCTTCGACGATGTGCCACCAGTGAATAGCCTCGGCGACGCATTTGAGGTTGG
>DASWSP010000075.1:0-1999 GCA_036402575.1 Allosphingosinicella sp. | reverse complement strand
GAACCTTCATTTGCGGGTGCGGCCCGAAGCGCCGGTGCAGCTCCTTTTCACCGGCCATATGGACACGGTCTATGCGGCCGAGCATCCGTTCCAGTCGCTCGCCTGGCGCGAGGAGGGGGTCCTCGGCGGTCCCGGCGTAGCCGACATGAAAGGCGGCATCGCCGTGATGCTGGCGGCGCTGAAGGCGATCGAGGCGTCGCCCGCGGCCCAGCAACTCGGCTACGAAGTCGTCGTCAACAGCGACGAGGAGGTGGGCTCGCCCGGCTCGGCGGCCTTGCTGGCGGAGGCGGCGCGCGGCAAGCAGGCGGCGCTGACCTATGAGCCCGCGGCGCTGCCCGACGGCACGCTGGCGGGAGCGCGGCCGGGAAGCGGCAATTTCTCGATCCTGGTAACCGGGCGCAGCGCCCATGCCGGGAGGAACCCGGAGGAAGGCCGCAACGCGATCGTCGCGGCGGCGGATCTGGCGCTTCGCCTGGCGAAGGCCAGGGGGCCCCGGCTCTCCGTCAATCCGGCGCGCATCGAAGGCGGCAGCCCGAACAATGTGGTTCCGGATCATGCGATCCTCCGCGTGAACATGCGGCCCTTCACCGCCGAGGACCAGCAGCGCGCGCTGGCGCAGATCGAGGCCGCGGTCGCGATGGTGACGGCGGAGCACGAGGTGAAGGTGGAGGTCCATGGCGGTTTCGGCCGCCCGCCCAAGCCTTTGGACGCCAAAGCGGAGAAGCTGTTCCAGCTCGTCAGGAGTTGCGGCGCCGAGCTCGGCCAGTCGATCGGGTGGCAGCCGAGCGGCGGCGTGTGCGACGGCAACAACATCGCGGCCTGCGGGGTGCCCGTGGTCGACACGATGGGCGTTCGCGGCGGCGCGATCCACTCTCCCGACGAATATCTGATCGTCGCCAGCCTCGCCGAGCGCGCGCAGCTGTCGGCGCTGACCGTGCTTCGGCTGGCAACAGGAGGCTTTTCATGAGCTTCCGGGTGCGTCCTGCCACCAACGACGATTTCCAGCAGCTCTACGAGATGGCCAAGCTGACCGGCGGGGGCTTCACCAACCTGCCGGCCGACAGGGGCGCGCTGGTCGACAAGCTGATCCGTTCCGAGCACGCCTTCGCAAGGCAGGAGGAGAGCCAGGCCGACGACCTGTTCATGCTGATGCTCGAGAATGCCGACACCGGCCAGGTCCGCGGCACCGGCCAGCTGTTCGGCCAGGTCGGCACCGAATGGCCGTTCTACAGCTACCGCATCAGCACGCTGACCCAGACCTCAAAGGCGCTCGGCAAGACCTTCCGCGCCGAGATGCTGACCCTGGTCACCGATTTCGAGGGCTCGTCCGAAGTCGGCGGCCTGTTCCTCCATCCGGGCGAGCGCGCCGGCGGGCTCGGGCTGCTGCTGGCGCGCAGCCGCTATCTGTTCATCCGCCAGCACCGCCGCCGCTTCGGCAACCGCGTCCTGGCCGAGCTTCGCGGCGTGATCGACGAGGCCGGCGGCTCGCCCTTCTGGGACGCGATCGCCGGCCGCTTCTTCGGCATGAACTTCCAGGAGGCGGACAGCTTCAACGGCGCCCACGGCACCCGCTTCATCGCCGATCTCATGCCCAAGACGCCGATCTACACCGCCATGCTGCCCGAAAGCGCGCGGGCGATCATGTCGGTGCCGCATCCCTCCGGCCGGGCGGCGATGCGCATGCTCGAGCAGGAGGGATTCACCAGCGAAGGCTATGTCGACATATTCGACGGCGGGCCGACCATGTCGGTCCGGACCGACGACATCCGCACCATCCGCGAGGCGCGCGAGCTGGTCCTGGCCGGGATCGACGACGGCGCGACCGGCAAAAGGATGATGCTCGCCGCCGGCGCGCAGCGGGCCTTCGCCTGCTGCTACGGCGCGGTCGCGATCGGCGAGGATGGCGGCGCCACGCTCGACACGCAGACGGCGCGGCTGCTCGGCATCGGGCCGGACGACCGCTTCCTCGCCATCGGGCGTTAGGGACCCCAGGCCGTGG
>DASWSP010000074.1:0-14549 GCA_036402575.1 Allosphingosinicella sp. | reverse complement strand
CGCCCTGCTCGAGGCCGATGTCGCGCTGCCGGTGGTGCGCGAGTTCGTCGACCGCGCCACCGAGCAGGCGGTCGGCCAGCAGGTGCTGCGCTCGGTCACGCCGGGCCAGCAGGTCGTCAAGATCGTCCACGACGCCCTGGTCGAGATGCTCGGCGCCGATGCGTCCGATCTCGATGTCGATGTGACGCCGCCCGCCGTCGTGATGATGGTCGGCCTGCAGGGCTCGGGCAAGACCACCACCACCGCCAAGCTCGCCAAGCGGCTCTCTGAGAAGAACCGCAAGAAGGTGATGATGGCCTCGCTCGACGTCGCCCGCCCGGCGGCGCAGGAGCAGCTCGCGGTGCTCGGCCGCCAGGCCAACGTCGCCACGCTGCCCATCGTCGCGGGCCAGCAGCCGGTCGAGATCGCCCGCCGCGCGCTTCAGTCGGCCAGGCTCCAGGGCTACGACGTCCTCCTCCTCGACACCGCCGGCCGCCTCCACGTCGATCAGGCGCTGATGGACGAGATGAAGGCCGTCGCCGAGGTCTCCGATCCTCGGGAAGTCCTGCTCGTCGTCGATGCGCTGACCGGCCAGGACGCCGTCAACGTCGCGCGCAGCTTCTCCGACCAGGTCGATCTCACCGGCATCGTCCTGACCCGGATGGACGGCGACGCCCGGGGGGGCGCGGCTCTGTCGATGCGCGCCGTCACCGGCAAGCCGATCAAGTTCGCCGGTGTCGGCGAAGGCATCGACAAGCTCGAGGGCTTCCACCCGGAGCGAGTCGCCGGCCGAATCCTCGGCATGGGCGACGTCGTCAGCCTCGTCGAGCGCGCGGCCGAGACGATCCAGATGGACGAGGCCGAGGCGCTCGCCAAGAAGATGGCCAAGGGCCAGTTCGACCTCAACGACCTTCGCAACCAGCTGATGCAGATGCAGCGCATGGGCGGGCTCGGCGCGCTCGCCTCGATGCTTCCGGGGATGAAGAAGATGGCCGGCGCCGCCCAGGCGGCGACCGACGACAAGACGCTGGTGCGGCTCGACGCGATGATCGGTTCGATGACTCCGCGGGAGCGTTCGAAGCCCGAGCTGCTCAACGCCAAGCGCAAGATCCGCGTCGCCAAGGGCTCGGGCACGACCGTTCAGGACGTGAACCGGCTGTTGAAGATGCACCAGGAAATGGCCGGCGCCATGAAGAAGATCAAGAAGATGGGCGGCCTCGGCAAGCTCGGCGCGCTGTTCGGTGGCGGCGGCGGCCTTGGCGGCGGGCTGGGGGGCCTCGGCGGCTTGCCGGGCGGGGCGCCGCCGGGGGGACTTCCGGGTCTCCCCGGCGCCGGCGGCGGCGCCCCGTTCAACCTGCCGCCCGGCTTCAACAAGTTCATGAAGAAATAATCTCAATCCCAAGGAAGGAAACGAAAAATGGCAGTTGCAATCAGGCTTGCGCGCGGCGGCGCGAAGAAGCGTCCTTATTACAAGATCGTGGTCACCGACTCGCGCAACTCACGCGACGGCAAGTTCATCGAGCGGATCGGCAGCTACAATCCGCTGCTCCCCAAGGACAGCGAAGAGCGCGTGAAGCTGGACACCGAGCGCGCCAAGCATTGGCTGTCGGTCGGCGCCCAGCCGTCGGACCGCGTCCACCGCTTCTTCGACCAGGCCGGCCTGCTCGAGCGCCCGGCGCGCAGCAACCCCCAGAAGGGCGAGCCGGGCGAGAAGGCCAAGGAGCGCGCCGAGGAGCGCGCCACCCGCGAAGCCGAAGCCGCTGAAGCCGCCGCTGCCGCCGAGGCCGCGCCGGTCGAGGAAGCTCCCGCTGAGGAAGTACCCGCTGAGGAAGCTCCCGCGGAGGAAGCTCCCGCTGAGGAAGCTCCCGCCGAGGAAGCTCCCGTTGCTGAAGAGGCGCCGGCCGTAGAGGCAAGCGAGGAAGCTCCCGCAGCTGAGGAGGCTCCGGCGGCTGAGGAGGCTCCCGCCTCCGAGCCGGAAGCGACTCCCGCGGATGAGGCGCCGAACAAGGGCGAATCCACCGACCAGCCCGCCGAAGGGTCGGAAGAGTCGGCTCCGGCCGAGGGCGCCGAAAAGGCCGACGGCTAAGCCTTGCCCGCGGAAACGGTCACCCTCGCCGCCATTATCGGTGCCCACGGCATCGGCGGCGAGGTGAGGCTGAAGCTGTTCGCGCAGGGCATCGAAAGCCTGCAGCGCCACGAGGCGGTGCAGGTCGGCGAGCGGCGGCTTACCTTGAAGTCGGTCAAATCGGGCGGCGGCCAGCCGATCGCCCGCTTCGCCGAGATCGGCGACCGCAATGCGGCCGAGGCGCTCCGCGGAAGCCTCGTCACCGTCCCGCGTGAGGCGCTGCCGCCGCTGGAAGAGGGCGAATATTATCATGCCGACCTTGTCGGCCTGCCCTGCGAAGGCCCGGCAGGCGAGCCGCTCGGCACGGTCGCGGCCGTGGAGAATTTCGGGGCGGGGGACATCCTCGAGATTGAAAAGTCCGACGGCCGCCGCGCCATGCTTCCGTTCCGGCCCGGGATTGCCGACCTCGCCGATGGCAGGATCGTCGCCGACCCGCTGTTCCTGGCTTAGCTCACCGCTTTGCGCATCAGCGGCAGCTGCTTGGCCAGATCGTTTCGGATCGTGGTGGCGGCGACTCCGCCTTCGCCCATTGCGTGGCTGATCTGGTCCAGCCCGATCACCACGTCTCCGGCTGCGTAGAGGCCGGGGACGCTGGTGCGCTGATGGTCGTCGACCAGGATGCAGCCGCTGTCGGCCAGGTCCGCCCCGACCATCTTGGCAAGATCGGAGTGCACGTCCGAGCCGAGCGCGGGGTAGATGCTGTCGAAGCTATGGTGTCCTTCCGCGGTGTCGACCGTGATGCACTTGCCGCTGATCGCCACCGCATTGCAGGGCCCGTCGACGGACCTGATGCCGTAGCGCTCCAGCTGTTCCCAGTCCTGCGCCCCCAGCTTGCGGTGCGCGCTGTCGGGCGCGATCAGAGTCACGTCGGCCGTATAGCCGCGCAGGAACACCGCCTCGGCGACGCCGTGGCTGTCGTCGCCGATCACGCCGACCTTCTTGTCGGTGACCTCATAGCCGTCGCAGATCGGGCAATAGCGGATCAGGCCCTGGGCCAGCGCCTCGTCGTGCAGATCCTCGTCCATCGGGGGCCGGCGGTTCTTGACGCCGGTGGCGAGCAGCACCATCCGCGCAGTGACGGGTCCGCTGCCCCATTCGGCTTCGAACCCGCCGTCGATGCGGTCGAGCCGCCGCACCTGGCCGGTCTCGATCGACGCGCCGTAGAGCTGGGCCTGCTCCTTCATCCGGGCGATCAGCTCCTTGCCCGAAATGCCGCCGGGATAGCCGGCATGATTGTGGGTGCACGGGATCCAGCCGGCGCGGCTCTTCGCCCCGTCGACCACCTTCAGGGACAGGTGGAAACGGGCCAGGTAGATGGCGGCGGTGAGACCGGCGGGCCCACCGCCGATGACCAGGCAATCATAGTCGGGTTCGCTCATCGGTACGGAAACGTCTAAGGACGCGATGGTTCCGATGATCTGGCGCGCGACGATCCTCACTTTGTATCCGGAGATGTTTCCCGGACCGCTTGGCCAAAGCTTGGCGGGGCGCGCGCTGGGCGCTGGGGCGTGGGCGCTGGAAACGGTGCAGATCCGCGATTTTGCGACCGATAGGCATCGTTCGGTGGACGACACGCCGGCCGGCGGCGGGGCGGGCATGGTGATGCGGGCCGACGTGCTCGCCGCTGCCGTCGACGATGTGCTCGGGCGCCGTCCGGAGGCGCCGATGCTGGCGATGAGCCCGCGCGGAAGGCCGCTCGATCAGGCGCTGGTGCGCGAGCTTTCGGCCGGCCCTGGCGTATCGATCCTGTGCGGCCGCTTCGAAGGGATCGACGAGCGCCTGTTCGAGGCGCGGCCGATCCTCCCCGTCTCGATCGGCGATTATGTGCTTTCAGGCGGCGAGACCGCGGCTTTGGTGGTCCTCGATGCTTGCATTCGGCTGCTCCCCGGCGTAATGGGCGCGGCTTCGAGCGGCCTCGAGGAGAGCTTCGAGACGGGGCTGCTTGAATATCCTCATTATACCCGCCCCCAGTTATGGGAAGGGCGCGCGATCCCTGAAGTACTGCGATCGGGGGATCATGCGAGGATCGCCGCCTGGCGAAAGGCCAAGGCGGAGGAAGACACACGGTCACGGCGGCCGGACCTGATCGAGCGCCACTGGGGCGCGCGAAGGCCACCGCCCTCTGGCGCGCAGCGCGAAGACGAAGGTTAGAGAGAATGAACCTCATCCAGCAGCTCGAGGCCGAGGCGATCGAGCAGTTCAAGTCGACCAAGTCGATCCCCGAGTTCCGCCCGGGCGACACGCTCCGCGTCGGCGTCCGCGTCGTCGAAGGCGACCGCACCCGCGTCCAGAATTACGAAGGCGTCTGCATCGCTCGCGCCAACAGGGGCCTCGGCTCCTCGTTCACGGTGCGCAAGATCAGCTTCGGCGAGGGCGTCGAGCGCGTCTTCCCGCTTTATTCGCCCAACATCGAGTCGATCGAGGTGGTCCGCCGCGGCGCCGTCCGCCGCGCGAAGCTCTATTATCTGCGCGGCCGCACCGGCAAGGCGGCCCGCATCGCCGAGCGCCGCGACATGCGCCACAGCCCGGAAGCCCGTGCCGTGGCCCCTGTCGCCACGCCCGAGACGGAAAACGCCGAGGGCTGAGCCCGCCCCGCCTGCTAGAAGCGCAGGCGGCTCAGGCCGATCGTCGAGTCAGGCATGTACTGGGGCGCCGCGTTCGCGGGGCGTGCCCGTACGAGCGGCCGCGCCGCCGCCGGCAGGCCGCGCCTGACGCCGACGACGGTCCATTCCACCGGCCCTGGCGATCCCACCAGCAGATCGAGCCTGAGGCCGTCGCAGCTGCGGCCGTGGCAGCGAACGATGTAATCGTCGCTCCCGTCGGTCTCCTTGCCTTTGCGGTCCCGGCCGCCCATCGGGCGTTCCGAGCCACCCGCCCGCACCGCCCGGACCTCGGCCTGCGGCGGGCCTCGCAGCGTGATCGTGTCGGCGCCGTTGGCGGCGATCCGGAGCGACACCGCCCGGCCGGCTCCGGTCCGATGCTGCGACAGCAGCTCCACCCCGGGCGCGACGGCCAGCCCGGGCGGGGCAGGGGCGACCCAGCGCTTGCGGCTTGACCAGGGCACCTTCGCATCCGGCTCGAACCGGCCGATCGGCCGATAGGCAGCGGGCAGGGGCGCGCCGTCGTTGGCGATCAACCAGCGGCCCTCGGCCGTGGCGGCGTGCCAGGCATATTCGATTCCGAACGCCTGCTTGCGATCGCCCGAATAGGCCGGCGCAAGCGCCGATGCCGTCCAGGCGAGCACGGTCGCCGCTGCGAGCGGGACCAAGGCGGCCTTGGCCCGTGCGCCGGCGGTCAGCGGCCCCGCCTCGATCAGCCACGGCAGCACCAGCGCCGCGGCGACCGGCGCGAACAGCCAGGCTTCGCCGTGCCGCAGCAGCAGCGCCATCAGCGCGAGCAGCGGCGCCCACAGCAGGAACAGCGTCAGGGCGGCGGCAACGCCGCAGAGTCTCTCGGCTAGGCCCGAGAAGCGGCCGAGGAGCATCCCGCCGACGGCAAACGCGCCCGGGACGAGGAAGAAGATCGCCGCGCCCGGCACCGCTGCCGCGAGGGCACTTCCGACGACCAGGAACACGAGCCAGAAGGCGGCGCGCAGCCGGTCGGCAGGCGCGCCGCGGGCAGCCAGCAGCAGCGCTGCCGCGGCGGCAAGCTGGACGGAGGCGTAGACGGCCAGGTCGGTGACGATCGGATAGGCCCGCCAATAGTCGCCGCCGCGGCCCAGCTCGACCGCTCCCTGGGCCAGGAAGCTGAGCGCGGTCCCGCCGAGGATCGCCGCGCTCACTGCCCCCACGGCACGCCCGAGGCCGCGGCGTCGCCGCCAGGCCACGAGCGCGGCGCCCAGCGCCAGCGCGGCGAGCGCCGCAAGCGCGGCCGGGGTCGGGATCACGATCAGCCCGCGGCCGAGCAGGTCGACATAATTGGCGCTGCCCTGGCTGCGCCGCGTCCCGCCGGCGGCGATTTCCGAAGCGAGCGCCAGCGCCTGGTCGCCCATATGCTGGACGCTGCGCCGGTCGAGCGCCGCCAGCGTGTCGCCGGGGCTGTGATAGCGGGTCTCGTTGCCGATCACCGCGAAGTTCAACGTGGTCCAGCCGCGCTTCTCGAACACCGCGACGTCGGTCGAATTGGGGATCAGCCGGTAGAAGTCGGTGGCGAGCGAATTGGCGACCGGGCGCTCCACCGCCCGGGCATAGAGGCCGATCGCGGTGCCGTTGGGGCGATCGGTCTCGAACATGATCGCCGGCCCTTCCACCCCGCGCGATTCGAAGTTGAGCAGGGTATCGACGCGTTCGGCGAGCGGGTCGCTGCGGAGGAAGGCATGGGCGCCGAGCAGCCCCGCTTCCTCGCCCTCGTCGAAAAGGAAGGTGACCGGCCGCGCCGGCGGGCGCCGGGCGAGCTGCGCCGCCGTCTCGAGCATCACCGCAACGCCTATCCCGTCGTCCGCCGCGCCCGGGCCAGCGGGCACCGAATCATAGTGCGAGACGAGCAGCAGGTGCCGTCCTTCGGCGGGGCCGATCGTCGCCAGCACGTTGCGGACGCGGGCGCACGAGACGGTGCGGGACTTGGCCGAACCGCCGCAGACGAAGTCGTCGGTGACTCGGGGGGTGAGGCCGATCCGCCTCAGCTCGGCGATCAGCCGCTCGCGGACGGCGTCGTTCTCTTGGCTGTCGACCGGGTGCGGCCGCTGGCCGCCGAGTATCCGTTCGAGCCGCGCCAGCGCCCGGCCGGTGTCGAAGCCGCCTTCCGCCGCGGGCCGCACCTCCGGCGGCGCGATCAGCCGGTCCTTGAGCGACAGCGCGCCGGCCAGGAGCAGCAGCAAGGCGCCGAGCAGGAGCGTCGGCCGGCCCAAGCGCTCGCTCATCCGGCCGGAATGGCGGCGACCGGCGTCGCGGCCCGGAAATAGGCTCCCTCGACACGCCAAGCGATCTCGAATCGTCGCTCAGCGATCGCTTCGGCGCTGCTTTTTTGCTGGGCATTTGCCGGTTGAACGATCATGCAGCATCCCAATATCGCGGCGAGCAGCTTCACCCGTATATCCCCCCCATTGGGCAGGTGTGTTACACGGCTGATACGGCTTGGCAAGGTGCACGGTCTTCGGGAGCGAATTGATGGGTTATAGGGTCGTTGTGGTCGGCGCGACGGGCAATGTCGGGCGCGAGATTCTGAACATCCTCGCCGAGCGCCAATTCCCCGCCGACGAGGTCGCGGTGCTGGCGTCGTCGCGCTCGACCGGCAGCGAGGTCGATTTCGGCGACAGCGGCAGAACGCTCAAGATCCGGAACATCGAGCATTTCGATTTCGCCGGCTGGGACATGGCGCTGTTCGCCGCCGGCTCGGAGGTCTCGAAGGTCTACGCCCCGAAGGCCGCGGCCGCGGGCTGCACGGTGATCGACAATTCGTCGCTCTACCGGATGGACCCGGATGTGCCGCTGATCGTGCCGGAAGTGAACTCCCACGCCATCGCCGGCTATACCCGCAAGAACATCATCGCCAATCCGAATTGCTCGACCGCGCAGATGGTGGTGGCGCTGAAGCCGCTGCACGATTTCGCGAAGATCAAGCGCGTCGTGGTCGCCACCTACCAGTCGGTCTCCGGAGCCGGCAAGGCGGGCATGGACGAGCTGTTCGAGCAGAGCCGCAACATCTTCGTCGGCGACGCGAGCGAGCCGGCCAAGTTCACCAAGCAGATCGCCTTCAACGTCATCCCGCACATCGACTCCTTCCTCGACGACGGCTCGACCAAGGAGGAGTGGAAGATGGTGGTCGAGACCAAGAAGATCCTCGATCCCAAGATCAAGGTGACGGCGACCTGCGTTCGGGTGCCCGTCTTCGTCGGCCATTCGGAAGCGATCAACATCGAGTTCGAAAACGAGATCAGCGCCGGCGACGCCCAGCGCATCCTGCGCGAGGCGCCCGGCGTGATGCTGGTCGATAAGCGCGAGGACGGCGGCTACGTCACCCCGGTCGAATGCGTGGGCGAATACGCCACCTATGTCAGCCGGGTCCGCGAGGATCCGACCGTGGACAACGGCCTCAGCCTCTGGTGCGTCTCCGACAACCTGCGCAAGGGCGCGGCACTCAACGCCGTGCAGATCGCCGAGCTGCTCGGTCGCAAGCACCTCAAGAAGGCGGCGTAGCGCGTGCCGGCGCTGCTCTTTGGGCAGCGCTGGGCAGGATGTTGATCTAGAACACCCGATGTCTGAGGAGCCGAAGTGCCGAAGACAGTGACAGGCGGCTGCATGTGCGGAAGCGTGCGCTACTCGGCGGTGATCGAGAATGACGACGCCTATCTCTGCCATTGCCGGATGTGCCAGCGCGCGAGCGGCAACGTCTCGCTGGCGATGAAGAACGTGAAGAAGGCGGACGTGTCCTGGGACCGGGAGCCGGATTATTACGCGTCCTCGCCGATCGCGCGCCGGGGCTTCTGCTCGGCATGCGGCACCTCGCTGACGTTCGAATTCCCGGACAGCGAGAATATGGACCTGATCGTCGGATCGTTCGACGATCCCTCGGCGCTGAGGCCGGTCCACCATTTCGGCGCCGAGAGCATGCACCGCGCCTGGATCAACACCGAAGGACTGCCGGAATATCGGGTCGACGAGTACAAGCCCGTGGTCGAGCGCTGGATGAAGACCGTTGGCAAGCTCCCCGACTGAGCACCGGTTCGCCGCGGCCGACGGCCAGCAGCTCGTCTGGTACGAGCTGGGGGAGGGGGGCGCGCGCCCGGTCCTCCTTCTCCACGGCCTGTTCTCCAACGCCCATACGAACTGGATCAAGTTCGGCCACGCCGCGGAGATCGCCAGCCGCGGCTTCAAGGTGATCATGCCGGACCTGCGCGCGCACGGGCGAAGCGCCGCGCCGCACGACGCGGCCAACTACCCCGCCGACATATTGGTGGGCGATGCCGAGGCGCTGATCGCTCACCTCGGTCTTGAGGATTTCGATCTCGGCGGCTTCTCGCTCGGCGCCCGTACCGTCGCGGCGATGCTGATCGGCGGCGTGCGCCCGCGCCGTGCGGTGCTCGCCGGCATGGGCCTGGAAGGGCTCACCGACTGGCGCCGCCGCCGCGACTTCTTCACCGCCGCGATCGATCGCCGCGCCGAGGTGAGCCACGGCGACCCGCACTGGCTCGCGGTCCAGTTCATGAAGACGATGAAGATCGACGTCGAGGCCGCCCGGCTGCTGCTCGCCAGCCCGTCCGACGTCGACACGTCTAAGCTCGCGTCGATCGACGTGCCGACGCTCGTCGTCTGCGGCCGCGAGGACGACGACAACGGTTCGGCGCAGGCGCTTGCCGCCGCCCTTCCCAACGCCACCTTCGTCGAGGTGCCCGGGACGCATATGAGCTCGGGCACGAGGCCCGAGCTCGGCCGCTCGATCGCCGATTTTCTCGCAGCTTGACCATTTCCCCGACCGATCGGACGGGTATAAGGCGGCTGCAGAAACCAACTGTTTCGAGGATGCTTACGATGAGAGCCAAAGTCTCGCTTATCGCCCTTGCCGCTTGCCTCACCGCCGGCTGCGCCGCCGCCACTGCCGAACAAGGCGCGATGACCGCGGCCTCCGCCGCGCCCGTTGCCGAGGCATCGGTGCCGCAGGGCGAGCCGACCGTCGAGGAGGCCCGCGCCTTCGTCGCCCGCGCCGAGAAGGAACTTTCGGAACTTTCGGTGATCGGCAGCCGCGCCCAGTGGGTCAACGCGACCTATATCACCGAGGATACCGACGCGCTCGCCGCCTATTTCGGCACCCAGGGCACGGAGCTTGGCGTGCGCCTGGCCAAGGAAGCCGCGCGCTACGCCGAGGTCGAGGGGCTCGATTTCGACACCAAGCGCAAGCTCGACATCCTGCGCGGCGGGCTGGTGCTGCCGGCGCCCTCGACCCCGGGCGCGGCCGCCGAGCTCAACACCATCTCGACCCGGCTGCAGTCGATCTACGGCAAGGGCAAGGGGACGCTCGACGGCAAGGAGATGAGCGGCAACGACCTCGAGGAGCGGATGGGGACGGTCCGCGATCCCGCCGACCTCCAGGAGATGTGGACCAGCTGGCACACCAATGTCGGCCGCCCGATGCGCACCGATTATGCGCGCATGACCGAGATCGCCAACCAGGGCGCGAAGGAGCTCGGATACAGCGACGTCGGCGCGATGTGGCGCTCGCAATACGACATGTCGCCCGACGAGTTCGCCGCGCTCACCGACAAGCTGTGGGCCCAGGTCAAGCCGCTCTACGACCAGCTCCACTGCTACACGCGCGCCAAGCTCAACGACAAATACGGCGATTCGGTGCAGCCGGAGACCGGCCCCATCCGCGCCGACCTGCTCGGCAACATGTGGGCGCAGGAATGGGGCAACATCTATGACGTCGTTGCGCCCCCCGGGGCGGGCGACGTCGGCTACGATCTCACCAAGCTGCTGGTGCAGAAGAAATACACGCCGGAAAAGATCGTCCGCACCGGCGAAGCCTTCTTCAGCTCGCTCGGCTTCGCCCCGCTGCCGCAGACCTTCTGGCAGCGCTCGATGATCACCGCGCCGCGCGACCGCGAGGTGCAGTGCCACGCCTCCGCCTGGGACGTCGACAACGTCGAGGACCTGCGCATCAAGATGTGCACCAAGGTGAACGCCGACGACTTCGTCACCGTCCACCACGAGCTTGGCCACAATTACTACCAGCGCGCCTACAACCAGCAGCCGTTCCTCTACCTCAACAGCGCGAACGACGGCTTCCACGAGGCGATCGGCGACATGATCGCGCTGTCGATCACGCCCGAATATCTCGTTCAGATCGGGCTGCTCGACCGCGACCGGGTGCCGTCGGCCGATAAGGATATCGGTCTGCTGCTGCGGCAGGCGATGGACAAGGTCGCGTTCCTGCCGTTCGGCCTGCTCGTCGACAAATATCGCTGGAACGTCTTCAACGGCCAGATCCCGACGACCGCCTACAACGACGGCTGGAACGACCTGAGGCTGCAGTATCAGGGCATCACGCCGCCGACTGCGCGCAGCGAACAGGATTTCGATCCGGGCGCCAAGTATCACGTCCCGGCGAGCGTGCCCTATACGCGCTACTTCCTGGCCCGGATCCTCCAGTTCCAGTTCTACAAGGCGGCCTGCGACCAGGCCGGGTGGAAAGGGCCGCTCCATCGCTGTTCCTTCTACGGCAACAAGGAGGTCGGGCAGCGGCTGAACGCGATGCTCGCCATGGGCGCGTCCAAGCCCTGGCCCGACGCGCTGGAGGCGTTCACCGGCAGCCGCGAGATGTCCGGCGAGGCGATGATCGAATATTTCCGGCCGCTCCAGACGTGGCTCCAGCAGCAGAACAGCGGGCGCCAGTGCGGCTGGTGATCGCCGCGGCGGGCTGGCTTCGGTGCCGCGGCGGCCACCCCGCCCGCGGCATCCGGCGCGGCTCGAGCTGGTTCGAGGCGGCTTAACCGAGCGGATCGGATCGGCGCCGTCCGCGGTTCGTCAACCGTAGATTCACGTCTGATCCGGCAGGCTGGCCGCTGTCCCCATGAAGAAGAAAGTGTCGGTGATGAGAACGGCGGTCACCGCAGCATTGGCGCTGCTCTCGGCGGGCGCGGCGACGGCCCAGACGGCGCCGGCGCGCTTCAATCCGAAGGCGCCGGAGAACAGCCAGCTCGTGCCGGCCTTCAACTACGCCGCCGTCGAGAGCGTGCTGGACTCGATCGGGGCGCGGCATCAGCGGGCCGGGACGGCGCCGAACCGGCCCGTGATCCTGGCCCATTTCGCCAACAACCGCCGCGCCGTGCTCGTGCTCAGCGCCTGCGACGACCAGGGCTCCGCCTGCAAGGCGCTCAGCATCCAGTCCTATTGGACGAAGATCGTCAATTCCCCGGCCGATCGGACCGCCGAGGCGATCGCCGGGTTCAACCGCCGCTTCGCCTTCGCCAAGGCGTTCGTGGCGAATGACGGGCGGCCGACGCTGCAGCGCTACCTGACCGCGGACTACGGCTTCGTCCGCGGCAATCTCGCGGTCAACCTGCTCGTCTTCGCCAACCAGGCCGATCGGTTCGCCGGCGAGGTGCTGCGGCCGCTCGAGGCTGCCAGGCCCTAATAGGGCTTGACGTCGCCAGCCGTGATCGCGGTCGCCATCACGCTGTTGACCGGCTTGCCCTCGCTGGCGCCGTTGCGGCGCGCGATCGCTCTCGCGCCCAGATAAGCGCCCGCCGTGGCAGCGATCGCGCCGCCCACGACCGCGGCCGTGGTGAGGGGGTGCCATTGCGCCCCGCCGGCGACGAATTCCGGGGGAGGCGACTGCCCGCCATTGTCGAAGGCAGCCTCGTTGATGAAACCGTCGGCGGCCATCCTTCTCTCCTAAGCGATTGGGATAGCGTTACCAATGCGGCGCTTGCTGCTTGGTTGCACCGGTTCGGCGGGGAGAGGCAGGGAAGGGGCAGGGCGAATCCACCCCTTCGTGCAAGGGTTTACATCCGCTCGAGCATGTAATCGGCGCCGCTCACCTTGAACGCGCCGGGCTCCTCGACGTTGAGCTGGCGGACGACGCCGTCCTCGACGAGCATCGAGAAGCGCTGGCCGCGGGTGCCCATGCCATATTTGGAGCCGTCCATTTCCAGACCGAGCGCGCGCACGAACTCGCCGTTGCCGTCCGACAGCATCGTCACATCGTCCTGCGCGCCGGAGCTCTGCGCCCAGGCGCCGAGCACGAAGGCGTCGTTGACGGCCGTGCAGGCGATCTCGTCGACGCCGTTCGCCTTGAGCTCGCTTGCCTTCTCAACGAAGCTCGGCAAGTGCTTGACCGAACAGGTCGGCGTGAACGCCCCGGGCACCGAGAAAAGGGCGATCGTGCGGCCGCGGAAGAATTCCTCCCCGCTCACCGCCTGCGGCCCCTCGGCGGTCGCTTTCATGAAGGTCGTCTGGGGAATGCGGTCGCCGACGCTTATGCTCATCGAGAGGTCCTTTTTCGACTGTTCGGGGGTTTGCCCGGCGCTCTAGCAAGGCCTTCTAACCCGCGATAGTGCCTTGGCCATTGTCCGCGGCGGCCGCCCGAGCCTATGGAAAGGCGATGGAAGAGCCCAGATTCCTGAGCGGCCAGTTCCTGCTCGCGATGCCCGGGATCGGCGATCCCCGGTTCGAGAAAGCGGTGATCGCGATGTGCGTCCACGACGATCAGGGCGCGCTCGGCATCGGCCTCGGCCGGATCATCCCGCGGATCGGCTTCCACGACCTGCTAAGCCAGCTCGATATCGACAAGGGGGTAGCCCCCGACGTCGCCATCCACCTTGGCGGCCCGGTCGAGCCGCAGCGCGGTTTCATCCTCCACTCGCTCGACTGGGGCGGCGGCGACAGCATCGAGGTCGCCGGCCGCTGGGGCCTTACCGCCACCCTCGACATCCTGCGCGCGATCGCACAGGGGCGCGGGCCCTCCCGCTGGATCGCCGCCCTTGGCTATGCCGGCTGGGGCGCGGGCCAGCTCGAGCAGGAGATGTGCGGCAACGGCTGGTTCGCCACGCCGGGAAGCGACACGCTGCTCTACGACTGCGACGTCAATTCGCGCTGGGCGACCGCTTTCCAGAGCGCCGGCGTCGACACCCGCCTGCTGACCGCGAGTTTCGGCACGGCCTGACGCGTCATGGGATTGGGGGTCGGACCACATATAAAGATATCTTTATATTTGCAATTATCGGCCTCTAACACTATGGAACCGCTCGACCGGCTGAACCGGAAACCCATCAATCCGCATCACTCTCAAAGGAGCTCCTCGTGGCGACACAGGCCCAGACCCAGTTCAACGACTATGTCGTTGCAGACATCAACCTCGCTGCGTTCGGCCGCAAGGAGATCGAGATCGCCGAGACCGAAATGCCGGGCCTGATGGCGCTCCGCCAGGAATATGGCCCGTCGCAGCCGCTCAAGGGCGCGCGCATCACCGGCTCGCTCCACATGACGATCCAGACCGCTGTGCTGATCGAGACGCTGACCGCGCTCGGCGCCGAGGTGCGCTGGGCGTCGTGCAACATCTTCTCGACCCAGGATCACGCCGCCGCCGCCATCGCCGCGTCGGGCGTGCCGGTGTTCGCGATCAAGGGCGAGACGCTCGAGGAATATTGGGACTATGTCGACCGCATCTTCGATTGGGGCGCCGGCGAGACCTGCAACCTGATCCTCGACGACGGCGGCGACGCCACCATGTTCGCGCTGTGGGGCGCGCGCATCGAGGCCGGTGAGGAGTTCCCGGCGCCGCAGAACGAGGAGGAGGAAGTCTTCCAGCGCGTCGTCCGCCGCCGGATCCAGCAGTCCCCGGGCTTCCTCACCAAGACCGTCCAGGCGATCAAGGGCGTCTCCGAGGAGACCACCACCGGCGTCCACCGCCTCTACGAGCTCTCCAAGCAGGGCAAGCTTCCCTTCCCGGCGATCAACGTCAACGACAGCGTCACCAAGTCCAAGTTCGACAATCTCTACGGCTGCAAGGA
>DASWSP010000073.1:0-12332 GCA_036402575.1 Allosphingosinicella sp. | reverse complement strand
CAGCAGCGTCGAAGGCGGCACCCATCCGGTCAGCGCCGGATCGCCGTTCGCCGCCCGCTGCTTCCATCCTTCCGGACAATGAACGTCGAACAGCTCGTACGACAGCGACAGGATCACATCGAATCCGAGCGCCTTCGCCCGAGCCGCGAAGTCGCGGTGCCACGCCGCACACGGCGCGTTCAGCGTCCCCGCCACCTTCATGTCCGGCGCGAGCCGGAAATAGTGGCTCATCCCGACATAATGGTTGATGACGCCGCGATAGCCGAGCTGCAGCACGTTGCGCAGCAGGCGCGCCGGCGTCACGTGATAGAGATCGTCATATCCGGTCGCGATCCGCAGCGAATGCTCCGGCACCATCGTCTCGCCGATGGCAAGCACTGAACCGGCCCCGTCGCAGCGGATCGCGCTCATCTCGACATATCCCTCCGCCGGCGCCGCCAGCATCGCATCGGCCACGTCGTAGCCAGGCGGCACCAGCGAGACGAACATCCGGTCGACGTCGCCCGCCCAAACCGGATCTGCCTCCTCCGGCAGCAGGAACCCGCCGTCGAGCTGCGCGAAGTCGATCCGCACCAGCGCGTCCTCGGGCGTCCCCTCGGCGTAGTTCCATAGCCGCACGAACCAGCTGCGCATCTGCCCCGCCTGGTCGCGCCCCTCGATCGTCAGCGTCGGCCCGTGCAGCGCGTCGAGCGCCTTCACGCCCACGCTCCGCCACCGGAAGCTCAGCGTGCAGCCGCGAAAATCCCGATCGGTCTCATAGGCGAGCAGCGGATGGTCGTGCCGGTCCTCCGCCTCCCAGATCAGCCCCGCCAGGTCGTCGCGTCGGTAGAAGACCGCCTCCACCCGCAGCGCGTCGGGCGCGGTTGTCACCACGCCCGCCATCATCGGCCGCGGAAAGTTCACGCTCCAGAACCGGGCGTCGAACCTTTTCACATGCCCCTGCATTTTCGCCGAACCGGGCGGCGCCAGCCAGTGACCCATCGTCAGTCTTCCACCTGCATCAGCGCCTGCTTCACCGCCCGCGCGATCTGCCGGCTCGACCGCTCGAGCGTGCGCGGCTCGGCGCCCGCAGGCGCGTTGACGGTGATGCTCATCCGGATCTCGCGAGCCGCCGCGCGTCCCGCCTCCACCCGTCCGCTCGCGGTCGGCACGAACAGCTCCGGTCCGCGCTCGCCGACCAAATAGGCGCGCCCGGGACTTACGGTCCCGCCGCTCGCTCGCCCCGGCGCGCCGAACAGCGCTGCCGCAAGCTGCACCGCCGTCGCCGCCAGCCCCGTTCCGCCGCCGCCGACGCTTGCGCCGATCCCGCTGCGCACCGCTGCCGCCGCGATCTCGGCCATCGCCGACAGCGCGACCTTCTTCAGGTCCTCGAAACCGAACTTGCCGGTCGTCACCGCCCGCACCAGCGCGTTCTCCAGCGCGCGCCCGGCCCGCTCGACCCCCGCCGCCAACGGTCCTTCGAGTGCCGCCCGCATCTCCGCCACGTCGCGCGCGAATGCCCCCGTATCCGCCCGAACGCTGACGAGCAGGCGCTCGATCTCCTCATCCATCCCGCTTCTTCCTTGTTCGTCCGTCCGTCGTCCCGGACTTGGTCCGGATTCCGGCCTCACCGGAGTGAGCTCAGCTGTCGGGAAACATCTCCATCAGCCGTGCGAGATCGTCGCCTGACGCACCGTCCTCGCCCTGCGGCGCCATCGCGCCGAGCACCGCCGCCAGTTCGGCCGGCGTCGCCCGCCAGAATTCCTCCGGCCGCCAGCCGAGCAGCGCTCCGGCGAGCCCCGCCAGACGCGCCGCGCTCTCGGCAAACATTCAACGCCCCTGCAATATCTGCGTCAGCAGCACCTTCAGCACAGGCGTCGTCCTTGCGAGCCCGCGCTCCACGATGGCTTCGCCGATCCGCTCACGCGCGACGCCCCGTCCGCTGCAATGCCAGAACAAGGCGGCGATCTCGGCGACCCGAATCCCGCCGCCGGCCGCCCTCTCCACCAGCGCGAACAGCGGCCCCAGCTCTTCCTCGGCCGCCACCAGCGCTTCGAACGACGGCCGAAGCACCAGCGTCTCTCCAGCCACCAGGATCGCGGCTTCGCCGCGAGCCGGATTGGCAGTCTTCATATCGCCACCACCGGCCCGGAGCTCTCCAGGCTCATCGAATAGTTGCGCTCGCCGTTATAGTCGCCGGCATAGTCCAGCCGGGTCACCAGAAACCGGCTGCGCATCCGCTCGCCGCTCTCGAAGCTCAGCTCGTAATCGTCGACCAGCCCGGTGAGCGCGTTCGCCTTCACGCGTGCCTCGGCCGCCGATCCGGTGAAGATCCCGCTCGCCGCCACGGACACGGACCGCACTCCAGCCCCCGACAGCAGCTCGCGCCACCCGCCCGAGTCTTTGCTCGTTACGTTCACCGCCTCGCCGTTGATCGACATCTGCGTCGTGCGCATGCCCGCGACGGTGGCGAAAACCGGCGGACTTGCGCCATTCCCGACCTTGAGCAGGAAGGCACTTCCCTTTTCCGCGCTCATGTATCACTCTCCCTCAAGTCAACCGTTTGCAATGAACGGGTTACCGTCGAAGCGGTCCTTCGATGGGGCCCGGATGGAGCAAGTCCCATGATTGCATCTGTGATCGCCGCCGCCCTGCTGCTCGCCTCGAACCCGACCGCGCCGCAGCGAAAGGCCTACAATGCCTGTCTCGAGAAGTTCACGATGAAGAGCTTCGAAGACCGGCTCGAGCTCGCCGCCTTCGAAAGCGCCCTTCCCACCGCCTGCGCCGCGGAAGCGGCGACGCTGCGCAAGTCGGCGCTCGCGGCCGACCTCAAAGCCGGCCGCAAGGCCGCCGACAGCGCGTCGATGATCGACGGCGACTTCGAGGACTACAAGGCCAACGCCATGGAGATCTTCCGCGACTTCAAGAGCAAGTCGGCCAAGGCCGAAGCGCCGGCCCCGCAGCCGCAGCAATAGCGGTCACGGAAAAGAAGCCCCGATCACCCTCACCACCCGCGGAGAGGGTGGGGCTTCTTCTGCTCACTCCGCCAGCACCCGCGCCCGGAATTCCGTCACCCCAACCCATTCCCCCGACCGGTCCCGGATCAGTCGGCTGCGCTGGAACCGCAGGGTCACCACCCGCCACGCGCCCAGGTCCTGTCCGATCCCCGCCACCGCCGCTTCTGCCGCCGCTGCCATTCGGCGGATCCGCTCCCGCCGTTCGCCCTTGTCGCGCAGCGTCACCGCAAGCCGAAGCTCGCGGCCCGCGCCGCTCTTGTGGCTCCAGTCGATCTCCGGGCCCGTCTCGACGATCGCATAAGGCGCCACCGCCTGCACCGGCGGCCCGTCATAGATGCCCAGCCCGTCGATCGCGCGCAGCGCCGCCACCGCCGCCGCCGCCAGTTCCTCAGCCGCGCTCATCTGAGCCCCGCCAGCAACCAGCGCAGGCCCGGCTCGAGCGCGAACCGCCGAGCGATGTCCCGTCCCGAAAACCGCACCCCGTCCGCCGCCGCCTCGACAGCGATCCCCGGCGGCAGCTCCGCCTCGATCCGCTGCGCCAGCTCGGCCGCCCGCACTCGTGCGCGCCGTCCGGCGAGCCCGTCCGCGCGCTCCAGCAACCTCTCGAACACCACGTCCTCCTCCGCCTGCCTCAGTGGAGCCTCAGCCGCCGCCACGGCCGCCACAGAGCCGTCACGGCCGCCGGCGGCGCGCCTTCGCGGGCATCGTCGCGATAGGTGAAGAGGTGCGCGGCCAGCCGCACGATCCCCTGCCGCAGCGGCTCCGGCAGCCCGTCCCACTGCGCGGCCATCCCGGCCTCGAACCGCACCCGGGCGCGCCGCGCCGCGCCGGGCTCGATGACCCGAACCCAGCCGTCGCCGCGCGTGTCGATATCGACCGCATAAGCCTCGGCCGGCAGCGCCGACGGCGCGCCGCCGGCCGACAGGCCGTCGACGCCCAGGATGGCGCTCACCGGAGTCGCACGCAGCCGCTGCCACGCTCCTGAGGCTGGCACCTCCTCCGCCCCTTCCCGCGCCAGCAGCCACTGGCCCGTGAACGCCTCGCACAAGGCGGTGGCGCTGCCGATCAGCCGCTCGACCAGTGCGTCCTCATCGCCGCCGACCGCTCGGAGATACGCCTTCGCCTCCGCCGCCGCGGCGTCCAGCGCCGGCGGTTGGATCACTGAAGCCATTATTTCCTCCGCTTGTTTCAGGCGGCGACGTAGCCGCGCGCCGCGAACGCGGCGTGCTCGAGCTCCGCGACGATCGCGTATCCGGCGTTGGTCGGATGAATGCCGTCGCCATAGATCGCCGCATCGCCGGGGTCGGCGAACCTCGGGTCGGCCGCCAGATCGCTCGCGAAATCGAAATCGGCGACGTTCCGGATGTGCGCGTTCACCTCGATCCGCGCCGCTTCCTTCGCCCCCGTCAGCAGGCCGCTAGGCAGGATCGTGCAACCGGCCAGAATGACGCCCGCATGCCCCGCCCGCACCGCCGCGATCCAGGCGTCGATATCCGCCTTCACCTGCGCCGCCGTCCGTTCCTGGTTGAGGTCGTTATGGCCGATCAGCAGCCGCGCGATCCGGTTGGGGTAAGCGGCGTTCTTCGCCAGGTGCGCGATCGTCGCGGCGGTGTTCGCCGCCATGTTCTGGATCGTGTCGCCGCCGGTGCCGAGGTTCATCCACTTCGGCTGGCGCGCGCACCGGGCGGCGAACTGCGCCGGCGCGGAATAGTCCTCCTCCGGCGCTCCGCCGACCCCCTGGGTGATGCTGTCGCCCTCGAACAGGATGAAGCTCGGTTCCTCCGGTCCGACCGCGCCGTATTTCGCTGTCAGCCAGGCCAGCACCCGGGCGATCTCCTCGTCGCCGAGCGCGCGGCCGTAGGCGAGCGCTGCGTAAAGATGGCCCACGATCTGGAAATTGCCCGCCGAATTGCCGAGGTATCCGCCGGCCGAGCTCCCCGCCTCCGCCGCCGCCAGCCCGCCGCGGCTTTCCCGCCCGAGGAACAGCTTGATCTCCCCGGAGCGCCCAACCGCCGCGGCCGCGGCGATGCCATGGCTGCGCGCGATCCCCGAGCTCAGCAGCCCGCCATGGAAGAACTGCAGCTCGCCGCCGTCGGTCTGGTCGAGCGTTATCCGATAGTTCGGAAAGCCCGCCGGCATGTGCCACAAGGCCGTGGTCACCGGCGACCTTACCCGGTGCACCACGAACAGCGTCGAATTGCGCCGGTCGAGCGACAGCGACGCCGGGACGTCCAGCCACTGCGTGCCGCTGCCGTAGACCGATCGCCGCCCCGCCACCGTGCGGATCGTCGGCCGGCTGGCGCTCGCCGCCTGGGTCAGGTGATGCCCGTTGCCGGAAAGGTCGCTGACCCGCCCCACCGGCTGCCCGGTCGCGGCGGGGATGGTTCCCGCCCCATCCTGGAACAGGTTTGCGGGATCCGACAGGTCGTAGCGCGCCGCCAGCCCGGGCAGCGAGGCCGGATCGAATCCGGCCCCGCCCCGCGCCAGCACCCGGTGCCCGCTGATCCAGGAAAGGTGGTCGTGCATCAGTATAGCGCCACGATATCGGCGGCCGTGGTGCCGGTGGCGCGGACATAGCGTGCGCGTATCGGAATGATGGTCCCCGACTGAACGTTCTTGAGCAGCACGTCCGGGCCGCCGTCCACGCCGCACAGCGTCAGGTTGCCGCCCGTCCCGACGAACAGCGCCTTGGGCACCTCGCCGATCGGGTTGACATCGTGCGGCGCCACCGCCGCCCCCCGCGCCGCCGGCGCGATGACCGAGTCCACGAACATATCGTCTCTCCAAAAATGCCCTCTCCCCGCGCAGGGGAGAGGGGGGTTAGGGCAGCTTAAGCCGCGAACTTCATCAGCTTGATCGCCTCGGAATTGGCCACCTGCCCGCCGACCCGCTTGGTCGCGTAGAAGTGCACGAACGGCTTGTGGGTGTACGGGTCGCGCAGGATCTGCGTCTCGGTCCGCTCGGCGATCAGATATCCTGCCCGGAAGTTACCGAAGGCGATGGACAGGCTGTCCGCCGCGACATCCGGCATGTCCTCCGCCTCGATGAGCGGATAGCCCAGCAACGTGTCGGGCTGCCCCGCCACGAGCCCCGGCTGCCACAGGAACGCGCCGTCCGAAGTCTTGAACTTCCTGATCCGCGCGGCGGTCGCCGAGTTCATCACGAACACCGCGCCCTGCCGGTAGGGCGGCCGCAGCGCCTGCACCAGGTCGATCAGCCGGTCCTGCGGGCTGCTGGCGGGAAATCCGCCCGCCGCTCCGGACGCGATGAACTGCAGCGTCCCGAACGGGCGCACCCCGTCGACCTGCGCCGAGGTCGGCCCCGCTAGGAAGCCCTTGGGCCGGTTGATCCCGGAGCCGCTGACGAACGCGGCCCCTTCCGCCCGCGCGAATTCGACCGCGATCTCCTCGGCCAGCCACGCCTCGACGTCGAAGGCCGCGTCGTCGAGCATCGCCTGGCTCGCCGCCGGATTGGCGTAGAGCTCGCCCGAAGGCGGCGCGATCTCAGCGAAGGCCGGCGTCGCCGTCTCGGGCCGCGCCGCATCCTCGGAGACCCAGCCGGAGGGCGTGCCGCCCATCGTCACCAGCTTGCGGTAGCCGCTCGATCCCACCTTCACGACATTGGCGATCGCCCGGATCGGCGAAATCGCGGTGAGGGTGCGGTCGATCCGCGCATCGATCTCCTCCGGCACGGCGTAGCCGCCCGCCGCCTCGCTGGTCCCGACCAGGGCCTTGAGCTCGACGCCCTGCTCCACGCCCTTGCGCAGATAGCTTTCGACGAACGGCGACTTCTCCGCCTTGGCCCCGCTCAGCGCCGGCCGCGCGAGGACGGAGGGGCCTTGCGTCTCCACCCGCGCCTTCAGCTGCGCCACCTCCTCGCGCAGCGCCTGCACATCCTCGTCCTGCCGCTCGATCGCGTCGAACGATGCCTCCAACGCATCCGTCTTCACCTCGACCATTCCCGTTCTCCCAGTTAGATTGCCCACGTCCGCCAGCGATGGCCGGCATCCTCCGTCACTGCTGCGAAAGCGCATGCACCCGCGCCCGGGGCTGCATCGGCAAGGTCACCAGGCTGACCTCGACCAGCTCCAGCTCGATCAGCTCGCGCGGCGCTTCCCCCCGCGCCTCGCGCACCCGGTAGCCGAAGCTCAGCCCAGCCACCGCGCCCTCCCTGAGCAAAGCCGCCGCCTCGCGCCCCGCCGCGCCCGCCGACAGCCGCCCGATCACACGCAGCCCGCGCTTGTCCTCGCGAAGATATTCGATCCGCCCGATCGGCCGCTCCGCCCGGTGCTGCCACAGCAGCGGCACGGCCCTCGTCCCGCGCGCCAGGCTGCGCTCGAAGGCGCCCGCGCGAACCACGTCGCCGCCGCGGTCCGGCCGATCGAAGACGGCCGCGTATCCTGCGAACCTCACGCCAGCAGCTCGGTCACGCCCAGCTTGGCCGCCATCGCGACCAGCAGGGCCGCCAGCCCGAACCTGACGATCCATCCCACCGCAGCTTTCCAGGCGGAGCGCTTGGCGTCACGCCACGCCTGCAGCAGCTCGCGCAGCTCATCCATATCCCGCCGCGCTCCCGCCCCTTGAAGCCCGAGCGTGCCGAGCGCCCGCTCCGCCCCCGCCTGGCTCGCCTCCTCGACGAGCGCGCGCAGGGTCACCAGTTCCGCCCCCTGCCCCTCCGCCTGCCGCATCAGGGAGGCCAGCATCGCCGCGTCCGTCATCGCCTCACCTCGAACCCCAGCATCTCGCGCTTCTCGTCGTCCGACAGGAAGTCGGCCGCGCTCACCTGCGCCCACAGCCGCTCGCGATCCTCGCTGAGCGCCGTCACCTGGTCGAGGTCGACCTGCAGCCGAACCCCCGGCCACCAGGCCGACAGCGCCGCCGACAACGCGCCCAATATCTTCCCCGCCATCGGCAGCACGGTCAGCCGCCACAGCGCCCGGTTGGCCTCGCGGTAATTGGCGTAGGTCGCGTCGCCCGGCAGTCCGAGCAGCATCGGCGGCACTCCGAACGCCAGCGCGATCTCCCGCGCGGCCGCCGCCTTCAGTCCGACGAAGTCCATGTCCGCCGGCGACAGGCTCATCGCCTGCCACTTCAATCCGCCCTCGAGCAGCATCGGCCGGCCCGCATTCTGGGCGCCGGCGAACTGAGCCTCGAGCTCCGTGTGCAGCCGATCGAACTGTTCGGTCGAAAGCTCCGGCTCCGACACCAGGGCGCCCGAAGGACGCGCCGCATTGTCGAGCAGAGCCTTGTTCCACTTGGTCGCCGCATTGTGGATCGCCACCGCCCCCGCGGCCGCGGCGAGGCACCCCAGCCCGTAATGATCGTCGAGCGGATGCATCGCCCTGACGTGCACCAGGCTCGGCCGCCCCAGCCCGTCCCGCGCCGGCAGCCGCGTCCTGGCCTCGCCGGCCTTGTAGACGTAGGCGGCGGGCCATCCGCCTGAATCCGCCTCGACGCTCACCCGCTCCGGCCGAAGCGCGAACAGCTCCGCCGGCGCCCCCTCAGCATCGCACAATATCTGGACGAACGAATTGCCGTGCAGCAGCAGCTGCGCCGCCGCCGTCTCGAGCAGCGCAGGCGGCACCAGCCCCGCCGCCGCCTCATTGCCCGCCGCGGCGAATATCGATGCGCCGCCGACCCCCTCCGCCACCAGCCGCACCGCGCGCTGCGCCACCGCGTTGTGCAGATACGCCTCCCGCACCTGCGCGTCGTAGGAGCGCGGCCACGGCTCCGGCGCGAAGCCGTGCCACCCGCGCAACAGCAAGGGTCGCGCGGCCACCCGCGCGGCCTTCCGCCCGAACCAATTCATACTGGTCTCCGCTCGATCGGCGCTGGAGCCGTCTGTTGCCACCGCTGACCCGTCGATCCGGATCGCGAAAAAGGCCGGCGCGACATCCGCTCCGGCCTCCCGAGAACCCGCTCCGCGGGTCCGACTCGCATTTCTGGAGCCTGACCATTTAGTGCCATATCAGCGTGACGCTGTCAACCGCTTTTTACCAGATAGGATTTTCCAACTCCGTGCCCCAAGAAAGCTGACTCTCCCGCCGGGCGCGGCCCGCGCTTGTTGGAAACGAAAAACGCTCCTGACCGTCAGAAGAAATATTTTCAAAGGCGCTTGGCGGGCTGAGAACGCTTTCCTTCCGCGAATCGGCGGCGCCCGCACATGCGTATTGACTGGCCAACACGCCGCCTCCATCCAGATTCGGCCAGCCCCAGCGAAAGCGCGTCCTTGAAAATCCACCGCACTCTCTCCGCCTTGCTTCTCGCCGCCACCGCCCTCTCCGGCTGCGCCACCGCGCAACTGCAGCCGCCCGTCGCGCCGGCAGCGGCGGCGGCGCCCGCGGCTGCGTTCGACCCGGCGGCCGAGGACGCGCGGCTGCTCGCCTTCCTCGACCGCGGCTTCGACGAAGCGGCGGGGCGCAGTCCCGAGACCCTGACCGGCCTTGGCATCAAGCGGCGCTACGGCGAGCTCGACGATTACACCGATGCCGAGAATGTCTGGCAGCGCGAGTTCGCCGAGGCGCAGTTGGCGCGGATGAAGGCCGAGTTCGACTACGACCGGCTCAGCCCCGCCGGCCAGCTCAGCTACCGGCTCTTCGAGCAGAGCGTCGAGCGCGGCCGCCAGCAGTTCCAATGGCGGTGGCACGGCTTCCCGCTCTCCACCAACGGCAGCCCGGCCGGGCAGCTGCCGGTCTTCCTGATCAATCAGCACCGCGTCGACACCGTCGCCGATGCCGAAGCCTATGTCGCGCGCCTTCGCGATGTCGAACGGGTGATGCGCGAAGTCGCCGCCAATGTCCGGATGCAGGCCGATCGCGGCATCGTGCCGGCCAAGTTCAACTTCGCCCCGGTTCGCGCCGATGCGAGGAAGATCCTCGCCGGCGCCCCCTTCGACGACGGGCCCGACGGCAGCGTGCTCGCCGACTTCACGAAGAAGGTGAATGCGCTCGCCGCGCCGCCCGAAGTGAAGCAGCGGCTGATCGCGGACGCCCGCGCCGCCTTGGTCGGCCCGTTCAGGCGCGGCGTCGATACGATGCTGGCGGCGCTCGACGCGGTCGAGCCGAAGGCGACCGGCAATGGCGGCGCCTGGAGCCTGCCGCGCGGCGACGAATTTTATGCGAGCCGGCTGCGCGCGATCACCACCACGGATCTCACCGCCGACCAGATCCACCAGATCGGCCTCGACGAGGTCAAGCGGATCCAGGGCGAGATGGAGAGGATCAAGGAGCGGGTCGGCTTCAAGGGCACGCTCCAGCAATTCTTCCAGCACATCAAGACCAGCCCGCAGTTCAAATATCCGAACACCGAAGCCGGCCGCGAGCAGTATCTCGCCGACGCCAATGCCTTCATCGCCGGCGTCATGGCCAAGGCGCCACAATATTTCCTGCGCCTTCCGAAGGCGTCGCTGGAGGTGCGAGCGGTCGAGAAGTTCCGCGAGGCCACCGCCTCGGTCGCCTTTTACAACCGGCCGACTCCGGACGGCTCGCGCCCGGGCATCTACTACGTCAACCTCGCCGACATGACGCAGGTGCTGAAGCCGCAGATCGAAGGCATCAGCTACCATGAGGGCGCGCCCGGCCACCATTTCCAGCTCGCCCGCCAGCAGGAGCTCGAAAACATCCCGAAGTTCCGCCTGTTCGGCGGCTACGGCGCCTACATCGAGGGCTGGGGCCTTTATGCCGAGCGGCTCGCCAGGGAGATGGGCTTCTATCAGGACCCCTATTCGGAATTCGGCCACCTCAGCCTGGAGCTGTGGCGGGCGGTGAGGCTCGTGACCGATACCGGCATCCACCACAAGCGCTGGACCCGCGAGCAGGCGATCGAATACTTCCAGCAGAACTCGCTGTTGAGCGAGCGCGACATCGTGAAGGAGGTCGAGCGCTACATCAACAATCCGGGCCAGGCGACGAGCTACAAGATCGGCCAGCTCAAGATCTTCGAGCTGCGCGAGCGCGCTCAGCGCGCGCTCGGCACGCGCTTTGACATCCGCGACTTCCACGAGGTGGTGCTCGGCAACGGCGCGCTGCCGCTTGACGTGCTCGAGCAGCAGGTCGAGGCTTATATCGCATCGAAACGAGGCTAAGGGAGACGAACGATGGCCAAGGGTCAGAAGAAGAGCAACAAGGAAGCGCGCAAGCCCAAGAAAGAGGTCAAGAAGACGATCGCCGCCAAGCCCTCGACCAAGGGTACGCTGGTCAAGGATTAGGGCCGGCATCGATGGCCGAGCATTTCGTCCGCCACCGCCAGCCGTGGAAGAGCGAGGAGGTCGCCAAGCTGAAGACCCTCGCCGCCAAGGGCATGGGCCTCAAGGCGATCGCCAAGGCGCTCACCCGCAGCGAGGAATCGGTGCAGGACCGCGCCAAGACCGACGGCATCAAGATCGCCAAGCTGCGCTGACGCCGCAGGCAGGCGGTTGCCGGACCGACCCCCAATTTCATGGAAAGCCAAGACGTGACCGACACGCCCCCCGATCGCCTCTCGTTGAACCCGCGCAGCCCCTATTTCGACGCGGACCTGCTGCGCCGCGGCGTCGGCATCCGCTTCAAAGGCCAGGAGAAGACCAACGTCGAGGAATATTGCGTCAGCGAAGGCTGGATCCGGGTCGCCGCCGGCAAGAGCCTTGACCGCCACGGCCAGCCGATGACGGTCAAGCTGCAGGGTCCGGTCGAACCTTATTATCAGGACGTTTCGGCCGCCGACGAGGAGACGCCTTCATAGGCGGGAGCGCCCGAGCCGCCGCTCCTCATCGCGCCCTAGGCAAAAGTTGCGGCTCGACTTCTGCGGCAGACTGAGCAAGCTGCCGAACGGCTAATCCAGCCCGGGTCGGTGAGGTGGCTTTCTTGGCAGCGAGCGCGAGATCAACGCCATCCGGCATCGGGCTGGCGGTCACGGGCACCGCCGCCGGCATGGCGCTGCTGTATTTTCTGCGCAGCATCCTCATCCCATTCGTCGTCGCGTTTGTGCTCGCGATCCTCGTCGATGCGCTGGTGCGCTCGATCGTTCGGCGCTGGCCTCGCGCGCCTGGCTGGGGGGTGGCTGCGCTCGCCGGAACGATCATCGGAGCTTCCGCCTTCGGGGCGATTTACGTGGTCGCTCGCGGCGGGGTGGAGATCGTGCTCCAGGGTGGAGCCCTCATCGCGAGGCTGGAGCAGCTCGTGGCGGAGATCGGCCGTTCCGTCGGGCTCGATCAGCCGCTTCGCCTCAGCACCCTGATCGGTCGGGTCAGCATCCCCGAGATCGCCGGCGGAGTGCTCGCGGGTCTGCAGGGCGTCCTCTCCGGGCTGTTCCTGATGATCGTCTACTTCGGCTTCATGCTCGCGTCGCGGGCCCGGATCGC
>DASWSP010000072.1:0-46548 GCA_036402575.1 Allosphingosinicella sp. | reverse complement strand
GCTCGAACGTCGCCGCCTCGATCAGCGCGGAAAGGTCGAAGCGCTCGGGGTCAAGCCCGCGCACGAATGAGTCGAGCCGCGCCCGCCGCTCCTGCCATGGCAGCGGCCGCAGGTCATTCGGGCCGTCGAACAGGATGTCGTAGAGCCGCACGAAGGCCGGATAATCGGCCAGCATCTTAGGCGAGACGACCTTCCGACCGAGCCTCTGCTGGAGCGCGTTGAAGCTCGCCGCACCGCCGCCATGCTCCTCCGCGCCCTGGAACGTTCCCCTCACCAGCAATTCGCCATCGACCACACCGTCGCGGTCGAAGGCAGCGGCGACCTCGGGAAAGCTGCGCGTGATGTCGTCGCCGGCACGGCTGTAGAGCCGGGTCTCGCCGGCGACGCGGACGATCTGGACGCGGATTCCGTCCCATTTCCACTCGGCCGCATAATCCTCCATCGACAGCCGCAGCTCATCGAGCGGATGGGCGAGCATGAAGGGGCGGAACACCGGCACGTTGTGCGCGGTCGGCTGCGCGCCGCGGCCCTCGGCCCAGGCGAACAGCGGCAGATAGGGCGGGCCGATGCCGTGCCACACCTCCTCGACCGAATCGACGTCGAGGCCGAAGGCCTGCGCCAGCGCGGTCTTGGCGAGGCGGGCGGAGACGCCGATCCGCAATTCGCCGGTCGCCAGCTTGAGCAGAGCAAAACGTCCGCTCGCGTCGAGATGGTCGAGCATCCGCGCCAGCGCCCCCGGCGCCTCGGCGCGGCCGAGGCCCGCCAGCCGCTCGACGACGCTGGAGATACGCAGCGTGCCGTCGTCGATGTCGGCCGGCTGCTCGAGCGCCTTGGGCCACAGCAGCGAGACCGTCTCGGCCAGGTCGCCGACATAATCGCGGCTCATATGGAACAGCACCGGATCGACCCGCTCCTCGGTGATCGCGCGGATCGCCGCCGGCTTGACCGCCGGCAGGTTGAGCTCACCCGTCAGCGCCGCCAGCGCGTAACCGCGGTCCGGATCGGGCGTGCGCTTGAGATAGTCGCCGATCAGCTTCAATTTGGCGTTGCGCGAGCGGGTGTAGACGAGCCCGTCGAGGAGCTGGGAGAAGTCGCGCATGGGGACTGCAACTCCTCCTCGCCCGGTTCGGCTCCATTTCGCCCGCGGAAGGACCGACGGGAAAGCCGCGCCCCACCTTGCC
Organism: Allosphingosinicella sp.; assembly: GCA_036402575.1. Lineage (GTDB taxonomy): Bacteria > Pseudomonadota > Alphaproteobacteria > Sphingomonadales > Sphingomonadaceae > Allosphingosinicella. The sequence continues at coordinate 45,367 of DASWSP010000072.1, read as the reverse complement.
CCGATCGCGGCGCTGCCGGCGCTCGGCCGCTAGTCGCGGACCCGCTTGAAGCGGAACGCCGCCTCTTCCCTGCGGCCGTCCTGGTGGTCGATGACGACGAAGCTCTCCATGGCGCCCGTCCCCGAGCGGCGCATGGTGAGCCCGTCGAAATAGGCGGCGCCGTCTTCGATCGCGACCAGCGGGAACTCGACCGCGGCGCCCTTTTCCTCCCAGCCGGCGAGGTCGGGGCCGAAATGCTTGATCCTCAGCACGATGGAACCGCCGCGCGGCACGAACTGGTAGATCTCGTAGAAGCTGAGCCTGCCGTCCTTCACCTGCTGGAAGTGCCCGGCCATCTGGCCCGCGACCGGCGGCGAGATCGTTTCGAAGCTCTGCCCGCCGAGGCCTTCGCCCGCCCAATGCCCCACCATCCAGCCGAGGTCGGCGACGGTCGCGGCGGGCGGGCTGGCCCCGGGCGCGGGCTTGCGCGTGTTCTGGGCGGCCGCGGCCGCCGAGCAGAGCAAGGCGGCAATCAGCACGAGCGTGCGCATGGCAGACCCTCCCGCCGGAAAGGCCGATATCCTAGCCTGGCTCAGGACAGGCGCAAGCCGGGTTCAGGCGCCGCGGCTGGATTCGAACAGGAACCAGGCGCGCTCCTCCGCCAGGTCGGTCCACTCGTCCAGCATCCCCGAGGTCGCGTTGTCGCCGGCCGCGTCGACCGACTCCTTGGCCTCGCGAAGCAGCTCGACGAGGTGGAGGTTGTCGCGGTGGAGCTCGGCGAGCATGTCCCTCGCGCTGACGAATTCGGAATCATTGTCCTTGATGCGCTGGCGGCGCGCGATGTCGCCGATCGAGCGCAAGGTGGTGCCGCCGGTCTTGCGGACTCGCTCCGCGATCGCGTCGGTGGTGCCCAGGATCTGGGTCGCCTGCTCGTCGAGCATCAGATGATAGTCGCGGAAATGCGGGCCGGAGACATGCCAGTGGAAGTTCTTGGTCTTGAGATACAGCGCGTAGCTGTCGGCCAGCACCGCGTTGAGCGCGTCGGCAACGGAGCGAAGCGCGTTGCTTTCGAGGTCAGTAGGCGTCTTCAGGGCTGCGGGCGTGGTGGCCACGTGGAGGTCCTCCTGTGTGAAGCTTCAGGCGTATAACCACGCAGCAAGAGATCGGATGCGTCAATTCGTTCGATGGAACGCATCGAGGCCCTAGATGAGCCGAAGCGCGCTCACCGCGACGACGAAGCCGGCGAAGAGGAAGAGCGCGGCGATGCCGATCCGCAGCGCCCTGACGGGCAGCAGCTTCTCCATGCGATCGCCGAGCAGGGCGGCCGGGGCGCTCGACAGCGCGACGCCGGCGGCCGCGCCGGCCGCGGCAAGCAGCAGCGAATCGTACTGGGCGGCGATCGCGCCGGTGAGGAACTGGGTCTTGTCGCCGAACTCGACCAGGAAGAAGCCGCCGGCGGCGGTCAGGAACGGCCCGCTCTTCCAGCGCTCGCCAAGCGCGGGAGGCCTGGTGACGATCAGCCCGCTGACGCCGGCGAACACCAGCGCCACCGCCAGCAGCAGCGAGATCGCCCGGATGAGGATGAGGTCGTGGACGAGGACTCCGCCGAGCGCGGCGATCAGCGCGTTGGCCGACGCGGCAAGGACGACGCCGGCGAGGATCGGCAGCGGCGCGCGATAGCGCACCGCCAGCGCGACGACGAACAGCTGGGTCTTGTCGCCCCATTCGGCGAGCGCGGCCGCGAGGAAGCTGGTGAGGAGCGCTTCCATCCCCCTGGAACGTCAGGCGCCGAGGCGGACCGACACCGACGCGATCATCGCCTCGCTGGCGCCGTCGTCGCTGCGCTCGCAGCCGATCGCGTCGCGCAGCCGATCGAGGTAGAGCGCGGTCGGGCACACCTGTTCGCCCGATTCCGCCACCGCGCGTTCCAGCGCCTCGGCGAGCCGCACCACCGGTACCAGCCCATAAGCCGCGGCAAGCCGGCGGATCGAGACGATCGAGCCGGCGAAATCCTCGGCGGAGAGCGGCCTTGCGAAGCGCTGCAGGCTGTCGAGCCTTTCGCAAAGTTCGGCCCTGACCAGCATCATGGCATCCTGCTCTTCGCGCATCCCCACCTCCGCGCCTGATCGGCAGGAGGGAGCATGCGCTTCCATGGTTACCGCGTGGTTAAGACGCCTTTCGAGCCCGCCGAGGGGGTCGCCGCCCTTGACAGCGCAGCCGCTTCGCGGCAGAGGCGGCGGCACATACGAGCGGCGGCGGCGCCGCTTTATTTTTTTGCAAAACCCAAGCGAACAGAGGCTTCGATGGCCAAGCCGGCAACCGTCAAGATCAAGCTCGTCAGCACCGCCGACACCGGCTTCTTCTACGTGACCAAGAAGAATCCGCGCAACATCACCGAGAAGATGACCTTCCGCAAATACGATCCCGTCGTGCGCAAGCACGTCGAGTTCAAGGAAGCCAAGATCAAGTGATGAACGCGCTGGCGGCGCCTTGCCGCCAGTCCAGCGACACCCCGGACGCGACCCGGGTCCATCTGCCGGCCCGCAGATGGATGCTGAAACAAGTTCAGCATGACATCATTCCCCAAAGCGGCGCGGCAGATCCAGGTCAGGCCTGAAACGGAGCCTGCGCCTGTCGGGCGCGATCAGGGTTGCTCGACTTCCTCCGGAGGCGCCGCGGCGCTTCTGTCGAGCAGCGCGCCCACCGCCTCGACGAAGCGCACGACCGAAATCGGTTTCGACACATAGCCTTCCGCGCCGGCCTCGCGGATGCGTTCCTCGTCGCCCTTGGCGGCGTAGGCGGTGACGGCCATGATCGGGATCACCTTCAAGGTCTCGTCGCCCTTCATCTGCTCGATGAGGTCGAGCCCGGAAATGTGCGGCATCTGGATGTCCATCACGATCAGGTCGGGGGCGAACGCCCGCGCCCGCTCCACGGCCTCGCGGCCGTCCCGGACCGGCTCGGCCTCATAGTCGTGGGCGCGCAGCAGGTCGCAGAACAGCTTCAGATTTAGTTCGTTGTCCTCGACAACGAGGATTTTTTGTCGCACGCGCGCGCCTTTGGCAGCCCCGCGAGCAGCTTAGGCGATGATGTCCACCGAAACAAATAACGAAGCGGCGGCGGCGCTGGCGCTTTCGGCCCTGTCCTGGACTTTGGCCGAGGCGCCGCGGGCGGAGCGGCTGCTGGCGCTGACCGGGCTGGCCCCAAGCGACCTGCGCACCCGGCTCGGCGAGCCGGCGCTGCTCGCGGCGGTGCTGCGCTTCCTGGAGGCGCACGAGCCCGACCTCGTCGCCTGCGCCGACGCCCTGGAGGTCGCTCCGGCGCTGCTCGTCGAGGCCCGCGGGGTGCTCGAGCGATGAGCAGGCCGCTGCTGGTCACCGATTGCGACGAGGTGCTGCTCCACATGATCGGCCATTTCGCCGAGTGGATCGACGAGGCGCACGGACTGAGCTTCGCGCTGGAGGCGCCGGGCTTCGCCGAAGCGGTGCGCTACAAGGACAGCGGCGAGCCGGCGCCCGCCGAGCAGGTCTGGCCGCTGCTCGACCGCTTCTTCGACAGCCAGATGCATCGCCAGAACCTGGTTCCCGGCGCCGCCGAGGCGCTCGCTCGGATCGGGGGGGAGGCCGACATCGTCGTGCTCACCAACATCGGCGACCAATATGAGGCCGGAAGGGTCGAGCAACTGGGCCGCTTCGACATCCATCACCGAGTGCTCTGCAATCGCGGCGGCAAGGGGCGTCCCGTCGCCGAGCTCGTCGAGCAGATGCAGCCGAGCGTCACCGTGTTCGTCGACGATCTCGCGGTCCACCATGAATCGGTGGCCAAGCACGTGCCGGCGGTGTGGCGGCTGCACATGATCGCCGAGCCGCGCGTCGCCTCGCACATGCCGCCCGCTCCTCACGCTCACGAGCGGATCGACGAGTGGGGCGCGGCGACGGACTGGATATTGGAGCGCTTCGCGCAAGGGCCGCCGAGGCTTTGATGGCGATCCACGACGAAAGCATCTGTTCGTAGCGGCGGCGGCGGCCTGTCAGGAATCGATCGATCGCCGCCGCGTCTCCGGCAGGAGCAGAAGGCCGACGATCAGGGTGAGCGTGGCGACCACGACCGGGTACCAGAGGCCGTAATAGATGTCGCCCGAGGCGGCGACCATCGCGAACGCGAAGGTCGGCAGGAAGCCGCCGAACCAGCCGTTGCCGATATGGTAGGGGAGCGACATCGAGGTGTAGCGGATGCGGCTCGGGAACAGCTCGACCAGCAATGCCGCGATCGGCCCGTAGACCATCGTCACGTAAAGCACGAGGACGAACAGGATCGCGACCACGAGCGGCTTGTCGATCCGTGCCGGATCCGCCTTGGCGGGATAGCCGACGCCCTTCAGCGCGGCCGCGGCTCTGCCCTGGAAGTCGGCGATCGCGGCGGCGCGGGCCGGGCCGCCGACAGCGCGCGGATCGGGAGCGGCGATCACGGCGTCGCCGATCCGCACCTGCGCCGGCGCGCCCGCCGCGGCGGCGACATTGCCGTAGCTGACGCCGGCGCGGGCGAGGAAGGCCTTGGCGATGTCGCAGCCGCTGGAGTCGAACTTGTTGCGGCCGACGGGATCGAACTGGAACGAGCAGCTCGCCGGGTCGGCCACGACGCTGACCGGGGCCGCCTGCTGGGCGGCGTGGAGCGCCGGATTGGCGGCGCGGGTCAGCCCTTCGAACAGCGGGAAATAAGTGAGCGCCGCGAGCGCGCAGCCGGCGAGGATGATCGGCTTCCTGCCGATGCGGTCGCTCAGCCAGCCGAACAGCACGAAGCCGGGCGTCGCCAGCGCCAGCGCGATCGCGATCAGGATGTTGGCGGTGGCGCCTTCCACCCGCAGCGTCTTTTCGAGGAAGAACAAAGCGTAGAACTGGCCGGTGTACCAGACCACCGCCTGGCCCGCGACGGCGCCGAACAAAGCGAGGATGACCAACTTGAGGTTGGACCATTCGCCGAACGATTCCTTGAGCGGCGCCTTCGACGTGGTGCCTTCCGCCTTCATCCGCTGGAACACCGGGCTTTCCGAAAGCTGCAGCCGGATCCACAGCGAGACGGCGAGCAGCAGGACCGAGATCAGGAACGGGATCCGCCAGCCCCAGGCGGCGAACGCTTCCTCGCCGATCAGGCTGCGGGTGCCGATCACGACCAGGAGCGCGAGGAACAGGCCGAGCGTGGCGGTGGTCTGGATGAAGCTGGTGTAGAGGCCGCGCTTCCCGTCGGGCGCATGTTCGGCGACATAGGTGGCGGCGCCGCCATATTCGCCTCCGAGCGCCAGTCCCTGCAGCAGCCGCAGCGTGACGAGCAGGATCGGCGCGGCGACCCCGATGCTGGCGTAGCTGGGCAGGAGGCCGACCAGGAATGTGGCCAGGCCCATGATCCCCATCGTCACGAGGAAGGTGTATTTGCGACCGACCAGATCGCCGATCCGACCGAACACCAAGGCTCCGAACGGCCGAACGGCGAAGCCGGCGGCGAAGGCGGCGAGCGCGAAGATGAAGCCGGTGGTCTCGTTGACGCCCGAGAAGAACTGCGCCGAGATGATCGTCGCGAGCAGGCCGTAGAGATAGAAGTCGTACCATTCGAACACGGTGCCGAGCGAGGAGGCGGTGATCACCAGCTTCTCCTTGCCGGAGCGGTGCTCCGCCGGCGGGGCCGCGTCCGTAACTGTCGTTCCCATTCCCGTCTCCCGTTCGCGGCGGCGAGACTGGCGGGGCCGCGGGCGGATGGCAATCGTCCTTTGGCGCGCTATGCTCCGCGGCCATGGCCGAACCCCTCGTCGAACACGCCCGCGCCGCCGCCCGCGCCGCCTACGCCCCTTATTCCCGCTTCAGCGTCGGCTGCGCGATCGAATCGGTCGACGGCCAGATCGCGGTCGGATCGAACATGGAGAATGCCTGCTACCGGCTCGGCGTCTGTGCCGAGATGGCGGCGCTGACCGCCGCCAGCCAGGCCTTCGGGCTCGCCCGGATCGCCCGGATCGCGGTCGCCGGCGGCCATGTCGGCGCGGACGGCGCACTGGCAGGCGCGGCGGTGGTGACCTCGTGCGGCGGCTGCCGCCAGTCGATCCTCGAGGCGGCGCACGTCGCCGGCCGCGACATCGAGATCGTCTCCGCCAACGGCGACGGCAGCGCGATCGAAGTGCTGCGAATCTCCGAGCTGCTGCCGCGCGGCTTCGGTCCCGCCAACCTGGCCGATGCGGGCGGCTAGTGGCGGTAGACTAGCCCGATCCAGAGCGTGCGCGGGGTCGCCCGCTCGATGATGCCGTTGCCGGAGATGCCGGCGACCACGCGCTCGTCGCCGAGATTCTCCGCCCGCGCTTCCAGGCTCAAGGCGCGCGTGAGGGGGAGGGCGGCGGCGGCGTCGAAGGTGAGCGCGTCGGGCAGCGACTGCTCGTTCAGATCGTCCTCATATTGGGCGCCCGTGTAGCGCACGGTCAGCGCGGCGCGGGCGCCGGTCCCGCCGTGCCAGCCGAGGCTGGCGGCGGCGCTGTGGCGCGGCGTCTGCGCGGGCCGCAAGCCATCGAGCGGCGAGGCGGCGCCGTCGGCCTCGACCTCGGCATCGGCGTAGGAATAGCCGGCCGAGACACGCCACGGGCCGCGGCGGAACGAGCCGTCGAGCTCGATCCCGCGGACATCGATCGCGTCGATATTCTGCCGCTGGCGGTACTCGCCGCCGGCAGCCACGAAACCGGCGCCGGGGAAGAGCCCGGGGCCGCGCCCCAGCGTGACGTTGGCGATACCCTCGGTGAGGCGGTTGGCGAACAGGGTGAGGCCGAGACGGGCGTCGGCGAGCGGGCGCAGCTCGATCCCCGCCTCGATGCCGCGCAGGCGCTCAGGCGCGAGCGCCGCGTTGGCGGCGGTCGCGTCGGCGCCGACCCGGAACGGGCGGTAGAGCTCGTTCAGCGTCGGCAGCCGCCAGCCGAGGTAGCCGGCCGCGCGCAGCGTCACCGCTTCGCCCGGCCGCCAGGCGAGGCCGGCGCGGCCGGTCGGCTCCCAGCCTGCCCGGTCGGAGAAATCGGTGTCGGTCAGCACCTGGCCGGTTGCGAATACCCGCTCGTCGAGGAAGCCGTCCTGGATCCGCCAGCGGTCGATTCGGCCGCCGCCGGTGAGCGTGAAGGGGCCGCGCTCGAGCGCCGCCTCGGCGAAGGCGCCGAGCGTCGTCGTGCGCCCGCCGGCCACCCGCCCGCGCGTGCCGATTCCGTTCTGGAAGTTGAAGCGCTCGCGGGTCTCGCCCTCGGTCTGGCGCCAGTCGCCGCCAAGGCGCAGCTCGGCGCCGCGCCCCAGCGACGGGCGCAGCTCGAAGCGCGCGCCGAGCCCGGTCGAGGGGACGTTGTACTGCTCGGACGCCTGGCTGACGGACGTCCGGGCCGCGTTGACGCTGGCGAAGCTGTTGTAGAAATCGCGCGTCTGCACATAGGCCAGCGCCTGCCAGCGCGGCCCCACCAGCCGCAGCGAAGCGTCCGCTCCGGTCGTCGCGATCTCGCTGAAGGCGGTGCCGCGCTCGCGGTCGTCGCTGAACCACAGCCCGTTCGCCTGCAGCTCGACCGAGTCCGACAGCGGCGCCACCGCGCGCAGCGAAGCGCTCGCCTGCTCGTAGGGAGACGCCCGGTCGACCGGCCCGCGCTGCTCTTCGACGACCGGCACGAAGCCGTCGCCGCGCGCATAGCTCCCGGACAGGCTGAGGAAGCCGGCGCCGAGCGCGAGCCCGGCGCCCGCGCGCGCGTCGAGGCTGTCGCGGCTGCCGTAGGCGAGGGCCGCTCCGAGCCCTTCGAGCTCCGAGGGGCGGGCGGAGATCAGCTCGATCGTGCCGGCCAGCGCGCCGGGACCGTTGGCGCCGCTGCCGCCGCCGCGCACCACGCGCACCGCGCCGAGCCGCTGCGGGTCATAGGCGGGCCAGCTCACCCAGCCGCCGAACGGATCGGTCTGCGGCACGCCGTCGAGCAGCAGCAGCGCTCGGCTCGACGCGTTGCCGCCGAGCGCGCGCAGGGTGGCCCCCTGGCTGGTCGGGTTGGCGGAGCGGGCGTCGGAGCGCCGGAAAAGCTGGAAGCCGGGGACCTCCTTGAGGATCTCGTCGAGGCGGTTGGAGGCCGCTCCGGTGAGCCGATCCCGGTCGATCGAAACGCTGTCGTAAACGTCCTCGCCCAGGCCGGCGCGCAGGCCTTCGCCGGTGACGATGATGACGTTGTCGGGAAGGCCGTCGACCGGCTCCTGCGCTGCGGCGGGCGCGGCGAGAAGGGGGGAGGCAAGCAACAGGGTACGCAACATGCCGGGGCCTGTAGGCGGCGCGGCAGCACAAAAAAACCCCTTTTGCTTCGATCGGCGCCAATCTCCGCGGCGACCGTCCGGAACAAGGGCGCAGGGAGAGCCGCGGGCTGCGCTAGGCCGGGGATGAAGGAACGGGCGGCCGCCGGCAGGCGTAGAGCCCCCATGAAGATCCGCTGTTTCCTCCTGTCGCTCGGCCTGCTCGCCGCGTGCGGCGGCAACGATCCAACGCCCGATCCCGACAAGGCCGCCTCCGCGCCCGCCATCGAGGCTTCGGTGAACGAGGCGCGCGAGGTCGCCGAGCAGGCGCAGGAGAAAGCGGAGGAGAAAGCGGAGGAGAAAGCCAGGCCTTAGCAGCCGGAAGCAGGCTGCGGACCAAAGAAAGGCCCGCGGGTTTGGGACCCGCGGGCCGAGAGTTCAACAATTCGGGATGCTTAGCGCACCCGGCCCCGGCGGAAGAGGTTGACGACCGCCAGGAGGATGATCGCGCCGAGCAGCGACACCAGCAACGTGCGGATGTCGAAATTGCCGGCGAGCAGGTTGCCGCCGCCGATCAGCGGCGCCAGCAGGAAGCTGCCGAGCAGCGCGCCGACGATGCCGACGACGACGTTCAGCAGCATGCCCTGCTGTCCATCGGTCCGCATGACGATGCTTGCAAGCCAGCCGATGACGCCCCCGATGATCAATGCGAGTATGAGACTCATCGCGTAACTCCCAGTGCTGGAAGCCGAACCGTTTCGGCTCCGTCTGAAGAGTAAGACGCTTGCGGCCCCCGCCTTGTTCCTCAGCCCGGCGCGCCTTTCAGCTGCGGCTGTAGGCGAGTTGGCGCTTCCCCCTGGGCGGCGGCATGTCGCAGCTCTTGAAATACAGGTGGGCGATCAGGAGCATGAGCGAGATCGTATGGCACAGATCGTTGAGGTCCTGCGCATAATAGAGGCTGAAGGGCAGGAGGATCAGGAGAACCGCCCGGAACGGCGTTTCCCGCATCCGCGCCGTCTGGCCGCCGATCGAGGAGCCCGCCTGGCGGCAGGTGGCGCGCCGAAGCCCCTGGATGATCGTGAGCCAGGCGAGGCCGGTGAGGAGATCGACGAAGATGCCTTCGTTGAGGCCCTTGCCGGAAATCGTCAGCGCGAGCCCTGCCAGGTAGAAAGCGAAGGTGCCGTTGAGGCATTCGAGCGCGACGCGCCACTGATCGACGCCGAGGCGGTGGTGCACCCAGCCGAAGATCGGCGAAAAAAGGTTCTCAATCAGAAGTGTGTCGATCCTGCCCATGGCCGCGACCGTAACCGGGCCAGATTAACGAGCGAAGGCCGGAGCGGCGGCCGCTCGAATTTTTGCACGACTGTTGCGGGACGGTCGCAGATGGCGCGGGAGCCTTGACTCTTCCGCCCCGATCCGCTCTTGGAGCGCCACGAGTGCGGGGCTGAGCGGCCCCGTTTTGCATTGGAGGGTTTGGGCGGTCCCCTTCGACCGCCTGGCCGGAAGTGCCTTGCACGGCTTCCGGACGAACGGAGAAGAGACATGCGTCATCGCGTCGGCGGGCGAAAGCTTCAGCGTACCTCGAGCCACCGGGCGGCCCTGTTCCGCAACATGGCGGCCGCGCTGATCAAGCACGAGCAGATCACCACCACGACGGCCAAGGCCAAGGAGCTTCGGCCCTATGTCGAGAAGCTGATCACGCTGGCCAAGAAGGGCGGCCTTTCCAACCGCCGCCTGGCGCATGCGCGGCTGCTCGACGATACCCAGCTCGTCAAGCTGTTCGACACGCTGGCGCCGCGTTATGCCGAGCGCAACGGCGGCTATACCCGCATCATCAAGGCGGGGCTGCGCGCCTCCGACGCCGCGCCGATCGCGATCATCGAGCTGGTCGACCGCGACGTTTCCGCCAAGGGCCAGGATTCGGGGCCGGTGCAGGGCGCGGACCAGGACGAGCTCGAAGACGCCTGATCCCGTCCGTGCCCGGGAGGCGCGGGCTTTGACAGTGCAGGGGCCAGTGGCTTAGCGCGCGGAAGTTCGTTCTGCAGCGAAAGAGGCCCCGATGCGTCATCCCCTGAGTCTTGCCTTGAGCCTTTGCCTGGTTCCGCTGAGCGGCTGCGCGACCGCCGACGCGCCCGCGCCCGAAGCCGCGCCGGCAGTGCCGCGCGCGTCGCTGGTCTACCCGAACACCGAGCGGCAGAACCTCGTCGAAACCCAGTTCGGGGTGCCGGTGGCGGATCCGTACCGCTGGCTCGAGGACGACGTGCGCGAGAATCCGAAGGTGCGGCAATGGGTCGCCGAGCAGAACGCGCTCACTGAAAGCTACCTCGCCACGCTTCCGGCCCGGGCCGCGTTCCGGCAGCGCATGACCCAGCTCTACGACTTCGAGCGCTACGGCGTGCCGGAAAAAGCGGGCGGGCGCTATTTCTACACCTTGAACAACGGCCTTCAGAACCAGTCGGTGCTGTACGTGCGCGACAGCCTGAACGGGCAGCCGCGGATGCTGATCGACCCCAACACCTGGTCGGACGACGGAGCGACCGCGCTGGCCGAGTGGGACCCTTCCAAAGACGGCAGCAGGCTGCTCTATTCGGTCCAGGAGGGCGGCACCGACTGGCGGATCGTGCGGGTGATCGACACCCGCACCGGGCGCCTGCTGCCCGACGAGATCAAGTGGGTGAAATTCTCCAATCTCGACTGGGCCAAGGACGGATCGGGCTTCTATTATTCGCGCTTCGCCGAGCCCAAGGCGGGGCAGCAGTTCCAGTCGCTGAACGAGGGACAGGCGGTCTATTTCCACAAGCTGGGAACGCCGCAGAGCGAGGACCGGCTGGTCTATTCGCAGCCCGACCGGCCGAAGCTGAGCAACACGGCCGAGGTGTCCGACGACGGGCGCTGGCTGATCGTGACCAGCGACGAAGGCACCGAGGCGCGCCACGACATCACGTTGATCGACCTCAGCCAGCCGCGCGCGCAGCCGCGGCGGCTGATCGCCGGGCTCCAGCACGACTGGCAGTATATCGGCAACAGCGGCAACGTCTTCTACTGGGCGACCAATCGCGAGGCGCCGCGGCTTCGGATCGTATCGACCGACATCAGCCTGCCGGCGCTCGAGGTGAAGGAGCTGGTGGCGGAGGACGAGGCGACGCTGAACGGCGCCTCGATCGTCGGAAACCAGCTGATCGCCGCCTACCTGGTCGACGCCAAGACCGAGATCCGCACCTACACGCTCGACGGGCGCCAGGTGGGCAAGGTGACGCTTCCGGGGATCGGCACCGCGACCGGCTTTTCGGGCGACGCCAGCGACAGCGAGACCTTCTACTCGTTCGCCAGCTTCAACACGCCGACCTCGATCTACCGCTACGACAGCGCGACCGGCCAGACTTCGGTATGGGCGCAGCCGCGGCTCGCCTTCATGCCCGAGAACCTGTCGGTCGAGCAGCGTTTCTACCGCACCAAGGACGGCACCCGGATCCCGATGTTCCTGATCCACCGCAAGGATGTGAAGCTCAGGAACCAGCCCACGATCCTCTACGGCTATGGCGGCTTCAACGCGCCCGAGGTGCCGCGCTTCCAGCCGCGCTGGCTGACCTGGGTCGACATGGGCGGGGTGCTCGCGGTGGCGAACCTGCGGGGCGGCGGCGAGTACGGCAAGGCGTGGCACGACGCCGGGCGGCTGGCCAACAAGCAGAATGTGTTCGACGATTTCATCGCGGCCGCCGAATATCTGATCGAGGAGGGCGTCACCTCCCGCCAGCGGCTGGCGATCGAGGGGCGATCGAACGGCGGCCTGCTCGTCGGCGCGGTTCTGAACCAGCGGCCGGACCTGTTCGCGGCGGCGCTGCCGACGGTGGGGGTGATGGACATGCTGCGCTTCGACCGCTTCACCGCCGGGCGCTACTGGGTCGACGATTACGGCTATCCCTCGAAGGAGGCCGACTTCCGCTATCTCTACGCCTATTCGCCCTACCACAATATCCGATCGGGCCGAGATTATCCGCCGCTGCTGGTGACCACCGCCGACACCGACGACCGCGTCGTGCCCGGCCACAGCTTCAAGTATATCGCCGCGCTCCAGCACGCGAACCCGGCCGGCGATCCCCACCTGATCCGCATCGAAACCCGCGCCGGCCACGGCTCGGGCAAGCCGACCGACAAGCAGATCGAGGAATATTCCGACATGTACGCCTTCGTGGCGCACCATACGGGGCTTCAGGCCGAGGCGGGGCGGTCGGCATCCGCGCCGCCGACCGGTTCGGATTAGCGGGGCGCGACGTTCCGGCCGGCCAGCACTCCTGTCCAGGCGTGGGAACGCAGCATGCGTGGCGGCGAGGATGGCTGAGAACCGGCCGCCGGCCTAGGGCGGCCCGATGAACGACACCCTGCTCGCCGTCTGCCTGGGCCTGTTTTCAGCGATCACGCTCGCGGCCGCCAACATGTCGGTCAAGATGGGCAGCGACATCCTGTTGTCGCGGGCGATCCTGTCGGTCAGCGCGGCGCTGCTGATCCTGCCCGCCGCCTTCTTCGTGCCCGCTCCCGACCGGGCGACCTGGGGCGCGCTGGCTTTGGCGCTGCCGGCGCACTTCTTCTACCAGATCTGCATGATCCGGGCGATGCAGCGCGGCGACCTGTCGCTCGTGTTCCCGGTGATGCGCGGCGCGGCGCCGCTGCTCACGGCCATGGCCGCGCTCGTGCTGCTGCGCGAGGAGCTGGCGCCGCTCTCCTGGCTCGGGCTGATCCTGGCGACGGCCGCGGTCGCGGCGTTCGCGTTGCCGCCGCGGGGGGTGGCGCTTCGCGACCATCCGCATCGCTCGGCATTGCTGTGGGCGGTCGGGACCGCGGTCGGGATTTCGCTGTACAACGTGACCGACGCCCGCGGCGTTCGGATCGCGCCGGATCCGTTCACCTTCATCGTCTGGCTGTTCCTGCTCGACGGCATCGCGATCACGCTCACGGCGCTGGTGCTGCGCCGCAATGCGCTCGCCCGCGCCGTCGCCTTGAAGTGGCGCTACGGTGTTCCCGCCGGCGCGCTGTCGATCCTGTCGTTCGGCTCGGCGCTCTATGCCTTCCGCCTGATGGAGACGGCCAAGGTGTCGGCGCTGCGCGAGACCTCGGTGGTGTTCGCCGCGCTGATGGGAACCCTGTTCCTCGGCGAGGGCTTCGGCCGCCGCCGCGTCGTCGCGGCGATCGTGCTCGCGGCCGGGCTGGTGCTGATGCAGTTCGGCGGTTAGCTGGCGGAACCGCCGGGCGCGCGCTAAGAGGCGCCATGTCCACCTACACGCTCGACACGGCCACCAGCCGCGCCCATCCGACGCCGGCGCCGATGCGGCGGCTGACCGTGCCGAAGATCCAGGAGAGGAAAGGCGGCGAGCCGATCGTGATGCTGACCGCCTATACGGCGCGGATGGCGCAGCTGCTCGATCCCCATTGCGACCTGCTCCTGGTCGGCGACAGCCTGGGGCAGGTGATCTACGGCCTTCCCTCGACCATCCCGGTCAGCCTCGAGATGATGTGCGCGCACGGCGCGGCGGTGGTGCGCGGCTCCTATCATGCGGTGGTGGCGATCGACATGCCGTTCGGCTCCTACGAGGCGAGCCCGGCGCAGGCGTTCGAGAGCGCGGCGCGGGTGCTGAAGGAGACCGGCGCCGCCGCGGTCAAGCTCGAGGGCGGCGAAGCGATGGCCGAGACGGTCGCCTTCCTGACGCAGCGCGGGATTCCCGTGATCGGCCATGTCGGCCTGACCCCCCAGGCGGTGAACGCGCTCGGCGGCTACCGCGCCCGCGGCCGCGATGATGCCGAGGCGGCGAAGATCCTCGCCGACGCCAAGGCGGTCGCCGAGGCGGGCTGTTTCGCGCTGGTGCTGGAAGGGGTGATGGAGGAGATCGCGGTCGAGGCGACCCGCGCCGTCGCCTGCCCGACGATCGGCATCGGCGCGTCGGCGCAATGCGACGGCCAGGTGCTCGTCACCGAGGACATGCTCGGCCTGTTCGAGCGAACGCCGCGGTTCGTGAAGCGCTTCGACGACCTGGCGGGACGGATCGGCGCCGCCGCCGAGGCCTACGCCGCCGAGGTGCGCGCGCGCGCCTTCCCGACCGAAGAGCAGATCTACCGCGCCCAAAAGTGAAGAGCCTTCCCCTCGCCTGCGCCTGCCTTTAGAGGAGCTGAGGGGCAGCAACCGGCGCGCAAATCTTCCGTTCATCTTCGATCCTGTCTGAGACGGAAGCGCCATCAATTCGGAGAGAGATCTTGGCGATCAAGCCGGTCAGCAACGAGACCTTCTATCGCGAAGTCGACGAGGAACTGCGCCGCGACCAGCTCGCAAGCGTGTGGAAGCGCTACGGCTGGGCGATCGTCGGCGGCATCGTGCTGCTGCTGGCGATCATCGGCGGCGTGATCTGGTGGCAGAACCACAAGCAGGCCCGCGCCGGCGAGCAGGGCGAGATCCTGACCGGGGTGTTCGCCGACATCCAGGGCGGCAAGACCAATACGGTCGCGCCGCGGCTCGACCAGCTGGCCGAGGAAGGCACGCCCGGCTACCGCGCGGCGGCTTTGCTGACCAAGGCGGACGTCGCCATCCAGAGCAACAACGACGCGGCCGCGATCGCCGCGTTCAAAGCCATCGCGGAGAATGACGAGTTCGCCGAGCCCTATCGCCACCTGGCGCTGATCCGGCAGACCGCCATCGAGTTCGACCGGCTTCCTCCCGCGCAGGTGATCCAGCGCCTGCAGCCGCTCGCCCAGGCCGGCAACCCCTGGTTCGGAAGCGCCGGCGAGCTGGTGGGCCTGGCGTATCTCAAGCAGCAGCAACCGGCCCAGGCCGCCCGCATTTTCGCCGCAATGGCCAACGACAAGACGCTCGCGCGCAGCCTTCGCTCGCGCGCCGTGCAGATGGCCGGCGCGCTCGGAGTCGATGCAACACAGGACGCGGACGGTGAAAGCGCCGCCGCAACGAGGGAAGCGAATCAATGAAGCGAGTGGTAATCGCACTGGCGGCCGTCGGCTTACTGGGCGGCTGCGGGATATTCAGCGGCAGCAAGAAGCCTTCGACTCCGACCGTCGGACAGCGCATCGCGGTGCTGGCCTCCGAAGCCAGCGTCGAGGTCGATCCCGCGCTGGCCGACGTCGCGATCACGCTGCCGCCCGCCGTCACCAACGACAGCTGGACCCAGCCGGGCGGCAACGCCGCCAAGTCGATGGGCCATCTCTCGCTCGGCGCCGCGCTCGGACGCGTCTGGACGGCGAAGATCGGCCAGGGCAGCGGCTCGCGCGCCCGGCTCGCATCGGCGCCGGTGGTGGCCGACGGCCGGGTCTACACGATCGACACGCAGGCCGTGGTCCGCGCCTTCGACGCCAACAGCGGCGCCGAGGTATGGAGCGCTCAGGTCGGATCGGCGCAGGACCGGCGCGGCGGCAAGAGCTGGCTGTCCGGCGAATCGACCGGCGCCCACGGCGTGCTGTTCGGCGGCGGCGTCAGCTACGACGGCGGCCGAATCTACGCGACCAGCGGAATCGGCGACGCGGCCGCTTACGACGCCGCCACCGGCACCGAGATCTGGCGCGTGCGCCCCGGCGGCCCGCTGCGCGGCGCGCCGACCATCGCCAACGAGAATGTCTACGTCACCAGCCAGGACAACCAGCTCTACGCGCTCAGCCCCGCCGACGGCGCCACCCGCTGGACCGGCTCGGGCACGCTCGAGCTGGCCGGCGTGTTCGGCACCGCCGCACCGGCCGCCTCGCAGGGCACGGTCGTCGCCGGATACTCGTCGGGCGAGCTCAACGCCTACCGTTACGAGAACGGCCGAGTCGTTTGGCAGGACGCGCTGTCGCGCACCAGCATCTCGACCTCGGTCGGCTCGCTGTCGGACATCGACGCGGAGCCGGTGATCGACAACGGCCGCGTCTACGCGATCGGCCAGGGCGGGCGAATGGTCGCGCTCGAGCTCAACACCGGCCAGCGCATCTGGGAGATCAACGTCGCCGGCATCTCCACGCCCTGGGTGGCGGGCGACTGGATCTTCGTCGTGACCGATCAGGCGCAGCTGCTCGCCATCGCCCGCTCGACCGGCAAGGTGAAGTGGATGACCCAGCTGCGGCGCTTCCGCGACGAGAAGGACAAGAAGGGCCAGGTCGGCTGGGTCGGCCCGGTGCTCGCCGGCGACCGCCTGATCCTCGCCAACAGCCAGGGCGAGCTGGTCAATGTCTCTCCCCTCGACGGAAGCGTGCAATCGACGGTCGATACCGACATGCGCGTGTCGCTGCCGCTGGTGGTGGCGAACAACACGCTGTTCGTGCTCCACGACGAAGGCCGGTTGACCGCCTGGCGTTAAGGCGGCAGGGCCGCCGCCTATGGCGAAGCTGCCCACCGTCGCGATCGTCGGCCGTCCCAATGTCGGCAAGTCGACGCTGTTCAACCGGCTGGTCGGCAGGAAGCTGGCGCTCGTCGACGACCGCCCGGGCGTGACCCGCGACCGGCGCGAGGGCAACGCTAGCCTGCTCGGCCTCGACTTCCGGGTCATCGACACCGCCGGCTACGAGGACGAGGACCCCCAGACCCTGCCGGGGCGGATGCGCGCGCAGACGGTGGCGGCGGTGCGCGAAGCGGACGTCGCCTTGTTCCTGATCGACGCCCGCGCCGGAGTCACGCCGCTCGACGAGGAGATCGGCCGCTGGCTGAGGAGCGAGACCACGCCGGTGATCCTCGCCGCCAACAAGGTCGAGGGGCGGTCGGGGGAGAGTGGCATCCTCGAGGCCTATGCGCTTGGCCTGGGCGAGCCGATCGCGATGAGCGCCGAGCATGGCGAGGGGGTGGTCGACCTGTTCGAGCATCTGCGCCCCTACGTCGAGCGGGAGCCCGGCACGGGGGAGGCTGAGGCGGAAGGCGAGGGGCCCCTCAAGCTGGCGATCGTCGGCCGCCCCAACGCCGGCAAATCGACCCTGATCAACCGCTTCCTCGAGCAGGAGCGGCTGATCACGGGGCCGGAAGCGGGCATCACCCGGGATTCGATCGCGATCGACTGGGTGTGGAAGGACCGCGGCGGCGAGACCCGGCCGGTGCGGCTGATCGATACCGCCGGAATGCGCAAGAAGGCCAAGGTCGAGGACAAGCTGGAAAAGCTGTCGGTCGCCGACGCCCGGCGGGCGGTGGACTTCGCCGAGGTCGTCGTGCTGCTGCTCGACGGCACGCGCGGCCTCGAGGCGCAGGACCTGCGCATCGCCGACAACGTGCTGCAGGAGGGCCGGGCGCTCCTCGTCGCGATCAACAAGTGGGACGTCGCCGAGCACCAGAGCGCGCTGTTCAACGGCATCAAGGCGGCGCTGGAAGAGGGTCTCAGCCAGGCTCGGGGCGTGCCGCTGCTGACCGTATCGGGCAGGACCGGCAAGGGGCTCGACCAGCTTCTCGCGAGCGCGTTCGAGGTGCGCGAGATCTGGTCGAAGCGGGTCTCGACGGGGCAGCTCAACCGCTGGTTCGAGGAAGCGGTGGAGCGCAATCCGCCGCCGGCGCCCGGCGGGCGGCGGATCAAGCTCAGGTACATCACCCAGGTCAACACGCGGCCGCCGAGCTTCGTGCTGTTCGGCACCCGCGTCGACCAGCTGCCCGACAGCTATCTTCGCTACCTCATCAACGGCATCCGCAAAGATCTGGCGTTCGGCGCGGTGCCGGTGCGGCTGTCGGCACGGGCGTCGCGCAACCCGTTCGACACATGAGCCCGAGGCTCGTCGACGCGCGGGGGATGCTCTGCCCCTGGCCCGCCTTGCGCCTCACCCGCGCGATCCGCGAGATGGGCGGCAGCGGCCGTATCCGCATCCTCGCCGACGATCCGGTCGCGCCGCGCGAGCTTGCCGCGCTGTGCCAGGAGCGGGGTTGGCGCCTCCAACCCGACCCCGCCGACCCCGCCGCTTTCGAGGTCACCGCCGCCTGATCGTCAACCGGCTGTTTACCCCGACACCCTATGGTCCGCTGTCGGTACCGGGGATGGAGAGCGGCGTTGGAGGAGGAATCGGATCCGATCGTGGACTGGAGCGTGTTCCAGCGCACCCGGACCGAGCTGGGCGCAGGCTTCGTCCGAATCCTCGGCTATTTCCGCGAGGACGGCGAGAAGTCGGTCGACAAGATCGAGGAGGCGATGCACCGCAAGGACGCCGCCGGGCTGGTCATCCCGGCCCATACGCTCAAGTCTGAAGCGCGCCAGTTCGGCGCCGAGCCGCTCGGCGAGCTCGCCGAGGAGATCGAGTTCGCCGGCCGCCGAGCCGTCGAATCCCGCCTGTTCCCGGACGATATCCTGCCCTCGGTCGCCAGGCTGCGCCCGCTCTATCGCGAGACGATGGAGCTGTTCGAAAAAGAGACCAACCCGCTGATGGAGCGTCGCCCCGGCTTCGGCAATCGCGGCGTCAACAACCAGGAATTCGGCCGCTTCTGACGCGCTGAGGCGTCACCCTGAACAATCAGCTCAGCCGGCCGGCGCCTTGCGCATCGGCTGCGGCTCGCCGCGGGCGAGCGAGCGCCAGAGCCATTCGAACGGGCCGTAGCGGTAGCGCTCCAGCCACGGCTTCGACCAGAGCAGCATCAGCGCCCAGACCGGCAGCACGACCAGCCACAGCTCGGCGCGGTCGAGCCGGCCGAACTGCCCCAGGCCGTAGAAGAAGCCGGTGACGATCAGGCTGGTGCCGAGGTAGTTGGTGAAGGCGGCGCGGCCGGCGGCGGCGAGGCGCCGGACGAGCGCGCCGCCGCGCCGCGCCAGCAGGATGATGAGCGCCGCATAGCCGATCACCATCGCCGGCCGCAGCACGGTTCCCAGCCCGAACGAGCCGGCCAGGATCATGGCCGGGCTGAAACCGGAGCGGTAGATGGACCAGGCGAGCAGCGCATAAGCGGGAATGGTCATGCCCAGGAAGGCGAGGGCGACGCGGCGATAGCGCGCCACATCCCAATCGCCGGTGAGGAACCCGCTCCTGAGCGAGGCCATGCCGAGCAGCATCAGGCCGAGCGTCTCGAAGCCGTTGCCAACCAGTTGGACCGCCGGCCCGAGAACGCCGCTGGTGAGCTGGTAGCGGATCACATCGTCATAGCCGCCTCGATAGATTGCGAGGCTGGCGGCGAGCTCGCTCGGCGAAAGGGTGCGGAAGTCGAGGCTCATCGAGCGCCATTGCCTCACCGCCTCCGCAGTGGCGCCGGGGGCGAGCGCCGCATGCTCGGCCGCGAAGAAGCCGTAGGCGCCGGCGCCCATCAGCAGCAGCTGCGCCGCCAGGAAGATCACGCCCCACCGCACCAGCCGATCCACGGGCATTCGGTGGTAGAGGAAGGCGATCATTCCGACGATCGCGTAATGGGCGAGGATGTCGCCAAGCCAGACCAGATAATAATGGGCCAGCCCGAACAGCAGCAGCCAGATCATCCGGCGGAAATGGATCTCGGCCGGCGATCCCCCCTTTTTCTCCGCGCGATCGATCACGAGCAGCATGCTGGCGCCGAACAGGAAGCTGAACAGGCCGCGCATCTTGCCATCGAACAGGACGAAGTTGACCGCCCAGGCGGCGAGGTCGGCGCCTTCCGCGCCGCCGTAGGCGCGGGGATTGAAATAGGCCTGCATCGGCATCGCGAAACCGACGATGTTCATCGCCAATATGCCCATCACCGCGACTCCGCGCAGGATGTCGAGGGTGGCGATGCGCGCAGTCGCCTCGTCGGCGGCGGTCACGCGCCCGGAGTCACTCTTCGGCGGGCTTCGACTGGAGCTGGATATAGTTCTGCAGGCCCATCCGCTCGATCATTGCGAACTGGGTCTCGAGCGAGTCGACATGCTCCTCCTCGTTGCGGAGGATCTCGGCGAACAGGTCGCGGCTGACATAGTCGCGCTTGGTCTCGCAATATTCGACCGCGTTGCGCAACTGCACCACCGCCTCGAGCTCCAGCTCCAGGTCGGCGCGCAGCACCTCCTCGACCGTTTCGCCGATGCGCAGCCGCCCGAGCATCTGGAAGTTGGGCAGGCCGTCGAGGAACAGGATCCGCTCCGCCAAGCGGTCCGCGTGCTTCATCTCGTCGATCGATTCCCCGCGCTCGAATTCGGCGAGCCGGCGAACGCCCCAATTGTCGAGCAGGCGGTAGTGGAGCCAATATTGGTTGACCGCGGTGAGCTCGTTCTTGAGCGCCTCGTTCAGGAACTCGATTACCTTGTCGTCGCCCTTCATCGCGGCCCTCCGTTCGAACGAGCAGATAGCTCAGCGCCGCCTGGAAATGAAGGCGAAAAAGGGCGGAAATCTCAGGAAAATGAGCTAATGCTAAGCGGTAGCACGTTCGGCGGCGATAATTTCGCGGGCGAAGGGGAAACACTGGCCGCAACGGGCGCGGCGGCCCATCGTGGCATAGGCGCTGGACGGGCAGGAGGCGCCGCCCTGAGCGGCCTTGCGGACCTCGCACTCGCGAATCGCATTGCAGATGCAGACAACCATCCCCGTCTCCTTGAGAGCGGGTATAGCTCTAATGAGAATGTTTCGCAATAGCCTTAGCGCCGCTGCCGGGATCAAGGAATCCGGCAGAATCGAGCAGCCCGCCTCAAGCGACCGCCAGCTCCTTGCCCATCAGGCGCGGCAGGAAGCCCTCGTGGGCACGCCGCAGCTCGGCAAGCGGGAGAGCCACGTTGGCGCCGTCGTCCGCGATCGCGGTTCCGCCGGTGCAGCCGAGATAGGCGATGTCGACCCCCGCCCGTTCGGCGGCTTCGGCAAGCGCCTCGGTGTTCGCGGTGGCAATGAGATAGCGGCCCTGATCCTCGCCGAACAGGCGGGCGGCGGCGTGGCCGTCGAACCACTCGCCGTCGATGAGAAGCCCGATATCGGCTGCGAGCGCCATTTCGGCGGCGGCCACGAGGATCCCGCCGTCGGCGACGTCATGGACGGCGGTGGCGAGCCCGCCCGCAATGGCCGAGCGGATGAAATCGCCCGCTGCCCGCTCCGCGGCAAGGTCGACGGGAGGGGGCGGGCCCTCCTCGCGGCCGTGGACTTCGCGCAGCCAGAGCGACTGGCCGAGATGCTCTTGCGCGGGAGCGCCGACCACGAACACCCATTCCCCCTCGGCCTTGAACGCGATCGTCGCCGCCTTGCGCCAGTCGTCGATCAGGCCGAGGCCGCCGATGGCGGGGGTGGGGAGGATGGCGGAGCCGCCGCCGGTGGCCTTGCTCTCGTTATAGAGCGACACGTTCCCGCTCACGATCGGGAAGTCGAGCGCCCGGCACGCTTCGGCCATGCCTTCGATGCAGCCGACGAACTGGCCCATGATCTCGGGGCGCTGCGGGTTGCCGAAGTTCATGCAGTCGGTGGCCGCCAGCGGACTGGCGCCGACCGCGCACAGGTTGCGCCAGGCTTCGGCGATCGCCTGCCTGCCGCCCTCGATGGGGTCGGCGTAGCAATAGCGCGGCGTGCAATCGGTGGTGATGGCGAGCGCCTTGTCGGTGCCGTGCACTCGCACCACCGCCGCGTCGCCGCCGGGGCGCTGGACGGTGTCGGCGCCGACCATGTGGTCGTACTGCTCCCAGATCCAGCGGCGGCTGGCGAGATCGGGCGAGGCCATCAGCTTCAAGAGGTCGGCGCCGATGTCGGCGCTTTCGGGCACGTCGCTCAGCGGCGCGGGCTTTGGCGTCGGCACCCACGGCCGGTCGTAGCAGGGGGCTTCGTCGGCGAGCGGGGCGAGCGGGATGTCGGCGGCGACCTCGCCGTTCCACTTCAGCACCATGTGGCCGGTCTCGGTGACCCGGCCGATGACCGCGAAGTCGAGCTCCCATTTGCGGAAGATGGCTTCGGCCTCGGCCTCGCGGCCGGGCTTCAGAACCATCAGCATCCGTTCCTGCGATTCCGACAGCATCATCTCGTAAGGGGTCATGCCCTCCTCGCGGCAGGGGACCGCGTTCATGTCGAGCTCGATGCCGACGCCGCCCTTGGAGGCCATCTCGACTGACGAGGAGGTAAGGCCGGCCGCGCCCATGTCCTGGATGGCGACGATCGCGTCGGACGCCATCAGCTCGAGGCAGGCCTCGATCAGCAGTTTCTCGGTGAAGGGATCGCCGACCTGGACGGTGGGGCGCTTCTCCTCGCTGTCCTCGGAGAAGTCGGCGCTCGCCATGGTCGCGCCGTGGATGCCGTCGCGCCCGGTCTTGGAGCCGACATAGACGATCGGATTGCCGACGCCCGAGGCGGCCGAATAGAAGATCTTGTCCTGATCGGCGATCCCCACCGTCATCGCATTGACCAGGATGTTGCCGTCATAGGCGCGGTGGAAATTGACCTCGCCGCCCACGGTCGGCACGCCGACGCAATTGCCGTAGCCGCCGATGCCGGAAACGACGCCCGCGATCAGGTGGCGCATCCTGGGGTGATCGGGGCGGCCGAAGCGCAGCGCGTTCATGTTGGCGATCGGCCGCGCGCCCATCGTGAAGACGTCGCGCAATATGCCGCCGACGCCGGTCGCGGCGCCCTGATACGGCTCGATGTAGGAGGGGTGGTTGTGGCTCTCCATCTTGAAGATGGCGGCCTGGCCGTCACCGATGTCGACCACGCCGGCATTCTCGCCGGGGCCGCAGATCACCTGCGGCCCGGTCGTCGGCAGCTTCTTGAGGTGGAGGCGCGACGATTTGTAGGAGCAATGCTCGGACCACATGACCGAGAAGATGCCGAGTTCGGTGAGGTTCGGCTCGCGCCCCATGGCGTGGAGCACGCGCTCATATTCCTCGGGCGAAAGGCCGTGCTCGGCGACGATTTCAGGGGTGATGGGGCTGGACATGCGCGGCCTCTATTCCATCGAATATCGTTTGTCGAAGGGCAGGCCCGGGTGTATGGACGATCACCCTTTGTTCTCGCCTGGGAAGGATCAAGCGTTGAGCGTCAAGCCAGTTCCCGAAGGCTATCATAGCGTTACCCCCTATCTCATCGTGGACGACGGCAATGCCGCGCTCGATTTCTACAAGAAAGCGTTCGGCGCGACCGAGCTGCTGCGCCTGCCGATGGGGGACAAGATCGCCCATGCCGAGATCAGGATCGGCGATTCGATCGTCATGCTGTCGGACGAATGGCCCGACATGGGCAAGCTCAGCCCGAAATCGCGGGGCGGCGCCACCGCCGGGCTGATGATCTACCTTCCCGACGTCGATGCGGCGTTCGAGCGGGCGGTCTCGGCCGGCGCCACGCAGGAGCGGGCGGTCGAGGACCAATTCTACGGCGACCGCACCGGCACCGTGGTCGATCCGTTCGGCCATAGCTGGACGCTGGCGACCCATGTCGAGGATGTTCCGGACGACGAGATGCAGCGCCGCATGGCCGCCTTTTCCGAAGGGGCCCGGGAGCCGGCCTGAATCGAACGGCCGGCCGAACAGGGGTTCGACCGGCCGTTATTTCGACGGGTTATGGATTCGAGCCTAGCCCTTGCAGCTCTGCGAGCCCTTTTCGGGCGAGTTGTAGGTGACGGCGTCGCCGCTGCCGCTCAGCGAATAGCCTTCCGACACATAGGGTTCGCCCGGCGCCGGCGCCTTCAGCGTGGCGACCGGAGGATCCTCCTGCTTGTCGCGGACCGCGGCCGTCACATCGTCGGTCATGAAGGTCACGTAGATCAGGCTGTTGTCCTTGCAGCGATAGGTCTTGCTGGCCCTGATGGCGGGCGGCAGCGTCACCGGCGGCGCCTTCTTGAGCTGTTCGGCCTGGGGATCGGCGCCACCGGCGCTGACGGTTTCCGGCTCGTTGCTGCAGGCTGCGAGGGCGAGGAAGGCCGCTACGGCGGCAGTGGAAAGCAGGGTCTTTTGCATAGTCCGCACTTCGCGGGCGCCGCAACGAACGTCAAGCGGATATTTTCACTCGCACCGGCGGCAAGCCGCGGGATTTTCGACGAATGCCGGCGGGGTTCGACAAGCGCCGCGGCTTTCGTTAACCTCGCTCGCTTCTTGCGTGGGGCGGAGAGAAGCGACGCATGCAGCGTGTCCGCATTGGCCTGACCGGATTGGCGTTCGTGTTCGTGCTGGTGCTGCTCGGCGCGGTGTTCAGCAGCGCCAGCAACGAGGAGCCGATCACGGCGAACAGCATCGCGCAGGCGATGGCACCGGGCGGAGAGCCCGCCAACGTCGCCGAGCACCAGCCCAAGGAGCCGCTTGCCGAGCTCGGCGTCGCGCCCGGCAATGCCGATTCCAATGCCTCGGCTTCCAATCCGGCGACCGCTCCGGGCCGATAGCGCGCCGCGGCGAACGCAGCTCGCCGACTGATCACACTGGTTGGGGGGCGGGCGCCGACAGCCCATCGCGACTCTGGCGCCGATTCTCCGCTGCTTGGGCGGCCCCGGTCTTCCCCAAACTTATCCACAGGCTTGCCAGGCCAGAACATGGCGCGAACAAGGTGGCGAACAGACCGTGAACCGGCGTCCGTCCGCCGCCTTATGGCATCAAATCCCCATCCACGGCATGAAAACCCCTTCCATCCCTTCCGCCATCCTGTTATCCACTGAGCTGTAAGAGTTTCGGGGCAAATCCTTGGCGACGGTGAGTCACGCGGCGGCGAAAGCCTGCTTCCGCGGCTGGGAAGCTTCGACTGTGCAAGGGCGGCGAAGCAGGGTGGAACTGGTTGATCTCTTCAACGGAAACGCGCTGAGCGCGGTGGACGCCAAAGGGCGTCTGTCGGTGCCGGCGTTCATCCGTTCGGTGGTCGAACGCCGCTCCGACGCCAAGGCGGTCGTGATCGGCACCCAGGAGGCATCGCCCTGCCTCAACGCCTACGACCGCAGCTTTGCCCGCATCCTCTACCAGGAGAATGAGCGCCGCCGCCTCATCGAGGAGAGCGCCGGCGGCGACCTTGCGGCCCACCAGGCCCGCGCCCGCCGTACCTTCGGCCTCACCGAGGACGTGCCCTACGACAGCAGCGGCCGGATCATCCTGCCGCCGATGCTGCGCCGCAAGGGGCAGATCGAGGACCTCGCCTTGTTCGTCGGAATCGGCGGCACGTTCGAAATCTGGAATCCGCGCCTCGCCCTCGCCCAGGGCGACGAGGATCTGCGCGAGATCGCCGCCTGGCGGCTCGAAGAGCGCGGGCTCAGCGCATGACCCCGCACGTCCCCGTCCTGCTCGACGAAGTGATCGCCGCCCTCGCGATCGCGGAGGGCGAAACCCATGTCGACGGCACCTTCGGGGCCGGCGGCTACACGCGTGCCATGCTTTCAGAAGGAGCCCGAGTGTTCGCTTTCGATCGTGACCCAGACGCGATCGCACAAGGCGAACAGCTTGCGGCTCTGAGCGGGGGGCGCCTGACGCTTGTTCCGGAACGATTTTCCCGGATGCGTCAGGCGCTTCGCTCGAACGGCGTCGAGGAAGTGGACGGAGTGGCGCTCGACATCGGCGTCTCCTCGATGCAGCTCGATCAAGCCGAGCGCGGCTTCTCCTTCCAGGCCGACGGACCGCTCGACATGCGCATGAGCCGGGAAGGGCGCAGCGCCGCCGACTTCGTCAACGAGGCCGACGAAGCCGAGATCGCGGACGTCATCTACGCTTATGGCGAGGAGCCGAAATCGCGCCGGATCGCCCGCGCCATCGTCGCCGCGCGCCCGATCGAGCGGACCGGCCAGCTCGCCGAGGTGGTCCGCAAGGCGGTCGGGCACAAGCCGGGAATGAAGAAGGACCCGGCGACGCGCACCTTCCAGGCGCTGCGCATCCATCTGAACGAGGAGCTGCAGGAGCTGGAGGGCGGGCTCGAAGCCGCCGAGCAGATCCTCAAAGCCGGCGGCCGCCTCGCCGTCGTCACCTTCCACAGCCTCGAAGACCGTGTCGTGAAGCGCTTCATGCGGGAGCGCAGCGGCTCGGTCCCGGCCGGATCGCGCCACCTCCCGGCACGGCGCGATACCGGACCGGCACCGACCTTCGAGGCGGTCGCCAAGCCGGTCCGCGCCGGCGAGGCCGAGACGAGGGCCAATCCGCGGTCGCGCTCCGCCACGCTTCGCGTCGCGCGCCGCACCGCCGCTTCTTCATGGTTCGCGCAAAAGGAAATGCCGCAATGATGGCTCGTGGTTTCAAGCCGGTCGGGTGGGTCGCCGGCGTCGCCGGGGCTGCTCTGTGCTGCTACATGCTGTCGCTCAACGTCGCCGCCGAGCGCGCCGAGCTCGCCAGGATCGAGGGCCAGATCGTGGTGGCCAAGCAGGATATCCGCTCGCTCCAGACCGAGCTCGGCACCCGCGGCCGGCTCGACCAGCTCGAGCATTGGAACGCCGAGGTGCTCGCCCTGTCCGCGCCGACCGCCGCTCAGTTCCTCGAGAACGAGGTCGTCCTCGCCCGCTTCGAGACCAAGCAGCCGACGATCGAGGAGCGCGCCAAGGTGCAGATGGCGTCGGCCGAGACGAGCCGGCCCGAGCCTGCTTTGGGCGGTGCAGAAGGGCCCGCGCCCAAAATCGCGCCGGCGGATTACGCCGCCGCCGCCGCGGTTGCCGCGCGCGAGCCCAGGTCGCTCGTCCATCGCGCCGCTTTCGTCGGCGCGGTCATCCGTCCGGTTCCGCTCCATAAGGCTTCCGCGAAACCGGTCGCCGCCGACAAGAAGTCCGAGGCGCCGAGCAAGCGCGCCGAGGCGAAGAAGGCGACTCCGGCGAAAAAGGCCGACCCGGCGTTGAGGCTCGCCGAGACGAAGAAGGTCGCGCCGGTGAAATAGGCGGTCGCCGACGCGCCGCTCAAGCAGCTGGCGCGGGCCGGCAAGACCGCCGCTCCGGCGCCGGCGAAAAAGGCCGAAAAGGCGCCCGCCGCCAGCACCGGCATGCTTGCCGATTCGCTGCTGAGGGAGCTCGGCGAGGCGGCGCGTTCCGAGAAATCGGCGGGCAGCGCGGGGGCACGATGACCGCGCATGTCGTCCTTGAAAAACCCCTAAAGGCCGCTCCGCAAGCCCAGCAGGCGCTTTCGCTCACCTATCACCGGCTGATGCTGGTGATGCTGGTCTTCGCCGGCGTCACCGCGCTGATCGTCGGCCGCCTCGTCTTCCTCCAGCTTTTCACCGACCGTTCCGGCGGCGCCTCGATCGGCAATCCGCTGCTGCCCGCGCGCGGCGATCTGGTCGACCGCAACGGCGCGCCGCTGGCGCGCACCATCGATGCCTGGTCGATCGCCGTCCATCCCAGGAAGCTGCTCGGCGATCCCGACGAGCTGGCGGTGAAGCTCGCCGCCCTGATGCCCGAGCGCAGCGCGGCCGAGTACAAACGCATTCTGACGGCCGACAAGAATTTCGTCTACTTGCAGCGGCGCGCGGTGCCCGAGCTGGTCAAGGCGGTCAACGCGCTCGGCGATCCCGGCATCGCCTTCGCGCGCGAGCCCGAGCGGCTCTATCCGCAGACCCAGCTCGCCGCCCATATCCTCGGCTGGACCGACATGGACGGCGTCGGCGTGGCCGGCATGGAGCGCGTGCTCGACCGCAAGCTGCTCGACCCCAACAGCCGCGGCACGCCGATCGCTCTCTCGATCGACAGCCGGGTCCAGGCGGCGATGGAGAGCGAGCTCGGCGCCGCGATGACCAAGCATCAGGCGGAAGGCGGCACCGGCATCGTCCTCGACGTGAGGACCGGCGAGCTGCTTGCGCTCGCCTCGTTCCCGACGTTCAATCCCAACGCCGCCGGCAAATCGAGTCCGGATGCGCAATACAACCGGGCGACGATGGGCGTTTACGAGCTCGGCTCGACGTTCAAGCCGCTCACTATCGCCACGGCGATGGACGCAGGCGTGATCACCTCGCTCGCCCGCCGCTACGATGCCAGCACCCCGATCGCCATCGGGCGCTTTCGAATCTCCGACTATAAGGGCCAGAACCGGGCGCTGAGCGTGCCCGAAGTGCTCGTCTATTCGTCCAACATCGGCACCGCCCGGATCGCCGACGAATTGGGCATCGATCGGTTGCAGGCGTCGTTCCGCAAGCTCGGCTTCGATTCGGCGCCGCACATCGAGCTTCCCGAAAAGAGCAGGACCTTGTTCCCCCGGCAGTGGAGCCGCGCGACCCTTCTCACCAGCTCCTACGGCCACGGCGTCGCCATCACGCCCCTCCATCTCGCGACCGCTTATGCCGCGCTCGTCAATGGCGGCGTCTGGCGGCCGGCGACCCTGATGAAGGTCGATGCGGACAAGGTCCCCCAAGGCCGCCGCGTCTTCACCGAGGAGACCAGCCGCCGGATGCGCCAGATGATGCGGCTGGTCGTCCTCCACGGCAGCGGCAAGAAAGGCGAGGCGATCGGCTATCGCGTCGGCGGCAAGACCGGCACCGCGGAAAAGAGCGGCAGCCGCGGCTACTCGAAAAAAGTAAACGTCTCGACGTTCGCTGCGGCTTTCCCGATGGACAATCCGCGCTATGTGGTCATCGCCATGCTCGATGCGCCCAAGGCCACCAAGGACACTTACGGCTATACCACGGCAGGCTGGACCTCGGCCCCGATCGTCTCGAAGGTGATCGGCCGGACCGGCGCACTGCTTGGCGTGATCCCCGACGAGAGCCGCGACGTCGACGTGTCCGATCTGCTGCCGCTCGTCCACATCCCGGCGAAGTGATGCGGCTCGGCGCGCTGATCGGCGGCCAGGACGATTCCGCCGTCACCGGCTTCGCCATCGACCATCGCAAGGTGGCCCCGGGCACCGTGTTCGGCGCCTTCCGCGGGACCCGCTTCAATGGTGAAGACTATATTTCCGATGCGGTGAGCGCGGGCGCCGTGGCGGTGGTGGCCCGGCCGGACGTGCGGGTCGAAGGTGCCGCCCATGTCCAGGCCCAGGAGCCGCGGCGCGAATTCGCCCGGCTCGCGGCACGATTCTTTAAGCCTTTCCCGGAGACTGTGGTCGCCGTCACGGGCACCAACGGCAAGACCTCCAATGTCGAGCTCACGCGCCAGCTATGGCGGATGGCGGGCCATCCCTCGGCCTCGATCGGGACGCTCGGCGTGACGACCGCGGACGAGCAGGTCACGACCGGGCTGACGACGCCCGACATCGTCACCTTCCTGTCCAACATGGCGGGCCTGAAGCGCATGGGCATCACCCATGCCGCCTTCGAGGCCTCCAGCCACGGCCTCGCCCAATATCGCACCGAGGGCCTGCCGGTCCACGCCGCCGCCTTCACCACCTTCACCCGCGACCACCTCGATTATCACGGCACGATGGAGGCCTATTTCGAGGCCAAGATGCGGCTCTTTTCGGAGGTGGTCGAGCCGGACGGGACGGCGGTGATCTGGGCCGACGATCCCAAATCGGCGGAGGTCGACAGGAGATGCGGGGAGCGGGGGCTCCGGCGGGTGACGGTGGGCGCGCGCGGCGAGGCTTTGCGGCTCGTCGAGCGAGCCTCCACCCAGCTCGGCCAGCGCCTGACCGTGGAGGCCGAGGGCAAGCGCCACGTCGTCGAGATCCCGCTGATCGGCGCCTACCAGGCCGCCAATGTCCTGACCGCCGCCGGGCTGGTGCTCGCGACCGGCGGCGGGATGGAGGAGACCTTCGCCAACCTGTCGCGCGTCCAGCCGGTCCGCGGCCGTCTCGAGCGCGCGGTGATCACCCGCGCGGGGGCCCCGGTCTATGTCGATTACGCCCACACGCCGGATGCGATCGAATCGGCGATCGAGGCGTTGCGGCCGCACGCGCGCGGGCGGCTGATCACCGTGATCGGCGCCGGCGGCGATCGCGACGTCGGCAAGCGCCCGCAGATGGGCGCCGTCGCGTCCCGGCTCTCCGACCTCGTCATCGTCACCGACGACAATCCGCGCAGCGAGGATCCGGCCGCGATCCGCCGCGACATACTGGAGGGCGCGCCGGGAGCCCGCGAGATCCCGGGGCGGCGCGAAGCGATCGCCGCCGCCGTCGCGGAAGCGGGCGCGGACGACATCGTCCTCCTCGCCGGCAAGGGCCACGAGCAGGGCCAGATCGTCGGCGACCGCGTGCTGCCGTTCGACGACGTGCTGGTCGCGCGGGAGTGCGCGGCATGAGCCCGCTGTGGAGCGCGCAGGAGATCGCCGATGCGACGGGCGGCACCGTGCACGGCCATTTCGAGGCGACCGGAGTCACCTTCGATTCGCGCGAGGTGCAGCCGGGCGACCTGTTCATCGCGATGAAGGGCGAGGCGTCCGACGGCCACCGCTTCCTCGACAAGGCGTTCGCGGCCGGCGCGGCCGGAGCGCTGGTCAGCGAGTCCGTGATCCCGCGCCATGTCCGGGTGCGCGACACGATGCGCGGGCTGAACGAGCTCGGCCGCGCCTCGCGCCTGCGCAGCAAGGCGCGGATCTGCGGGGTCACCGGCTCGGTCGGCAAGACCGGCACCAAGGAGGCGCTGTTCGCCGCGCTCGACCGCGCCGCGCCGGGCAAGGCGCACCGCTCGGTCAAGAGCTACAACAACCACACCGGCGTCCCGCTCAGCCTCGCCCGAATGCCGCGGGGGGTGGGGTTTGGGGTGTTCGAGATGGGCATGAACCATGCCGGGGAATTGGCGGCGCTGACCAGGCTGGTGCGGCCGCATGTCGCGATCGTCACCGCGATCGCGCCCGCCCACCGCGAATTCTTCGCCAGCGAGGAGGCGATCGCCGACGCCAAGGGCGAGATCTTCCAGGGCCTGGAAGAGGGCGGGACGGCGCTGGTGCCGTTCGACAGCCCCCACCGCGAACGGCTGATTTCCGCCGCCCGCGCCCGCGCCGCCAGGATCCTGACGTTCGGCCTGGGCGAGGGCGCCGACATCCGCGCGCGCGACACGATGGCCGCGCCGGGCGGCGGAACGCTCGTCACGGCGGTGCTTCCCGAGGCGGAGCTCGCCTACACCATCTCGCAGCCCGGCGAGCATTGGATCACCAATTCCCTAGCAGTGATCGGCGCTGTCGACGCGCTCGGAGGAGACCTCGCCGCGGCCGGACTCGCGCTCGCCGACATGGCCGGCCTCAAGGGACGCGGCGAGCGCCGCCGGGTGCGGATCGACGGCGGCGAGGCGCTGCTGATCGACGAAAGCTACAACGCCAACCCGGCCTCGATGCGCGCCACGCTGAAGACGCTCGCCGACCAGCCGGTGGAGGGAAGGCGGATCGCGGTATTGGGCGCGATGCGCGAGCTCGGCGCGAGCTCGGAGGATTTCCACGCCGGGCTGGCCGAGCCGATCGCCCAGGCGCGTGTCGAATATGCCATACTCGTCGGCGAAGAGATGGCGCCGCTCGCAAAAGCGCTTGGCCAAAAGGTTAATTTCGAGCATGTCCCGGACGTGGCGTCGGCCATCGGTCTCGCGCGAGCGGAGATCGGCCCGGGGGATGCCGTGCTCGTCAAGGGGTCGAACTCGATCGGACTGTCCAGGCTCGTCGAGGCGCTGGCGGCCGGCCCCTCAGCCCCCGTCGGGACAGGTGAGAGCTGATGTTTCTATTCATTGCCGAACAGCTCGGCTTTCCGGGGATCTTCAATCTCTTCCGCTACATCACCTTCCGCGCGGGCGGCGCCACCGCCACCGCCCTTTTCATCGGCCTGCTGATCGGCCCCAAGTTCATCGGCTGGCTTCGGATCCGCCAGGGCAAGGGCCAGCCGATCCGCGACGACGGCCCGCAGTCCCACCTCTCCAAGCGCGGCACGCCGACGATGGGCGGGCTGATGATCCTGACCTCGGTGACGATCGCCCTGTTCCTGTGGATGGACTTCGCCAACCCCTATCTGTGGGCGTGCCTGTTCATCACCGTCGGCTTCGGACTGATCGGCTTCCTCGACGATTACGACAAGGTCACCAAGCGCAGCCACAAGGGCGTCTCCGGCCGCACCCGGCTGATCGCCGAGTTCCTCGTCGCCGGAATCGGCTGCTACGTGATTTTGCAGGGCACGGGCACCGAGGTCTACGTGCCCTTCATGCAGGGGCCGCTGGTCGATCTCGGCCCCTTCTACATCATCTTCGCGACCTTCGTGGTGGTCGGCGCCGGCAACGCGGTCAACCTCACCGACGGGCTCGACGGGCTCGCCACGATGCCGGTGATCATCGCCAGCATCGCCTTCCTGATGATCTCCTATCTGGTCGGCAACGCGGTGTTCGCCGACTATCTCGGGATCCCGCACGTGCCGGGCGCGGGCGACCTCACCGTGCTGTGCATGGCGATCGTCGGCGCGGGCCTCGCCTTCCTCTGGTTCAACGCCCCGCCGGCGGCGGTGTTCATGGGCGACACCGGCAGCCTCGCGCTCGGCGGCGCGCTGGGCGCGATCGCGGTGGCGACCCAGCACGAGGTCGTGCTCGCCATCGTCGGCGGGCTGTTCGTGCTCGAGGCCGCCTCCGTCATCATCCAGGTCTTCTTCTACAAGCGCACCGGCAAGCGAGTCTTCAAGATGGCGCCGATCCACCACCATTTCGAGCAGATGGGCTGGTCCGAGCCGACCGTCGTCATCCGTTTCTGGATCATCAGCTTCGTGCTCGCGCTGGCGGGCCTGTCGACGCTCAAGCTGAGATGATCGCCAGCCCCGTCTTCGCCGGCAAATCCTACGCCGTGCTGGGGCTCGCCCGATCCGGGCTGACTTCGGTGGAGACGCTGGCGGCGAGCGGAGCGGCGGTGATGGCCTGGGACAACCGGCCCGAGGCGAGGCTCGCGGTGGCGGACAAGGCGCGCGTCGCCGACCCGATGACGACGTCGCTCTACGGCTTTGCCGGAGTCGTCGTCTCGCCGGGCGTGCCGCTCAATCGCCATCCGATCGCGGACCGCGCGCGCGGGGCCGGGGTGCCGGTGATCGGCGACATCGAGCTGTTCGCGCAGGCGCGGCCGACGCTGCCGCGGCACAAGGTGGTCGGAATCACCGGCACCAACGGCAAGTCCACGACCACCGCCCTGGTCCACCACATCCTCGAGAGCGCCGGAATCCCCGCCACCATGGCCGGCAATATCGGCCTTCCGATCCTGGGCCAGGACCCGCTTCCCGAGGGCGGGGTCTACGTGCTCGAGCTTTCCTCCTACCAGATCGACCTCACCCACAGCCTCGACTGCGACGTGAGCGTCCTGCTCAACATCACCCCCGACCATCTCGACCGCTACGACGGCGTCGACGATTATGCGGCGTCGAAGGCGCGGCTGTTCGCGATGCAATCGCCCGAGAAGGTGGCGGTGATCGCGGCCGAGGACGATTATGCCCGCGCCATCGCCGGCCAACTGACCGGCGAGCGGGTGCTGGTGTCTTCCAAGGACGTGAAGGACCAGTCGCAATGGCCCTCGCTCCAGGGCCCGCACAACGCCCAGAACGTCGCCGCCGCGGTGGCGGTCGCGCGCACGCTCGGGATCGAGGACGAGGTGACGGCGGCGGCGCTCGCGACCTACCCCGGGCTGCCGCACCGGATGGAGCGGATCGCCGAGAAGAACGGCGTGCTGTTCGTCAACGACAGCAAGGCCACCAACCCGACCTCGACGGCGCCCGCGCTGGCCGCCTTCCCGGCCGTCCACTGGATCCTGGGCGGCCTTCCCAAATCGAACGACCTCGACGCGTGCGAGCCTTATTTCGACCACGTCAAGGCCGCCTATACGATCGGCGAGGCGGGGCCGATGTTCGCGCAACTGCTGTCGGACCGGCTTCCGGTCAGCGAATGCGAGCTGCTCGTCCAGGCGGTGTCGGTGGCGGCGCAGGCGGCACGGCCGGGCGAGGTGGTGCTGCTGTCGCCCGCCTGCGCCTCGTTCGACCAGTTCAGGGATTATGAGGCGCGGGGCGATGCCTTCCGCGCCGCGGTGGAGGCGCTCTGATGAACGTGCTGCAGGGGGATGTCGGCGGGACCGCGAGGAAACGGAAGTCACCGGCCAAATACGGCCGGTCCGACCGAAGCACCGTCGGCCGCTGGTTCTGGGAGATCGACCGGGTCCTGCTGCTGCTCGTCGCGATCCTGATCTCGATCGGCCTGCTCGCCGTCGCCGCCGCCTCGCCCGCGGCCGGCCAGCGTTATTCCGGCGGCGACGTCAGCTTCGCGCCGCTCCATTATTTCTACCGCCAGATGATGTGGATCGTCGTCGCCGTGCCGGTGATGATCGCGGTGTCGATGCTCAGCAAGACGATGGCGCGGCGGCTCTGCCTGGGCGGCGCCGCCTTCTTCACGGTTTTGCTCGTCTTCGTTCCGATCATCGGCGCCGAGGTCAACGGCGCCCGGCGCTGGATCGGCATCGGCTTCGCCCAGTTCCAGCCATCGGAATTCCTGAAGCCGATGTTCATCGTCAGCCTCGCCTGGCTGCTTTCGCTGCGCGAGAAGGACAAGAGCCTGCCCGTCGTCCCGCTCACCGGACTGCTGACCGGGATCGTCGCGATGCTGCTCATGCAGCAGCCCAATTTCGGCGAGACGATCATCTTCGCCGCCGCCTGGGTGATGCTGCTGACGCTGTCGGGCGCGTCGATGCGGGTGCTCGGCGTGCTCGGCGCCGGAGCGGTCGGCGGGATCGTCGCCGCCTACCTGTTCTACCCGGTCGCGACCTCGCGCATCGACGCCTTCCTGTTCGGCGGCTCGGGCGACACCGACACCTACCAGACCGACAGCGCGCTTCGCACCCTCACCGCCGGCGGCATGTTCGGCCAGGGGCCCGGCGGCGGCACCAGGAAGTTCCTGCTGCCCGAGCCCCACACCGACTACATCTTCTCGGTCATCGGCGAGGAGTTCGGGCTGATCGCCTGCCTGGCCATCGCCATCCTCTACCTCGTCATCGTCGCCCGGGTGCTGATCAAGCTGCTCCATGAGGAGGACCCGTTCACGGTCTTCGCCACCGCGGGCCTGGTCTGCCAGTTCGGGCTGCAGGCGCTGATCAACATGGCCGTCAACGTCCAGCTCGCGCCGTCGAAGGGCATGACGCTGCCGTTCATCAGCTACGGCGGATCGTCGATGGTGGCGCTGT
This sequence comes from Allosphingosinicella sp., assembly GCA_036402575.1. GTDB lineage: Bacteria > Pseudomonadota > Alphaproteobacteria > Sphingomonadales > Sphingomonadaceae > Allosphingosinicella. Next base: position 10,318 of record DASWSP010000072.1, on the reverse strand, counting down.
CGATCGGAATGGGATTGCTGCTCGCCTTCACCCGCCGCAACCCCTACCTGCACCGATCCCCCTATGTCGTGAAATGGAGCGGGCGATGATCGCGCGGCACTATGTCCTCGCCGCCGGCGGAACCGGCGGCCACATGATCCCGGCGCACGCGCTGGCCGAGGCGCTGATCGCGCGCGGCCATTTCGTCGCGCTGATCACCGACGACCGCGGCGCCCGCATCCCCGGCCTGTTCGGCCAGGTGCCGGTCCACATCCTTCCCGCCGGCCGACTCAGCGGCGGGCCGCTCGGCTGGGCTCGGGCGCTGAAGAACATCTTCACGGGCCGCGCCATGGCGAGCCGAATGTACGAGACCTTCCTGCCCTCCGCCGTGATCGGCTTCGGCGGCTATCCGGCGCTCCCCGCGCTGCTCGCCGCCCAGAAGGACGGCATCCCGACCCTGGTCCACGAGCAGAATGCCGTGCTGGGCCGGGTCAACCGGCTGATGGCCAAGCGCGTCGACGCCGTCGCCACCGCCTATCCCGACGTCGACCGGCTCGCCGCCAAGCACCTCGACAAGACCCACCTGGTCGGCAATCCGGTGCGCGGCGAGATCCTGGCGCTTCGCGACCAGCCTTTCCCGCCGCTCACCGAGGACGGCATCTTCCGAGTCCTCGTCGTCGGCGGAAGCCAGGGCGCGACGGTGCTTTCGGACGTGGTGCCCGACGGCCTGGCGATGCTTCCCGAGCATTTCCGCCGCCGGCTGCAGGTGACCCAGCAGTGCCGGCCCGAGGATATCGAGGAGGTCCGCCGCAAATATGCCAATCACGGCATCCCGGCCGATCTTGCCACCTACATCCCCGATCTGCCGGCGCGGCTCGCCTGGTCGCACCTCGTCATCGCCCGCGCCGGCGCCTCGACGATCGCCGAGCTGACCGCCGCCGGCCGCCCCGCCATCCTGGTGCCGCTGCCGAGCGCGACCGACGACCACCAGGTCGCCAACGCCCGCGAGATGGCCAGGGCCGGGGGCGCCCGGATGGTGCTCCAGAAGAAGTTCACGCCCGTCGAGCTCGCCAAGCAGATGCAGAAGCTGGGGCTCGATCCCAAATCGCTCCACAACGCGGCCGAGCGCGCCAAGGCGGTCGGCCGCCCCGACGCGGCATCCGACCTGGCCGATCTCGTCGAGCGCGTCGGCCGCGACCCCGGCGCCGATCCGCTGCTCCACGACGAGATGGCGCTGCGGCCCATGCCGCAAGGCGCCTATGCATGAAGCGCGCGCTTCGACGAGATCGTGATCCCATTCCTTTGACCGGGGCCGTCCGGTGAAGGGGGTAGGCACCGACATCGGCACGATCCACTTCGTCGGCATCGGCGGCATCGGCATGTCGGGGATCGCCGAGGTGATGCACATCCTGGGCTACAAGGTGCAGGGATCGGACGTCGCCGAAGGCTATGTCGTCGAGGGGCTGCGCAAGGCCGGCATAAATGTGATGATCGGCCACGACGCCGCCAATATCGGCGAGGCGGCGGTGGTCGTGACCTCGACCGCGATCAAGCGCGGCAACCCCGAGGTCGAGGCGGCCTATGAGCGCCGCATCCCGGTCGTCCGCCGGGCCGAGATGCTGGCCGAGCTGATGCGCCTCAAGGCGACGATCGCGGTCGCCGGGACCCACGGCAAGACGACCACGACATCGATGATCGCGGCCTTGCTGGACGCGGGCGGGATCGACCCGACGGTGATCAACGGCGGAATCATCAACGCCTATGGATCGAACGCGCGGCTCGGCAGCAGCGACTGGATGGTGGTGGAAGCGGACGAGAGCGACGGAAGCTTCCTGAGGCTCGACGGCCAGCTCGCCGTCGTCACCAACATCGATCCCGAGCATCTCGACCATTATGGCAGCTTCGACGGCGTCAAGGACGCGTTCGTCGAGTTCGTCGAGAACGTGCCCTTCTACGGCGCCGCCCTGCTGTGCGTCGACCATCCCGAGGTGCAGGCGATCATCCCGCGGCTTCGCGACCGGCGGATCGTCACCTACGGCTTCGCGGCGCTGGCCGACATCCGGGGCGACAATGTCGCGCCGTTCCCGGGCGGCAACCGCTTCGACGTGTCGGTGCGCGACCGTTCCGGCGGGCAGCGCACGATCGAGGGGGTCGAGCTGCCGATGCCCGGCCGCCACAACGTCCAGAACGCGCTGGCGGCGATCGGCGTGGCGATCGAGCTCGGCATCCCGGACGAGGTGATCGCCACCGGCTTCGCCCGGTTCGGCGGCGTCAAGCGCCGCTTCACCAAGGTCGGCGAGATCGACGGCGCCACCATCATCGACGATTACGGCCACCACCCGGTCGAGATCCGGGCCGTGCTCGCCGCCGCGCGCGAGGGCGCGCAGGGGCGGGTGATCGCGGTCGTCCAGCCGCACCGCTACACCCGGCTGCGCGACCTGATGGACGAGTTCCAGGGCGCCTTCAACGACGCCGACATCGTCATGGTCGCGCCCGTATATTCGGCCGGAGAGGACCCGATCGAGGGAGTCGATTCCGAAGCGCTGGCGGAAGGATTGAAGCAGCGCGGCCACCGTTCGGTGTGCACCGTCGACAGCCCCGATCATCTCGCGCGGCAGCTTCGCGACATCGCCGCGCGCGGCGACATGGTGATCTGCCTGGGCGCCGGCGACATCACCAAATGGGCCGGGGGGCTCGCCGACGCGATCCGGCAGGCGAGGCTCAGCAAATGAGCGCCGTGATCGACCTGCCGAAGCTCTCGGGCAGCGCCGAGGCGAACGGCAGCCTGGCCGACTTCATCTGGTTCCGCACGGGCGGGCCGGCGGAATGGCTGGTGCGGCCGGCGGACGTCGAGGACCTGTCGCGATTCCTGGCGGGGCTCGAAGCGTCGGTGCCGGTGCTTCCGATCGGGGTCGGTTCGAACCTGATCGTCCGCGACGGCGGCGTTCCGGGGGTGGTGGTGCGGCTGCCCAAGAGCTTCGCCAAGGTGGCGGCCGAGCCCGGCAACCGGGTCCGCGCGGGGGCGGGGGCGATGGGCATCACGGTGGCGAGCAAGGCGCGCGACGCGGGCATTGCGGGGCTCGAATTCCTGCGCGGGATACCGGGCACGGTCGGCGGGGCGGTGCGGATGAACGCCGGCGCCTATGGGCGCGAGGTGGGCGACATCCTGGTCGAGGCGACCCTGGTGCTGCGCGACGGGACGGTCGAGACCTGGCCGGCGGAGCGGTTCGGCTACCGCTATCGCCACAGCGACACGCCGCCCGGCGCGGTGGTGGTGGAGGCGCTGTTCGCGGGGACTGCGGGCGATCCGCAGGCGATCGGCGCGGAGATGGACCGGATCGCCGCCGAGCGCGAGGCGAGCCAGCCGCTGCGCAGCCGCACGGGCGGCTCGACCTTCAAGAACCCGCCCGGAACCAGGGCCTGGTCCGAGATCGATTCCGCCGGCTGCCGGGGGCTTAAAATTGGCTGTGCACAAGTCTCTGAAAAGCATTGCAACTTCCTGCTGAACCTTGGCAATGCAAGAGCGGCGGACATCGAGGCGCTGGGCGAGGAAGTGCGGCGCCGGGTGCGCGCGCATTCCGGCGTCGAGCTCGAATGGGAAATTCAGCGCGTGGGGGTGGCGAAGTGAGCAGGACGAGCCGCCCGATCCGCCCCGCGCCGGGAGGGATTTGCAGTGAATAAGCTCCACGTCGCGGTGTTGATGGGCGGCTGGTCGGCCGAGCGCGAGGTGTCGCTGAGCAGCGGCAACGGGGTCGCCGACGCGCTCGAGAGCCTCGGCCACCAGGTCACCCGGATCGACATGGACCGCAACGTCGCCCAGGTGCTGGCCGGAGTGCGCCCCGACATCGTCTTCAACGCGCTCCACGGAACGCCGGGCGAGGACGGCACGATCCAGGGGATGCTCGACCTGATGGGCATCCGATATACCCACAGCGGCCTCAGCACCTCGGTGATCGCGATCGACAAGGAGCTGACCAAGCAGCAGCTGGTGCCGCACGGCATCCGGATGCCGGGCGGGCGCATCGTCGACAGCGAAAGCCTGTACCAGGCCGACCCGATGGCGCGGCCCTATGTGCTGAAGCCGGTCAACGAGGGATCCTCGGTCGGCGTGGCGATCGTCACCGCGCAGGGCAATTACGGCAACCCGATCGGCCGCGACGTCGAAGGCCCGTGGCGGCATTTCGACCGGCTGCTCGCCGAGCCCTTCATCCGCGGCCGCGAGCTTACCGTCGCGGTGATGGGCGGCGAGGCGCTGGCGGTGACCGAGCTTCGCCCCAAGTCGGGCTTCTACGATTATGATTCCAAATATACCGACGGCCTCACCGAGCATGTCTGCCCGGCCGACATTCCGGACGAGGTGCGCGACGCGGCCATGGCGATGGCGCTCAAGGCGCACCAGCTGCTGGGCTGCCGGGGAACCTCGCGCTCGGACCTGCGCTGGGACGACGAGCAGGGCGTCGACGGCCTCTATCTTCTGGAGGTCAACACCCAGCCCGGAATGACGCCGCTCAGCCTCGTGCCTGAGCAAGCCAGGTATCGCGGCATGAGCTATGCCGAGCTCGTCCAGCGGATCGTGGAGGATGCCCTATGAGCGCCAAGATCTCCCGCGGCTCGGCCCGGCGGCAGCCCGCCAGGCGCAAGGCGCCGGCCAAGCGCGGCGGCCAGTCGGCGATGCTCGACGCGCTGCCGCTCCCGGCCGAGACCGTCCGCAGGGTCAGCGGCTACATCCTGATCGGCATGGTCGCGGCGGTGCTGTTCGCGCTCGCGGTCGCCTTCCAGCTCCCGCAATGGGCCGGCACCAAGGCCGGCGAGACGGTCGGCGAGGTCGGCTTCGCGGTCAAGCGGGTCGAGATCAAGGGCCTCGAGCGCATGAACCCGATGCAGGTCCATTACGTCGCCGCCAGCCAGAATTCGATGGCGATGCCGCTGGTCGAGCTTGAGGAGACGCGCGAGCGGCTGCTCCGCTTCGGCTGGGTGCAGGAGGCGCGGGTGTCGCGGCGCTGGCCCGACACGCTGGTCGTCGACATCGTCGAGCGCCAGCCGGCCGCGGTCTGGCAGCACAACCAGGAGCTGATGCTGATCGACCGCGAAGGCGTCCTGCTCGAGCCGGTCAGGCTGGAGGCGATGCCCGACCTGCCGCTGGTGATCGGCCCCGCCGCCAACCGCCAGGCCGGGCAGCTCAGCCGGCTGCTGGCCGGCGCTCCCGAGCTCAAGCCGATGCTGGAAGGCGCCAGCTGGATCGGCGGCCGGCGCTGGGACCTTCGCTTCCAGTCGGGCGAGGTGCTCGCGCTTCCCGAGGGCCAGCAGGCGGCCGAGAAGGCGCTCGTCCATTTCGCGCGGATGGACAAGATGAGCCAGCTGCTCGGCCGCGGCCTCGTCCGTTTCGACATGCGCGTGCCCGGCAAGTTCATCGTCCGGGTCTCGCGCGAGCCGGGCAGCAGCGTGCCCGACCTCGCGCCGCCGCCGCCGCCGCCGCCCGCCGCCGCTCCCGTCGATCCAGCAACCACGATTTGAGGACCAGGATGCCGCCACCGCCGGTCAGGAAGCTCGTCACCGCCCTCGACATCGGATCCTCTAAGGTGTCGGCGCTGATTGCCGAGCCGGGCGCGGACGGCAGCCTCAAGATCCTGGGCACCGGCCAGCGCGAAAGCCGCGGCGTCAGGCGCGGCTTCATCGCCGACATGGAGCGCACCGAAGCGACGATCCGCGAGGCGGTCGAGCAGGCCGAGCGCATCGCCGGCACCAACATCGACGACGTGTTCGTCGGCTTTTCGGCCGGCGGCCTGGTCAGCACCGTCGCCAGCGTCGAGGTCCAGATCGGCGGCGCCAAGGTCGAGCAGGAGGATATCGACCAGCTCCTCACCGTCGGCCGCCAGTCGATCGATCCCGAGGGCCGGATGATCCTCCATGCGCTGCCCGCGCTCTACACGCTCGACGGGCTGCAGGGGGTCAAGAAGCCGCTCGGCCTGCACGCCGACAAGCTCGCGGTCGACATCCACGTCATCGCCGCCGAGCCGTCGCCGGTGCGCAACCTCGACCTGTGCGTCCGCTCCGCGCATCTCGGCGTGTCGGCGATCGTCGCCTCGCCGGTCGCCGCCGGCAAGGCGTGCCTGAGCGAGGAGGAGCGCGAGCTCGGCGTCGCCCTGGTCGAGCTCGGCGCCGGAGTGACCAACGTCTCGGTCTTCGCAGGCGGGATGCTGGTCGGCCTCAAGTCGCTGGCGATGGGCGGCATCGACATCACCGACGACATCGCCTCCGCCTTCGGCACCCGGCGCGTCGAGGCCGAGCGGATGAAATGCTTCTACGGCTCCGCGACCACCAGCCCGCGCGACAACCACGACATGATCGACGTCAATCCGGTCAGCAGCATGGAGGAGGGGACCGAGCCCGCGCGCATCACCCGCGCCCAGCTGATCGCCGTCATCCGGCAAAGGCTCGAGCATCTGATGGGCGAGATCGCGAGCGCGCTGAAGGAGCTCGGCTTCTCCGGCCCGTTCGGACGGCAGGTGGTCCTGACCGGCGGCGGATCGGAGCTGAAGGGGATCGCCGATTACGCCCAGGGCGTGCTCGGCCGGGCGGTGCGGATCGGCCGGCCGAAAATGCCCGGCCTGCCCGAGGCGCATAGCGGCCCGGCGTTCGCCACGCTCGCCGGCCTGGCGCAGTTCGCGGCCTCCAAGGAGCTCGACCTGCGGCAGGTGAATCCGGCCGAGACGACGGTCCACAAAGTGTCGGGCGGCAACTTCGTGCAGCGCCTGATCGCGGCATTTAGGACTCAGTATTAATAAAAGTTGTGGAGCGATTAACTTTTCGCTCGCGCGCGCGAATCGGTCGTGCAAAACAGATCGTTAGAGGCGTTTCCGAGGAGCGCTTCGGGCACAGGGGAGGCACCTAGATGAGTATCGATTTCATTCGCCCGGAAGTTGACGAACTTCGTCCGCGGATCACCGTGATAGGGGTCGGCGGCGCGGGCGGGAACGCGATCGCCAACATGATCAAGAGCGACGTCCAGGGCGTCGATTTCCTGGTCGCCAACACCGATGCCCAGGCGCTCAACGCCTCGACCGCCGATCGCCGCATCCAGCTCGGCCTGAAGATCACCCAGGGGCTCGGCGCGGGCTCGCGCCCGGAGATCGGCAAGGCGGCCGCCGAAGAGACGCTCTCCGAGATCGAAAAGGCGCTCGACGGCGCCCACATGTGCTTCATCGCCGCCGGCATGGGCGGCGGCACCGGCACCGGCGCCGCGCCGGTGATCGCCAAGGCGGCGCGCGACCGCGGCATCCTCACCGTCGGCGTCGTCACCAAGCCGTTCAGCTTCGAGGGCAATCGCCGCGGCCGCGCCGCCGATGCGGGCATCGAGGAGCTTCAGCAGCACGTCGACACGCTGATCGTCATCCCCAACCAGAATCTGTTCCGCATCGCCAACCCGAACACGACCTTCAAGGAAGCGTTCGCGATGGCCGACGAAGTGCTCCAGCAGGGCGTTCGCGGGATCACCGACCTGATGGTCATGCCCGGCCTCATCAACCTCGACTTCGCCGACGTCCGATCGGTGATGGGGGAGATGGGCAAGGCGATGATGGGCACCGGCGAGGCGGGCGGCGACAACCGCGCGATCGAGGCCGCCGAGCAGGCGATCGCCAACCCCTTGCTCGACGGCGTCTCGATGCGCGGCGCCAAGGGCGTCATCATCTCGATCACCGGCGGCGAGGACATGCGCCTGATGGAGGTCGACGAGGCCGCCAACCACATCAAGGAGCTGGTCGACCCGGACGCCAACATCATCTGGGGCTCGGCCTTCAACAACGACCTGGAAGGCAAGATCCGGGTTTCGGTCGTCGCCACCGGCATCGAGGCCGAAGCGGTCACCCAGCCGGCGGCGCCGGCAAAGGTGTTCGCCTTCCCCACCACAGGGCGCCATGGCGAAGCGCCGCGGTCGCAGGCCGCCGCGCCCGCTCCCGTCGCCGAGCCCGAGCCGGCGTTCGAGCAGCCGCAGGCCGAGATCAGCGAGCTTCCGCTCGAAGAGACGGCCGAGGGCGCGGACGAGCTGACGCTCGACCAGGTCGCCGATGCCGGCGACGAAGGCGAGCTGCTGCTCGACAGCGGCAACATGATCGGCGAGGAGGAACCGCGCACCGTGTTCGAGGACGCGCCGGGCGACGAGGTCCGCAACGGCACGCGCCCGTGGCTCAACGGCGAGGCGACGGCCACGCCGCCGAAGCGCGAGGGCACCTTGTTCGAGCGCATGTCGAGCATCGCCCGCGGCGCCGCCAAGGCGCAGGTCGAGGAAAGCGCCCCCGCGGCGCGCGATCCCTACGAGCTGCCCCGCTTCCTCAATCGCCAGAACAATCAATAATTAGCGGCACTCATCCTGGCGGGCACGACCCCCAGACAGGCCGGGGCTTACAGCCCCGGCCTTTGTCGTTTGAGTGACCGGGCCTGCGGCTTGAGGCGAGCCTGCTCGCGGATCATTCGCCCGGCAGGCGGCGGGAAGCGGATGAGGCGGCCGCTCGCTACCATCCACGAAAGAGCGTAAGTTCCGCCGCTTCACCGTCGTGCCGCACCGATTTGGCGCAGAATCCAGGGATTGGACATTGCCGGTACAGCTTTGTGCGGGCTTATCCTCGTCCATGACTTCATCGAGGACGATGCCAGCGCGGTTCGGGCCAGCGCGGTTCGGGCGAGCGCGGTTCGGGCTGGCCCTGCTGGCCGGCGCGGCGATGCTGGGTGCGGGGGCCGCCGAGGCGCAGGTCGCCGGCTATCCGGCCTACCGCGAGGATCCGGGCACCGCGCTGACCCGGCACCTCAAGAGCCTGTCGGACGATCCGCGCAGCCTCCACGCGCTGATGGGCGCCGCCCAGGCCGCGCTCCAGCTCGGCGACCCGCAGGCCGCCGTCACCTTCTTCGCCCGCGCCGAAGAGATCGCGCCGCGCGACGGCCGCATCAAGGCCGGCATCGGATCGGCCTTCGTCCAGATGGAGCAGGCGCGATCGGCGCTCAAATTCTTCGCCGACGCCAGCAGCCTCGGAGTCAATGAAGGCGAATTCGCCGGCGACCGCGGCCTCGCCTACGACCTCACCGGCGACAACAAGCAGGCGCAGCGCGATTACCGCCTCGCGCTTCGCCACAGGAACGATCCCGAGGTGGAGCGCCGGCTGGCGCTTTCGCTGGCGATCAGCGGCGACCAGGCCGGCGCGCTGGCGGCGATCAACGACCAGCTCCGCCGGCAGGATCGCGCCGCGTGGCGCACCCGCGCCTTCGTGCTCGCGCTGACCGGCGACGTCGCCCGGGCGACCGAAGCCGTGCAGGCGGTGATGCCGGGGCAGGTGGCGGCGATGCAGCCGTTCCTCACCCGGCTCCCCTCGCTCGACCTGACCGGCCGCGCCATGGCCGTGCATTTCGGGCACTTCCCGGGCGACGGCCAGCCGGTCCGGATGGCGCAGGCGATCCCCTATCCCGGCCCCGGCGCCGCAAGCCAGGCCGGCCGGCCGGATAGCCGCCAGAGCGCGCTCGGAACGCTGCGCCCGCAGCCGGCGCCCGAACCGGTCGCCGCCGCCCCCCGCCGCCGACCCGGCGCACCGGAAGCGGCGCCGCCGGTCGAGACCGCCGCGCGCGGGGGCAAGGCCGCCGAGCGATCCGCCGCGAGCGACGACCGGCCGAGCCGCCGGCGATCGGCGGGAATGCCGCTGTTCGCGCCCGCGCCGGAAAGGCGGGAGCGGCCCGCCGAGACGACCGCGAAGAAGCCGACGCCGGCCGAGCAGGCGATCCGCTTCGCGCTTGCGCCTCCCCCTCGGGTCATCGCGGCGCCCGCGCCGGTTCCGGCCCCGATCCAGACGCCGACCCCGACCCCGGCCCCGGCCCCGGCCCCGATCCAGACCCCGGCGCCTTCGGCGGTTGAGCCGGGTCCGGCGCCGGCGCAGCCCGCGCCGGGCGGCCGGCCTTCCGCCGCGCAGGCGCCGCTGGCCGGGCCCGCGCTGGCGCTGAGCGCCCCGACGATCGCGCCGAGCGCGAGCGAAGTCTTCGGTCCGCCGGCACCCGACGGGTCGACCGCGCCGGCGGCACCGGCTCCGGTGCCGGTCCCTGCGCCCGTCCCGGCGCCCGTGTCGAGCGGGATCCAGACGGTGGCGCTTCCCGAATCGACGATCGAGCCGCCGCCGGCCGACGCCGACCCCGGGCCCGAGGCCGCTAAGGTGGAGGTCGCCCAAGCTCCCGCCGCTGCGCCTCCCGCCGCTGCGCCGCCCGCGGCCGCGCCCAAGCCGAGGAAGCCGCTCGCGTTCGACGAGGTCGTCGAAGCGGTCAAGGCGCTGCCCGACGCCGGCCCCGCCGCGAGCAAACCGATGGC
>DASWSP010000071.1:0-37987 GCA_036402575.1 Allosphingosinicella sp. | reverse complement strand
CCGGGCGATCGTCTGCTCCTTGCCGATCAGCGCGACCAGCGGCGCCATTTCGGGTCCGCTGTCGCGGCCGGTCAGCGCGCGCCGGAGCGGCAGGAACAGCGCCTTTCCGGCGCGGCCGCTCCGCTCCTTCAGCGCGGCCGTCAGCGCGGGCCACGGTGCCCCGGACCAGTCGGTCCCCTCGGCGATCTCCGCCGCCGCGGCGAGCAGCGTCCGGTCGCCGGGCTCGGGCTCCGACTCGATCGGCCCTTCGACGATGTGCCACCAGTGAATAGCCTCGGCGACGCATTTGAGGTTGGGCCGGATCGCCGCCCAGGCCGCGGGCGTCATGCCCTCCGGGAGTCGGTCCGCGACCGCGTCGAATTCGAGCTGGTGGACGATCCGGGCGTTGAGCGCGACCAGCTCTTCCATGTCGAACCGCGCCGGGGCGCGGCCGAAAGTGGCGAAATCGAAGCTGCCGATCAGCGGCTCCGGCCCCGCCACGGGTTCGACCGGCAGGCTGGTGCCGATCCGCGCCAGCTTGGCGAGCAGGGCGGCGGGCTCGATCCCCGCCTCGCGCATCGCCTCGACGCCGAGCGCGCCCAGGCGCTTCGACAGCTTGCCTTCGGATCCGACCAGCAGCGCTTCGTGCGCGAAGGCGGGCGGCCGCGCGCCCAGCGCCTCGAACATCTGCAGCTGCAGCCCCGTATTGGTAACATGGTCCTCGCCGCGCACGACGTGGGTGACGGCCATCTCGACGTCGTCGACCACGCTTGGCAGCATGTAGAGCCAGCTGCCGTCCTCGCGCCGAATCACCGGGTCGGAGAGCAAGGCGGGGTCGAAATGCTGAGGGCCGCGGATGAGGTCGTGCCATTCGATCGGCGTCGCGTGGTCGAGCTTGAACCGCCAGTGCGGACGCCGGCCCTCGGCTTCGAAACGGGCGACGTCGTCCGCGCTCAGCGCCAGCGCGGCGCGGTCGTAGACCGGCGGCCGGCCGCGGCCGAGCTGGATCTTGCGCTTGAGGTCGAGCTCCTGCGCCGTCTCATAGGCGGGATAGGCCCGCCCCGCCGCCCGAAGCGTCTCGAGCGCGGCCTCGTAGCGGCTGAAGCGCTGCGACTGGCGGTGCTCCTCGTCAGGCGCGAGGCCGAGCCAGTGGAGGTCCTTCCGGATCCCCTCGGCGAACGCCTCGCTCGACCGCTCCTGGTCGGTATCGTCCAGCCGCAGGATGAACTTCCCGCCGTTCCGGCGCGCCCAAAGCCAGTTGTGAAGCGCCGTGCGGATGTTGCCGACATGAAGCCGGCCCGTCGGTGAGGGGGCGAAACGGGTGACGACGCTCATTCGCGGCGTCTAGGAGAGCGCCGCGCCTCCGGCAACGCCCTTGCCTTCGCTCCTTCGGCGCTTAAAGGGGCGCTGCGGCCATTTCGGGAACAGATGCATGAAATTGATGTCCGGCAATTCGAACCTGCCGCTGGTCAAGAACATCGCTGCCTATCTCGAAATGCCCGTCACCGACGTCAGCGTCCGCCGCTTCGCGGACGAGGAGGTGTTCGTCGAGATCCACGAGAACGTGCGCGGCGAGGACGTGTTCGTGATTCAGTCGACCGCCTATCCGGCCAACGACAATCTGATGGAGCTGCTGATCTGCATCGACGCGCTGAAGCGCGCGTCCGCCAAGCGGATCACCGCCGTCCTCCCTTATTTCGGCTACGCCCGGCAGGACCGCAAGCCGGGGCCGCGGACGCCGATCTCGGCCAAGCTGGTCGCCAACCTGATCACCGTGGCCGGCGCCGACCGGGTGCTCTCGATCGATCTCCACGCCGGCCAGATCCAGGGCTTCTTCGACATCCCGACGGACAATCTCTACGGTGCGCCGGTGATGTCGGCGGACATCCAGGCGCGTTTCGCCGGCCGTCCCATCACCGTCGTCTCGCCGGACGTCGGCGGAGTCGCCCGCGCCCGAGCGCTTGCCAAGCGGCTCGACAACGCGCCGCTCGCCATCGTCGACAAGCGCCGCGAGAAGCCGGGCGAATCGGAAGTGATGAACATCATCGGCGACGTCGTCGGCCGCTTTTGCATCCTCGCCGACGACATGGTCGATTCGGCCGGAACGCTCTGCAACGCCGCCGCCGCGCTCAAGGAAGGCGGCGCCGAAGAGGTGGTGGCCTATTGCACCCACGGCGTCCTCTCGGGCGCCGCGGTGCCGCGCGTCGACAAGTCGGTGCTGAGCGAACTCGTCGTCACCGACACGATCGCGGTCTATGAGGCCGCGGCGGCCAGCAGCAAGATCCGGATCCTCACCATCGCGCCGCTGCTCGCCGAGGCGATTCGCCGAATCGCCGACGAGAGCTCCGTGTCCAGCCTGTTCGACTGATGCCGAGCGTCGTCATCACCGGCGCCGGCCGCGGCCTCGGGCTCGAATTCGCCCGCCAATATGCCGCCGACGGCTGGAGCGTCGTCGCCACCGTCCGGACGCCCGCCGCCGCGGACGAGCTTCGCCGCCTCGCGGGCGACGTCCGGGTCGAGCTGCTCGACATGCGCGACCATCAAGCGCTGGCGGGCTTCGCGGGGCGCCTCGGCGATGCGCCGCTCGACCTGCTGATCGCCAATGCCGGGGTCTCCGGCCCCGACCGCCTCGTCAGCGCCGAAGAGGCCGGGCGTTGGCTGCAGGTGTTCGACGTCAACGTCGTTGCCCCCACCCTTCTCGCCCAGACCCTGGCGCCCAAAGTGATCGCGGCGCGCGGCAAGCTGGTCGCGATCACCAGCCAGATGGGCAGCATCGCCGACAATGCTTCAGGCGGCTGGACCGCCTACCGGGCCTCCAAGGCCGCGCTCAACGCGGCCTGGCGCTCGATGGCGGTGGAGATGGCGGACGAGCCGATCGCGATCGCGATGCTCCACCCCGGCTGGGTCAAGACCGACATGGGCGGCGCCGGCGCGATGATCGAGATCCCCGACAGCATCGCCTCGCTGCGCCGGGTCATCGCCGGCCTGGAGCCCGCCGACAAGGGCGTGTTCCTCAACCATCAGGGCCAGACGCTGCCCTGGTAGGCCCGCTCTAGAAGATCCCGAGGAACTTCTTCTTTTTCTTCTTCGGCTTGTCGGGATTGGTCGTCTTGCCGTCGCCCAGATTCTTGATCTCGCCGCCATCCTTCTCGCGCTGGGCGGCGGTGCGGGCACCGGAGAGGACGGGGCCGCAATGGGTGTTCTCGGCATCGCCCGTGTCGACGAACGCGACCACCGCGGCGAGCGGGCTGACCAGCGCCGCCAGGCCCAGCCCGGCGCCGGCGCGGGTCAACAGCTCGCCGCTGATCGGATCGATTCGCGGCGCGGCGAAATAGCCCTCCAGGCCGATCGGCGACTGGCCCGAGAACAGGCTGAAGGTCTTGGCGTCCGCCTCGAAGCCCAGGCTCAGCGATTCGCTCTTGAAGCTGAAACCCCCGCGGCCGGCGATCACGTTCTTCTTGGTGTCGATCAGGATCGGATCGGCGGCGGCGATGCCGTTGCGCACGGTGAAGGCGATCAGCCCGCAGTTGATCGACACCGGCTCCTTCAGCTTCTTCTCGAACATCTTCTGGACGAACGTGCCGATGTCGAGCTCGGCGAGCTGGACGTTGCGCGTCCAGAAGGTGCCCGCCGGCATGATGAACGCGATCCGCCCGTTCGAGCTCGCCAGCGATTCGCGCACCGAATCGCCGTAGCCGGCGAGCTGCACCCGCGCCTTGATCCGGCCGGTCGTGCCCGATTGCTCGGCGCCGAAGCGGGCGAGCAGGATTCCCATCGGGGTCGGCGACAGCCGAACGTCGTAGCTGGTGAAGACCGGCCGGCGCCGCGCGTTGATGATGATGTCGGACGAAAGGTGGCCGCGCGCGACGTCGAAGGTCAGCGGCGACAGCTTGAGCAGGCTTCGGTCGAGGTCGAGCGTCAGTCCGATGTTGGAGATCGGCGCCTTCTCCATGCGGACTCGCGAGACTCGGTAGTTCACATGGGCGTCGAAGGCGCTGAGGCCGCTGACGTCGAGCTTGGCGTCGGGAAGCACGCGCGGCCGGCCGCCTTCGTTCTCGATCGCGCCGCTCGCGCCCAGCTTGTCGAGCCGTTCGGGATCGTAGCCGACCCACGGGCCGACATCGACGATGTCGAGCACCCGGGAGCGCAGGTCGGCGTCGATGCGCAGGCGATTGCCCGGCATCGCGATCCTCATCGCCCCGGCGATGTCGCTGTCGCCGAACGTTCCGCGCAGCCCCGTGAAGCGCCAGACGTCGTCGCGCTTGGTGAGGTTGGAGCTGATCCGGTAGCGCCGCGTGTCGGGCACGGCGATTCCGAGGAAGTCGAACAGCGAATGGATGTTGGGGCCGCGCACGAGGAGCTTCAGCGCCGCCCCTTCGATCTCGGTCGCGCCCGGGAGCGTGCCGCTGACGTCGAGCACGTTGCCGGCGCCGGTCGCGTGCAGCGCGAGCCGGTTGCGGCCGCCGCGCAGCGTCTGGTTGGGCGACATCAGGCTGCCGGACAGGGTGAACGGCTTTTCCTTCACGCTTCCGCCGCCCGAGAAGCGGATGTCGCTCTCGAACGCGGTGTCGCGGGCGCGGACGGTCTCGAGCTTCAGGTCGAGCAGGAAATCCATCTGCGGAGCGCGGTAGCGGATGTCGGTGCCGGCGACGGTGGCGCGGCGGATCAGCGGCATCTCGAAGGGCTCGGCCGGTCTGTTGGGATCGCCCATCGTCCAGGTGTTGCGCTTCCCGGTCGGATCCCATTCGAGGTCGAGGTTGCCGTCGATCAGGTCGAGCCAGTTCAGCCGCCGGTCGCCGAAGATCAGCGGGATGGTGGCGATGCTGGTGTCGATCCGGTCGGCCTCGAAGAAGTTGCGGCGGCTCGCCCAGGCAGGGTTTGAGATGGTCAGCCCCTCGGCGAGGAACTTGACGTTGATCGGGTTGAAGAACAGCTGGAAGTCGCCGGCCACGTCCACCGCGCGCATCGTCTGCTCGGACGCGTAGCGTTCGAAATAGGGCTTCAGGAACCGCCCCTTGGTGATGAACAGCACCGCCCAGGCGAGCAGCAGCAGCCCAAGCAGCGTGGCGACGAGCGACAGGCCGACGCCGAGCGCGTCGGTGCCCCAATCCTTGCGGCGTGCCAGATGATCCGGCGGTGCCTGCGCTGTCGCGTCCATCACGAAGGGGAAAACCCGTTTCGGGGGCGCTCTGTTCCGCTCCGACCTTGCCTTCGCGGCTCGAGCTGCCTATAGGCACCCGCTTTCCAGCTTTGGAAGAATCGAACCGCCTGGCCAGTAAGGGCTGCCATGGCTGTTCTCAAACGTCGCGCCCGGGCGCGCCAAGGAGACGAAAATGCCCAAGCTCAAGACCAAGAGCGGTGTGAAGAAGCGATTCAAGCTCACCGCCACCGGCAAGGTCAAGCACGGCGTCGCCGGCAAGCGGCACCGCCTGATCAGCCACAATGCCAAGTACATCCGCCAGAACCGCGGCACCGACGTGCTCGCCGACGCCGATACGGCGCGGGTGAAGCTCTGGGCGCCCTACGGGCTGAGATAGGAGTACCGACACATGGCACGCATCAAGCGCGGCACGACCACGCGCACCAAGCACAAGCGGATCCTGGAACAGGCGAAGGGCTATTACGGCCGCCGCAAGAACACGATCCGAATCGCCCGCCAGGCGGTCGAGAAGGCCGGGCAATACGCCTATCGCGACCGCAAGGTTAAGAAGCGCTCGTTCCGCGCGCTTTGGATCCAGCGCATCAACGCCGCGGTCCGCGTCGAGGGCCTCACCTACGGGCAGTTCATGCACGGCCTCAAGCTCGCCGGAGTCGACCTCGACCGCAAGGTCCTGGCCGACATCGCGATGCACGAAGGCGATGCCTTCCGGGCGATCATCGCCCAGGCCCGTGGGGCGCTGCCCGCGCAGGCTTAGGCTTCACCGCCAGGTGGCGATCGCAAACGAAGGCGCGGGGAGGAAACTCTCCGCGCCTTCTTGCTGAGGGGCCCCATTCGCAGCCTCTGGTGTTTTGCTGCCGATATTGATAATCAGTCGCATCAAGCACGATGTGAGCATGATGCCCCAGCGCCTCGACCAGCTTCCTTTCCGCACGCCGGCGACCGTCACGGGGATCGACTGGACGCTGCTGACCCCGCCCGAGGCGCAGCGGCTGCGCAACCTCGGGCTCGACGAGGGCATCAGCATCGAGACGCTGCATGGCGGGCCGGTCGGGCGCGACCCGCTGGCGGTTCGCATGGGGCGGATGACCGTGGCGATCCGGCGCTCCCACGCGCGGAGCATCTCGGTCGAGCCGGTGGCGTACGAGCTCGCCGCCGAATGACCTCGATCCCGCTGGTCGCGGTGGTCGGCAACCCCAATGCCGGCAAGAGCGCCCTGTTCAACATGCTGACCGGCGCCCGGCAGAAGGTCGGCAACTATCCGGGCGTCACCGTCGAGCGCAAGTCGGGGCGGCTGTCGCTTCCCGACGGCCGGCCGGTCGAGCTCGTCGACCTTCCCGGCGCCTACAGCCTCGATCCGTCCAGCCCCGATGAGGAAGTGACGCGCGATGTCGTGGTCGGCCGCCAGCTCGGCGAGCGGCTGCCGGACGCCCTGCTGCTCGTCGTCGATGCGACCAACCTCGACAACCACCTGCGCTTCGCGCTTCAGCTGATCGCGCTCGGCCTGCCGGTCGTGGTGGCGCTCAACATGGTCGATCTCGCCCGGCGCGACGGCCTCACCATCGATCCGCTGACGCTTGAGCGCGAGCTCGGCGTGCCGGTGGTCGAGACGGTGGCGGTCCGCCGCCGCGGCATCGACGAGGTCAAGGAGGCGCTTTCGGTCGCCATCGGCGCGGTCCGGCGAGTCCGTGCCGGCGACGGCTCGGCGCAGGAGGATTTCGTGGCGATCCAGCGCCGCGCCCGCGCCATCGCCCGCGCGGCCACCGTCGGCGAGACCGGGGGGCGCCGCTCGACCCAGGTCATCGACAATGTCGCGCTCCACCCGGTCGCGGGCCCGATCAGCTTCGCGCTCGTGATGTTCCTGATGTTCCAGGCCGTCTTCGCCTGGTCGGAAGCTCCGATCGGCTGGCTCGAGAACGGCATCTCCTCGGTCCAGTCGGCGGTCGTCGCAGCGCTGCCCGACGGGGCGCTGCGCTCGATGCTGGTCGACGGCGTGCTCGGCGGGGTCGGCGCCGTGATCGTCTTCCTGCCCCAGATCCTGATCCTGTTCCTCTTCATCCTGCTGCTCGAGGCGAGCGGCTACATGGTCCGCGCCGCCTTCCTGATGGACCGGCTGATGGCCAGGGTCGGCCTGTCGGGCCATGCCTTCATTCCGCTTCTCTCCTCCTTCGCCTGCGCCGTGCCCGGGATCATGGCGACCCGCACGATCGACGATCCCAAGCACCGCCTGACCACCATCCTGATCGCGCCCTTGATGACATGCTCGGCGAGGCTCCCCGTCTATGCGATCATCATCGGCGCGTTCATCCCGGCCTCGAGCCTCGGCTACGGCATCGGCCTTCAGGGGCTGGTGCTGTTCGGCCTCTACGTCGCGGGCATCGCCGGAGCGCTGGTCGCGGCGCTGGTGCTGCGCCGCACCGTCGCCCGGGGCGTCCACCAGGGCTTCATGATGGAGATGCCCAAATACCAGCTGCCGCACGTTCGCGACGTCATCATCGGCCTGTGGACCCGCACCCTGATCTTCCTCAAGCGCGCCGGCTCGATCATCCTCGTCTCCACCATCCTGCTGTGGGCTCTGCTCTCCTTCCCGCAGCCGCGTCCGGGCGAGAGCGTGCTCGACAGCTCGATCGCCGGCAAGATGGCCTCCGGCCTGGCCGTCGTGGTGGAGCCGATCGGCTTCAACCGGGAGATCGCGCTGGCGCTGATCCCGGCGATGGCGGCGCGCGAGGTGGCGGTGTCGGCGCTGGCGACCGCTTATTCGATCGAGGCCGAGGACGAGGCCGCCGCCGAGCAGCCGCTGATCGATCAGCTGCGCGGCCGCTGGTCGCTGCCGACCGCCTTGGCCTTCCTCGCCTGGTTCGTGTTCGCGCCGCAATGCTTATCCACAGTTGCGGTCACCCGGCGGGAGACCAACGGGTGGAAATGGCCCCTCTTCATGCTAGGCTATCTGTTCACGCTGGCCTACCTGGCCGCGGGCGCGACATTTTGGGCGGCTACGGCGCTCGGTCTTTAGGAGAGTCCCCATGGCGGGCGTAAACAAGGTCATTCTCGTCGGCAATCTCGGCGACGATCCCGAGAGCCGTTCGCTCAACAATGGCGGCGAGGTGGTGAACCTGCGCATCGCCACGTCCGAGAGCTGGAAGGACCGCGACGGCAACCGCCAGGAGCGGACCGAGTGGCACCGCGTGGTGATCTTCAACGAGAATCTCGGCAAGGTCGCCAAATCCTACCTGCGCAAGGGCTCGAAGGTCTATCTCGAGGGCCAGATCCAGACCCGCAAATGGCAGGACAATAGCGGCCAGGACAAATATTCGACCGAGATCGTCCTGCAGCGCTTCCGCGGCGAGCTGGTGCTGCTCGACAGCAAGGGCGGCGGTGTCGGCGGCGGTGGCGGCGGCGGCGGCGACTATGAGGATCGCGGCAGCAGCTCCGGCGGCAGCAGCTCCGGCGGCGCGCGCCAGCAGCGCCCGGCGCCCGCCTTCGACAGCGACCTCGACGACGACGTTCCCTTCTAAGGCCTGCGCGGCGCGCGGCGCCCGCTATTTCAGCTTGTTCTTGAGGCCCGCGAGCGCCGCGAAGGGACCGGCTTCCGCCTCGCTCTTGACGCCCGCCTGTCTGAGCACGGCGTCGGCCTCGGCCGAGCGCGGCCAGGGATCCAGGCTGAGCGACAGCGTCTCGGCGACGGCATCGCCCAGGTCGATCGACGCGCCGTCGTAGAAGACGACGTCGCACTCCCCGTCGCTGAGCTCGATCTCCTCCTCGCCGACGGTCGGCGGCGGCCGGAATTCCACCCGGAACGGCTCCTCGACCTCGGCCTCGACCGGCAGGCCGGTCGCGACGCAGCTCTGGGTCACCTTTGCGCGCAGTGTGCCGGTCGCGGTCACGGTCTCGTTCCTGAGGCTCAGCGCGGCCTTGGCGCTGAGGCTGTCGATCGCGACCAGCGCGAAGCGCCGGGCGAGCGCGGCGCGCTCTTCCTCGCCGGCCTCGATCGCCATCTCGCGCGGCGCCGGGCCGAGTGTCTCGACCCGCACCGGCCGGCTGAATTCGGGCTGCTGCTGCCTCACGGCTGAGGCACCTTTCCCGCCAGGATCTCGGACGCCGAGGTCGACTGGAGCCGGTCGTGCAACGCCTTCAGCCTTCCGCCGACGAACGTCGGCGCCTGCTCCGTCGGCGGCTTCTCATGGAATATGTTGCGGACGACGGCGTGGGTGAAATCGCCGCCTTCCTCGATCGCCGCCCGGAACGCCGCCAGCCGGCCGCCGAGCGCCCCCACCATCTTGCCGATCCGCTTGCCGACCAGCATGTCGCCGGTGCCGAGCTGGCGGATGTTGCCGTCCATGTCGTCGATGAAGCGCTCGGTCAGCAGCACGCTGTCGTCGCGCGCTCGATCGCCCTCCGCCTCGAGCCGCAGCAGCACCAGCGCGAGCACCGCCGCGATCATGTCGAAGCGTCCGTCGATCGTGTCGGGCACCTGCCCTTCGCGGTACCAGAGCGGGTCGCGCGCGGCGGCGACGGCGGCCTCGTAGAGCGGCGCCACCCGCTCCCGGTCGGAGCGGCGGCCGAAGATGTTCGAGAGGAAGGACAATCGCGGCTCCTTGATCCGGCCGTACTTGCGCCGTTCAGACAATGTCGGATATTGGGGATCGCAGCCGCGGCCCGCAAGGCGCGCGCCGGCGCGCGGTTCGGCGCCGGCCGATTTTCAGGAGAATTTTCCGCTATGAACCTTCGTTCTCGCCTTGCTTCCGGCGCGCTTCTGTCCGTGCTCGTCCTGACCGCCGGCTGCACCAGGGTGCGCGACCATCAGGGCTACCTCGTCGACGAGACCCTCGTCGCGGCGATCCAGCCGGGCGTCGACAACCGCGACTCGGTGGCCAGCACGCTCGGCCGCCCCTCGTTCGTCGGCCAGTTCGACCAGCGCGACTGGTATTACGTCTCGCGCGGCACCAAGAACCTCGCCTTCAGCAAGCCCGATCCCGACACCCAGATGACGCTTCACATCCGCTTCGACGAAGCCGGCAACGTCGCCTCCGTCGAGCGCACCGGCCTCGAAAAGGTCGCCTCGATCAATCCGAGCCGCGACAAGACGCCGACGCTGGGCCGCGACCGCAGCTTCTTCGAGGAGCTGTTCGGCAACATCGGCCGCGTCGGCACCACCGGCCAGGCCGGCGGCACGGCGGACAATCCGAACTAGCGCACGATCCCGCCCGCGCCGAGCACGGCGAGGGTGACGAGGTCCGACGCGCTCGCCGTCATCGCGGCGATCTGCACCGGCTTGGCCATGCCCACCAGCATCGGCCCGATCATCGCGTCGCCGCCCAGCTCGCGCAGCAGCTTGGCGGAGATGTTCGCCGTCTGCAGGCCCGGCATGACGAGCACGTTCGCCGGCCCCGACAGCCGGCTGAACGGATAGACCGCCTTCATCGCCGGGTTGAGCGCCACGTCCGGGGCCATCTCCCCCTCATATTCGAAATCGACGTCGCCCCGCTCGTCGAGCAGCTTCACCGCCTCGCGGATGCGCTCGAGGAAGCTGCCCTCCGGATTGCCGAAGTTGGAATAAGACAGGAACGCGACGCGCGGCTCATGCCCCATCCGGCGCGCCACTCCGGCCGTGTGGCAGGCGATGTCGACGAGCTGCTGCGGAGTCGGCCGTTCGGTCACCGTCGTGTCGGCCATGAAGGTGGTGTGGCTCTGGCCGACCAGGATGTGGATCCCGAACGGGGTCACGCCCTCGAGCGGGTCGATCACCCGCCTCACCTCGCGCATCGACTGGGCGTAGGGCCGGGTGATGCCGGTGATCATCACGTCGCCCTCGCCGAGCTCGAGCAGAAGCGAGGCGAACATGTTGCGGTCCTGGTTGACGAGCCGCTCGGCCTCGCGGTGCAGATAGCCGCGGCGCTGGAGGCGCTGGTAGAGGACCTCGACCATCTCCGGAACACGCGGCGAATTGCGGCTGTTGTGGACCTCGAACGCCTCCGGGTCGTCGACCCCCAGCGCGCGCAGCCGGTCGTGCACGTCCTCGCGGCCGACCAGGACGGGGATTCCGTAGCCGCCTTCGCGAAAGGCGATCGCGGCGCGCAGCACGGTCTCCTCCTCGCCCTCGGCGAAGATCACCCGCTTCGGGTTCGCGCGCGCCGCCTCGTACGCCAAAGTGAGCACCGAAGTGGTCGGATTGAGCCGCGAGCGCAGCGTCATCCGATAGGCGTCCATGTCCTCGATCGGCCGCCCGGCGACGCCGCTGTCCATCGCCGCCTGGGCGACCGCGGCGGGCACGATCTCCATCAGCCGCGGGTCGAACGGGGCGGGGATGATATAGTCGGCGCCGAACGATTGGGCCCTGCCGCCATAGGCCGCCGCGACCTCCTCCGGCACCTGCTGGCGGGCCAGGTCGGCAAGCGCTTCGGCGGCGGCGATCTTCATCGCCTCGTTGATCGTCGTCGCGCGCACGTCGAGCGCGCCGCGGAAGATGAACGGGAATCCGAGCACGTTGTTGACCTGGTTGGGATAGTCGGATCGGCCGGTGGCGACGATCGCGTCGGGCCGCGCGGCCTTGGCCTCCGGCGGGGTGATCTCCGGGTCGGGATTGGCCATCGCGAAGATGATCGGCTGGGGCGCCATCTCCTTCACCATCTCGGGCCTCAGCGCGCCCGCGGCGGAGAGGCCGAGGAAGATGTCGGCGCCGACCAGCGCCTCTTCGAGCGTCCGGCGGTCGGTCTTGGCGGCGTGGGCGGACTTCCACTGGTCGAGCCCCTCGCGGCCCTGGTAGATCACGCCCTGCCGGTCGCACATCAGCACGTTGTCGTGCCGAACGCCCATCGCCTTGATCAGCTCGGTGCAGGCGATCGCGGCGGCGCCGGCGCCGTTCACCACCACTTTCACGTCCTTGAACGCGCGGCCGGTGAGGAAGCAGGCGTTGATCAGGCCGGCCGCGCTGATGATCGCGGTGCCGTGCTGGTCGTCATGCATGATCGGGATGTTCATGCGCTCGCGCAGGGTCTGCTCGATGATGAAGCATTCCGGCGCCTTGATGTCCTCGAGGTTGATCCCGCCGAAGCTCGGCTCCATCAGCGCGACCGCGTTGATGAACGCGTCCGGGTCCTCGGTGGCGAGCTCGATATCGATCGAATCGACGTCGGCGAAGCGCTTGAACAGCACCGCCTTGCCCTCCATCACCGGCTTGGAGGCGAGCGCTCCGAGATTGCCCAGGCCCAGGATGGCGGTGCCGTTGGAGATGACGGCGACCAGATTTCCCTTGGCGGTGTAATCGTAGGCCTTGCCAGGGTCTGCGGCGATCGCTCGGACCGGCACGGCGACGCCGGGCGAGTAAGCCAGGCTGAGGTCGCGCTGCGTCGCCATCGGCTTCGAGGCGATGATCTCGATCTTGCCGGGGCGTCCCTCGGAGTGGAAAGCGAGCGCTTCCGCCTCCGAGAATTTGACGTTGCTGCCCTCGCTCATCATCGGCCCCCCGTGTTTTGCGGCACGCTGTAGGACTTGAGCCGTGACGGCTGCAAGCAGAAGCCTTATCGCTTCAGCATGGCGACCAGGATGAAGAGCGACAGCGGGCCGGCGGGCACCCGCCGGAACGATGTTCCGGCCGGAACCCCGACGCCGATGATGGCGCAATATCTGGCGCTCAAGGCAGAGGCCGCCGATTGCCTGCTCTTCTATCGGATGGGCGATTTCTTCGAATTGTTCTTCGACGATGCAAAGGCGGCCGCCGCCTGCCTCGACATCGCGCTCACCGCGCGCGGCGAGCATGAGGGCGAGCCGATCCCGATGTGCGGCGTTCCGATCCATGCCGCCGAGGCCTATCTCGCGCGGCTGATCCGCGCCGGCCACCGCGTCGCCATCGCCGAGCAGATCGAGAACCCGGCCGAAGCCAGGAAGCGCGGCGCCAAGTCGGTCGTCAACCGGGCGATCGTTCGGGTGGTGACGGCGGGGACGCTGACCGAGGAGGCATTGCTCGATTCCCGCGCGGCCAACTGGCTGGTCGCGGTGGCGACGGTCGGCGAGCGCGTCGGCCTTGCCGCCGCCGACATCTCCACCGGCCGCTTCGAGCTGTGCTCGGTGCCGCCGCCGTCGCTCGACGCCGAGCTTGCCCGCCTCGCGGCGGCGGAGGTCATCACCCAGGAACAGCGCGGCGGCTTCGACAGCCTCGCCGCCGAGCGGCGGCTGAAGGAGCGCTTCGGGGTCGCCACGCTCGACGGCTTCGGCAGCTTCGACCGGGCGGCGCTGGCGGCGGCCGGCGGCCTGCTGGCCTATCTGGACGAGGTCGCGCGCGACTCCCTGCCGTTCCTTCGCCCGCCGATCGGCCGCGGCTCGGACGATCACATGATGATCGACGCGGCGACGCGGGAGAGCCTCGAGCTCACCGTGTCGGCCAGCGGCACCCGCGCCGGAAGCCTGCTCGCCGCCGTCGACCGCACCGTCACCGGCGCCGGCGCGCGCCTGCTCGCCGCCGATCTCGGCGCGCCCCTGCTCGACCGCGGCGCGATCGAGGCTCGGCTCGACCTCGTCGGCCTGTTCGATCGCGACGCCGGCGCGCGCGACGCGCTCCGCCGCCAGTTGCGGAGCACCAGCGACATCGGCCGGGCGCTGGGGCGGATCGCCGCGGGTCGGGGCAGCCCGCGCGACCTGGCCCAGCTTCGCGACGGCCTCACCGAGGCGCGCCGGCTCCACGACCGCCTCGCCGCCATCCCCGAACCGCCGCGACTGCTCGCCGAGACGCTTCCGGCGCTGGTCGGCCACGGCGCGCTGGTCGATCTGCTGGCGCGCGCGCTGGTGCCCTCGCCGCCGATCGACGCGGCCCAGGGCGGCTACATCGCCGAAGGCTACGACGCCGCGCTCGACGATCTGCGCGCCACCGGCGGCGAGGGGCGGCGGGCGATCGCCGCGCTCGAGGCGCGCTATCGCCAGCAGACCGGCATCGCCTCGCTCAAGATCCGCCACAACGGCGTGCTCGGCTACCATATCGAGGTGCCGGCCAAGAACGCCGACCGGCTGATGGCCGCCGATTCGGGATTCACCCACCGCCAGACGCTCGCCGGCGTCGTCCGCTTCAACGCGCCGGACCTGCACGAGCAGGCGGTCCGGGTCGGCCAGGCCGGCGCCCTCGCGCTCGCCGCCGAAGCCGCGCATCTCGAGACGCTGACCGCCGCCACGCTCGAGCGCGCCCATGCCATCGCCGCCGCCGCCGACGCGCTCGCCCGGCTCGACGTCGCCGCCGCGCTCGCCGAGCGTTCGGCGGAAGGCGGCTGGTCCCGCCCGCGGCTGGTGGACCATAGCTGCTTCGAGGTGGAGGGCGGGCGCCATCCGGTGGTGGAGGATGCCGTCCGGGCAAGCGGCGGCCGCTTCGTCGCCAACGATTGCGGCCTCTCCGAAAGCGAGCGGCTGTGGCTGGTCACCGGCCCCAACATGGGCGGCAAGTCGACTTTCCTGCGCCAGAACGCGCTGATCGCCCTGCTCGCCCAGGCGGGCTCTTACGTTCCCGCCGCGCGCGCCACGCTCGGCCTCGTCGACCGCCTGTTCAGCCGCGTCGGCGCCTCCGACAACCTCGCCCGCGGCCGCTCGACCTTCATGGTCGAGATGGTCGAGACCGCCGCGATCCTGGCGCAGGCCACCGAGCGCAGCTTCGTCATCCTCGACGAGGTCGGCCGCGGCACCTCCACCTATGACGGCCTCGCCATCGCCTGGGCGGTGGTCGAGGCGATCCACGACCGCAACCGCTGCCGCTGCCTGTTTGCCACCCATTATCACGAGCTGACGCGGCTCGCCGAGCGGCTCGACGCGCTCTCGCTCCACCATGTCCGCGCGCGCGAATGGAAAAGCGAGCTGGTGTTCCTGCACGAGGTCGCGCGCGGCCCCGCCGACCGAAGCTACGGGCTCGCCGTCGCCAAGCTCGCCGGCCTGCCGCCGCCCGTCCTCGGACGGGCCCGGTCGGTGCTCGCCAAGCTCGAGGAAGGCCGCGCCGCGACCGGGGGGATCGCGGCGGGGCTCGACGATCTGCCGCTGTTCGCCGCCGCCGCCGCGCAGGAGGAGCCCGAGCCCGACCCGGTCGCCGCCGCGCTCGCCGAGGTCGATGCGGACGCGCTGACTCCGCGCGAGGCGCTCGACCTCGTCTACCGGCTCAAGCGGCTGGCGGCGGAGCAGGGCTGATGACCGATCGTCTCTCCGCGATCCCGAACCGCCGCGCGATCGTCGACCGCCGCGCGCTTGCGGACCGGCTGGCGGCGCTGGACGACGGCAACATCAAGCTCGGCGCGACCCAGCTGCTCAAGGCCGCGCTCGCCGACGGCCGCGCCGAGATCGCCCGGCGGCTCGAGGAGAAGCCCTATGCGGGCACCGAGACGGCCGCCGCTTACGCCTTCCTGACCGACCAGCTGCTCCGCCTCGCCTACGATTTCACCGTCACCCGTCTCTATCCGCTCCACAACCCGACCTCGTCCGAGCGGCTGCTGCTGATGGCCGTCGGCGGCTATGGGCGCGGCGAAATGGCGCTCCATTCGGACGTCGACATCGCTTTCGTCACGCCCTGGAAGCCGACCGGCTGGACCGAGCAGGTGATCGAATCGATGCTGTACCTGCTTTGGGACCTGGGCCTGAAGGTGGGCCATTCGAGCCGCTCGGTCGACGACATGATCCGCGTCGCCGCCGCCGACCATACGGTCCGCACCGCCACCCTGGAATCGCGCTATCTGTGGGGCGATGAAGCGCTGTTCGACGAAGCCCAGGCGCGCTTCTGGAAAGAGGTGGTGGCGGCCAACGCCAAGCTGTTCGCGACCGAGAAACTGATGGAGCGCAACGCCCGCCATCAGCGGATGGGCGACTCGCGCTACGTCGTCGAGCCCAACGTGAAGGAGGGCAAGGGCGGGCTTCGCGACCTCCACACGCTCTTCTGGATCGGGAAATATGCCTATCGGGTGCGCTCCACCGCCGAGCTGGTCGACAAGGGGCTGCTGACCCCGGGGGAGCTGAGCCAGTTCCAGAAGGCGGAACGCTTCTTGTGGGCGGTGCGCTGCCACCTCCACATCGTCGCCGGACGCGCGGAGGAGCGGCTGACCTTCGATTACCAGCGCGAGCTCGCCACCCGGATGCATTACGCCAACCGGCCCGGCAAATCGCCGGTCGAGCGCTTCATGCAGCATTATTTCCTCCACGCCAAAACCGTCGGCGACCTCACCGGCGTGTTCCTCGCCCATCTCGATGAGAAGTTCGCCAGGAGCGGGCGGCGCTTCGGCCTGCCGGCGATCCGCCGCCGGCCGCGCCGGCTCGAAGGCTTCGTGCTCGACCGCGGGCGGCTCGCGCTGCCCGGCGACGATTTCTTCGCCGAGGACCCGGTCCGGCTGATCCAGATGTTCCAGCTCGCCGACCGGCACGAGCTCGAGATCCACCCGCTGGCGATGCGCGCCGCCGGCCGCGACGCCCGGCTGATCGACTCCCGGGTGCGGCGGGACCCCCGCGCCAACGCGCTGTTCCTCGACGTGCTGACCAGCCCGCGCGGCCCCGAGACCGTGCTGAGGTGGATGAACGAGGCCGGCGTCTTCGGCCGCTTCGTGCCCGATTTCGGCCGCGTCGTCGCGCAGATGCAATTCGACATGTACCACCATTATACGGTCGACGAGCATACGCTTCGGGCGATCGGCCTGCTCTCGCGGATCGAGCGCGGCGAGCTTCGGGAAGACCACCCGCTGTCGAGCGTGATCCTCCACCAGATATCGTCGCGCCGGGTGCTCTACGTCGCGGTCCTGCTGCACGACATCGCCAAGGGCCGCGGCGGCGACCACAGCCTGCTCGGCGCCGAGGTCGCGGGCGAGCTTTGCCCCCGCTTCGGGCTGACCGAGGCGGAGACCGAGACCGTCGCCTGGCTGGTGCGCTGGCACCTGTTGATGTCGGCGACCGCGTTCAAGCGCGACCTTTCCGATCCCAAGACGATCCGCGACTTCGTCGAACGGGTGAAGAGCCTCGAGCGCCTGCGCCTGCTGCTCGTCCTCACCGTCGTCGACATCCGCGCGGTCGGCCCCGGCGTCTGGAACAGCTGGAAGCGCCAGCTGCTTCGCGACCTGTTCGAATCCGCCGAGGAGATGCTGCGGCTGGGCCACAAGCAGCAGGGCCGGCGCCAGCGCGTGGCCGCGATCCAGGATCAGCTTGCCGAGCGGCTGCGCTGGGAGCCGAGCCGCTACACCCGCCTCGCCTGGCGGCTGCCCGATTCATACTGGCTCGCCGAGCCGATCGAGGTGCTCGAGAAGAACGCCCGCTTCGTCGACTCGTCGGATCGCTCGCCCGGGGCCGCCACGCCGATCGCGACCAGCATCCAGGAAGAGCGCGGCGCGACTCTCGTCACCGTCTACGCCAAGGACCAGCCCGGCCTGTTCTACCGGGTGGCGGGCGCGATCAGCCTCGCCGGCGGCAACATCATCGACGCGCGCATCCACACCACCGGCGACGGCATGGCGCTCGACAATTTCCTGGTCCAGGACGCCGCCGCCAGTCCGTTCGCCGACCGCCACCAGCTCGCGCGGCTGGAAGCGGCGGTGGCCGCGGCCGTCGCGGGGCAGGAGCCGCTCACCGCCCGGCTGGAGGCGAAGGCGCTTCCGCTCACCCGCGCCGGGGCGTTCCGCGTCCGGCCCGCCATCTTCGTCGATAACAAGGCGTCGAACCGCTACACGGTGGTCGAGGTCAACGCCCGCGACCGGGCGGCGCTGCTGAGCGGCCTTGCTTTGGCGCTGTTCCAGTCGAAGGCGACGATCCATTCGGCGCACATCGCCACCTACGGCGAACGCGCCGTCGACGTCTTCTACATCACCGACCTGCACGGCGCGAAGATCGAGAATCCGGCGCGGCTGAAGGCGCTCCACAACCGGCTGCTCAAGGCGGCCGGCGATCCGGAAGTGGCCGATCGTCGGGCCGCCTAAGGCTTCCCCCGGCCGAAGCCGGGGGTCATCCTAGAATTTTGTGCGGACCGTGATCCCGTAGGTGCGCGGCTCGGCCAGGAAGCTCGAGAAGATCTGGTTCGAGGTTCCGCCGAAGACCGGCACGCTCGCCGCCGAGCCGCCCGTGTCGGTCGATCCGCCGCCCTGGAACGGGGTGTTGAACGCGACCTGCTGGTAGTCCTGGTTGAACAGGTTCTGCGCCCAGAGCTCGATTCCCCAGCGCTGCTCCGGCCCGCGCACGCCGACGCGCGCGTTGACCAGCGCATAGCCGTCCTGCTCCTTCTCCGGGAACAGGTCCGATCCCGTGTTGAAGTCGCCGGTCATGCGGGTGTCGACGTAGAACAGCCCGGTGATTCCGCTGGCGGTGAGCTGCGGCGTGTAGCTGAACGAGGCGGTCACCACCGCCTGCGGGGCGTTGGAGAGGTTGTCGCCGGGCAGCAGCCACAGCGCCGGATCGAGCGGAGCGCCGGTGTCGCGGCCGACCAGGTCGTCCTGATACTCGGTGTCGGCATAGGTGAAGCCGGCGGTGAAGGCGATTTCCGGGATCGGGAAGAAGGCCGCTTCGAGCTCGATGCCCTGCGAGATCACGCCGACCTCGACGTCGTCGGGATCGCAGGCGCCGGTGGTGGCCGAAGCGTCCATGTCCGCAGCGCCCAGATCGGTGCCGCAGCCGTTGATGTTCTGCACCAGGAAGACCGAGCCGTTGAAGGTGTTGAGCTGGAAGTTCTTGAACTCCTGCCGGAACGCCGCGACGCTGAAGTTGATGTTGCGGCGGCCGTATTTGACGCCGAGCTCGTAGGCGTCGACCTTCTCGGCGTCGAACTGCAGGTTGCCGGTGCCGAAGGGCAAGCCGCGGCCGCCGGTGTTGGCCGGGCTGTTGGGCGGGAAGATCGGCGATCCGAGCGCGGAGCGGTCGAGGTTGAAGCCGCCGGCCTTATAGCCCTTGGCGAAGCTGGCGTAGAACAGCCAGTCGTTGTCGGGCTTGTAGGAAAGGATTCCGGTTCCGGTCCACTCGTCCTCCTTGCGCTCGTCGCTGAGGTTGAGGGCGTTGAGCGCGGAGCTCGAATTGCCCTGGCAGGTGAGGTTGATGATACCGGCCAGCAGGCGGCGGACGTTGATCGTCGCGTTGACCGCCGGAATCGCGCCGAGCACCGGCACCAGCTGGGCCTGCTGGGTCGGGCAGACCGTGTTGCTGTTGTTGAAGTTGGCCTCGAACTCCTTCTTCTCGTTGGTGTAGCGCAGGCCGAGGGTCAGGCTGAGCTGGTCGCTGATCTTGAAGATGTTGTGGGTGAACAGCGCGTAGTTGCGGCTGTCCTGGAAATAATTGGCGTCGTCGTCGCCGACGTTGTTGACGCTGCTGAGCGCGGTCAGTCCGTTGACGAAGGCGTTCTGGACGCCCGGGCCGAGCGCGGCGAAGGCGCCGCGGACGAGCGCCGCGGTGCCGGGGAAGCCGGTCGCCGGCGGCGCGAAGCAGCCGGGCGAGGCGGGGCTGCGCGGCAGCGCCGGGCTGATCGTCGCGATGATCCGGCACGCCGCGAACGCGCCGTACTGCGAGCCGAACTTCAGATTGTCGCGGACGTGCAGGTCTTCCTTGGCGAAATAGGCGCCCACCAGCCAGTCCAGCCGGTCGTCGAAGGCCGAGCCCTGCAGCCGGAGCTCCTGGCTGAAGGTCTGGAACTTGCGGAAGGCGTTGCCGTCATCCTCGCGGAACAGGATGTCGGCGCGGCCATAGTCGACGTCGCCCGGCTGCTCGGAGCTGTAGTCGCGATAGGCGGTGATCGAGGTCAGCGATCCGAAGCCGACGTCCCAGTCGACCTGCCCGGAAAGCCCCCAATCCTCGGTCTTGCCGCGGAAGGAGCGGCCCGGAGTCACCGAGATCACCCGGCTGTACGGGTCGTCGAGGCTCGGGAAGGTCTCGCCCAGGCTCCTGAGGATGTCGACGATGCGGTTGTTCTGGACCTGGACCCTCCCGTCGATATTCTGCGGCTGGCCGTCGGCGGTGAAGGGGTCGGGCGTCGGATCGGTCGTCTCGAGCGTCGAGAGGTAGACGGCGCCGCAACAGGATTCGTCGCGGGTCGTATAGTCGCCGATCAGCCGGAACTCGAGGTTGTCGGCCGGCTCGTAGAGCAGCTGGCCGCGCACGAACAGGCGGTCGCGGTCGTTGACCCGGCTCTCGGTTCCGCCCTGCGGATCGTTGACCCGGTAATATCCGTCGCGCTCGACATAGACGCCTTCCACGCGATAGCCGAAGCCGCTGTCGCCGATCGGCCCGGTGAGCCCGCCGGCGACGCGGATGAAGTCGTAATTGCCGTAGCTCGCCTCGGCATAGCCCTCCATCTCGTTCATGTTGGGCTTTTTGGAGATGACGTGGATCAGGCCGGCCGATGCGTTGCGGCCGAACAAGGTGCCCTGCGGCCCGCGCAGCACCTCGACCCGTTCGATCTCGCCGAGCTCGTTGAGACCGATGCCCGAGCGCGAGCGGTAGACTCCGTCGATGAACACGGCGACCGAGCTTTCGAGGCCCGGATTGTCGCCGACCGTGCCGATGCCGCGGATACGGGCGGAGCCGTTCGCTTCGGTGCCGGTGGAGGAGACCAGCAAGGAGGGCGCGAGCTGGTTGAGCTGGCGGATGTCGGTCGCGCCCGAATTCTGCATCGATTCGGCGTTGATCGCCGTCACCGCGATCGGCACGTCCTGCAGGATCTGCTGGCGGCCCTGGGCGGTGATGACGATGTCGTTGCTGCCGACTTCGTCGGTCGGCGACACGTCGGCATTGGGATTGACCTCGCCGGCTTCCTCGGTCGGCGTGGTCTCGCCGGTCGGCTGGGTGTTGTCCTGGGCGGCGGCGGGCGCGGCGAGCGCGAACAGCCCGGCCGACATCAACCAAACGGATTTCATCATGCTTCCCCTCCCACGAACTTTGTCGTTTGGATCAGAGCTAAAGAAAAGCCGCCGGGCCCGCCAGCGGAAACCCGCGGTTTCCCCCATGTCCACGGTGCTTTATTGCATTTCCGCAACAATTAAGTTTCGGAAGAAAACCGGCGCGGATATGCTGAATCAGGGTTGCCGCTA
The DNA here is from genome assembly GCA_036402575.1 of Allosphingosinicella sp. Classification (GTDB taxonomy): domain Bacteria; phylum Pseudomonadota; class Alphaproteobacteria; order Sphingomonadales; family Sphingomonadaceae; genus Allosphingosinicella. Next base: position 16,852 of record DASWSP010000071.1, on the reverse strand, counting down.
CGGAAACCTGACGTTCACGTAAAGCAGCGTCGCGGCCGGCTAGGCGGGCCTATTTGGGCGCGATTTGCCAGTGCCCGGCCGGCCGGGCATCCACCTGCCGAATCTGGCTAGGTCCGGAGCGCGATTACTTGGTTCGCAAGCGCGCGCGCGGTCGGACACGGCCTTGCCGTCTTGTGCCCGATCGAGGCGGTTGGTCGGCCGCCGCCGAGCGCCGGCAGCAGCGCCGCCGCACCCGTCGCTCGCTATTTCGGCGAGAGCACCATCAGCATCTGGCGGCCTTCCATGCGCGGATGCTGCTCCACCTTGGCCGCCTCGTTGGTGTCCTCCTGGACGCGATGAAGCAGCCGCATGCCGAGCTCGCCATGCGCCAACTCGCGGCCGCGGAAGCGCAGCGTCACCTTCACCTTGTCGCCCTCGCCCAGGAACTTCTGGATCGACTTCATCTTCACGTCGTAATCGTGATCGTCGATGTTCGGACGCATCTTGATCTCCTTGATCTCCTGCGTCTTCTGGTTCTTGCGGGCGAGGTTCGCCTTCTTCTGCGCCTCGTACTTGAACTTGCCGATGTCGAGGAACTTGGCGACGGGCGGATCTGCGTTGGGGGAGATCTCAACCAGGTCGAGGCCGACTCCGCCAGCCTGCTCGATCGCTTCGGCGGTAAGCATCACGCCCAGATTCTCGCCATTCTCGTCGATCACGCGCACCTTGGGCGAGACGATGAATTCGTTGAAGCGGGGGCCGTTCATCGGCGGCGTCTGCGGGCGCCGGTTGAGAGGGGGACGTATAGTGGTTTCTCCTGAGCAGGTCGATCAGCGCCATCACCTAGTGAATCGCGGGCGCAAATGGAAGCCGCCCCAGCCGGCGCGGCGGCTTTTAAGTAAAGCTGTGTCGGGCCGGCGTCAGTCGATCAGTGCAGCGCCGCCGCGCGGCTCCGCGGCCCCGGCATCGATGAAGGCGCCCTTTCCGGGACGTGCGGCTCAGGCCTTCCGAAGGTCGGGCGGCGTCGCTTCGGTGGACAGCCGGGCGACGACCGCGTCGAGCGGCAGCACCTCCTGCCGAGCGTCGCTGCCGAGCGGGCGCAGCGCGATCGTGCGCTCCTCGGCCTCGCGCTTGCCGACGACGAGCAGGTTGGGGACCTTGGCAAGGCTGTGCTCGCGCACCTTGTAGTTGATCTTCTCGTTGCGAAGGTCGGTCTCGACGCGCAGCCCCGCGGCGGTCAGCGTCGCCGCCACCTCCTTGGCGTAATCGTCCGCATCGGACACGATCGTCGCCACCACCGCCTGCACCGGCGCCAGCCAGAGCGGCATCCTGCCGGCATGATTCTCGATCAGGATGCCGAGGAAGCGCTCGAACGTGCCGAGGATCGCGCGGTGCAGCATCAGCGGCGGATGCTTCTCGCCGTCCTCGCCGACATAGCTCGCCTCCAGCCGCTCAGGCATTTGCGGGTCGAGCTGAAGCGTGCCGCACTGCCAGGTGCGGCCGATCGCGTCCTTCAGGTGGAATTCCAGCTTGGGGCCGTAGAAGGCGCCTTCGCCCGGCAGCAGCTCGTATTTGAGGCCGGTCGCCTTCAGGGCGGTTTCCAGGTCCCGCTCGGCGCGGTCCCAGCTCTCCTCGGAGCCGACGCGCTGCTCCGGCCGAGTCGCCAGCTTCACCTGGTAATCGGGAAAGCCGAGATCGCGGTAGACCGTGTCGAGCAGCGCGCAGAAGGCGACCGTCTCGTCGACCAGCTGGTCGTGCGTGCAGAAGATGTGAGCGTCATCCTGCGTGAACTGGCGCACGCGCATGATCCCGTGGAGCGCGCCGTGCGGCTCGTTCCTGTGGCACGTGCCGAATTCGGCCAGGCGGAGCGGCAGGTCGCGGTACGATGTGATCCCCTGCTTGAAGACCTGGACGTGCGCCGGGCAGTTCATCGGCTTCAGCGCCATCAGGTCGCCCTTGCCCGAGAGCACCGGCTTGCCCTCTTCCGTCGACGGCACCTCGTCCGGCACCACGAACATGTTCTCTCGGAACTTGCCCCAGTGGCCGGAGGCGACCCAGAGCTTGTTGTCGATCAGCTGCGGCGTCTTGATCTCGTTGTAGCCCGCCGCGTCGAGACGCCGCCGCATATACGCCTCGAGCGCCCGCCATATCGCCCAGCCCTTGGGGTGCCAGAAGACCGATCCGTGCGCTTCCGCCTGGAGGTGGAACAGGTCCATCTCCTGGCCGATCTTGCGGTGGTCGCGCTTGGCCGCCTCCTCGAGCCGGGTCAGGTGCGCGTCGAGCTGCTTCTTGTTGAGCCAGCCGGTGCCGTAGATGCGCGACAGCATCGCGTTCTTCTGGTCGCCGCGCCAATAGGCGCCGGACACGCGAGTCAGCTTGAACGCCTGCGGGTCGAGCTTGCCGGTCGAGGCGAGATGCGGCCCGCGGCAAAGGTCCATCCACCCGCCCGAACGATACATGGTGATCGTCTCGTCGGCGGGCAGCTCCATCACCCATTCCGCCTTGAACGTCTCGCCCTGCTTCTCGAAGAATTCGCGCACCTGGTCGCGCGTCCACACCTCGCGCACCAAGGGCTCGTCCCGCGCGATCACCCGGCGCATCTCCTCCTCGATCGCGGGCAGATCCTCCTCGGTGAACGGCCGCTCCTTGGGCGCGAAATCGTAATAGAAGCCGTCCTCGGTCGCCGGCCCGAACGTGATCTGAGTCCCCGGGAACAGATTCTGCACCGCCTCGGCGAGGACGTGCGCGTAATCGTGCCGAACCAGCTCGAGCGCGTCGGCCTCGTCGCGCGCCGTGATCAGCGCGAGGCTCGCATCCTCCTCGAACGGCCGCGCCAGATCGCGCACCTCGCCGTTGACCCGCGCCGCCAGCGCCGCCTTGGCCAGCCCCGGCCCGATCGCCGCCGCGACATCGGCCGGAGTCGTCCCCGCCTCGACCTCGCGAACCGAACCGTCGGGCAGGCTGATCTTGAACATGCTCGTCATATGCTGGCCATTTGCTCCGCGCCTTCGGGCGGCGCCGCTTCCTTATGTGGGGACACAACGGTGTCAAGGCGAGCGCCCGCCGCAAATCGGCTTGCCAGCCGCTTCCTCTCCAGTCACCGTGTCGCAAATCGAGGGGGGGGCTTTCGATGAACGACATGGCCGGCGCGACCGACGCTCCCGACGAGCGCCGCTTTGGCCTCGTCTTCCAGGGCAATTGGCGCGAGTTCCTGCCGATCGTCGCGACCAACTTCGTTCTCACCATCGTCACCCTTGGCATCTACCGGTTCTGGGGCAAGGCGCGCGAGCGGCGCTACCTGTGGAGCCGCACCCACTTCGTCGACGATACGCTCGAATGGACCGGCACTGGCCGCGAGATGCTGGTCGGCTTCCTGACCGTCATGCTCTTCTTCCTGCCGATCGTGCTGGCGCTCAACTTCGGAATCGAGGCGCTGGCGCTGCGCGGCCAGGCCGAGCTGGCGATGAAGCTCGCCCTCGGGCTCTATGCGGGACTCTTCTATCTCATCCAGGTCGCGCGGTTTCGCGCGCTGCGTTACCAGCTCAGCCGCACCTACTGGCACGGCATCCGTGGTGGCAGCGACGACAGGGGCTGGATGTACGGCCTTGAGGCGCTGTGGCGCTACGCGCTGGCGTGGCTGTCGATCGGGCTGCTCTTCCCCTGGGCGGTCGCGGGCCTCTGGAACCGGCGCTGGAACAGCATGGGCTTCGGCTCGCTGCGCTTTGCAGCCGCCACCCAGTTCGACGGCCTGATGAAACGCTGGCTGCTGATTTACCTCACGCCGGTCTTCGCGGTGATCCTGCTCGGCGCGGTCTTTTTCGCAGCGATGCTGACCGGAGCGGGAGGGGAGGGCGCCGGAGCCTCGACCGGCGCGGCCGTCGGCGCCATCGGCGCGCTTGCCTCGCTGGTGCTGATCTTCCTCCTCTACCAGCTGCTCAGCCTCAGCTTCTATGCCGCCTTCTACCGCAAGGCCGCCGCTTCGACCTCGATCGGCGACGTCCGATTCCTGTTCACCGCCTCGACCCGCGATTGGGTGCGGCTCTACCTCGGGCATATTGGGCTGGTGATTGCGACGCTTGGCCTCGGGCTGCTGTTCATCCCCTACCGCAATTGGTCCTTCCGGGTCCGGCATCTCGAGGCGTGCGGCCATCTCGATCTGGAGCGGCTGACCCAGTCGCAGACCCGTGCGCCCGGCGATGCGGAAGGCCTCGCTGAAGCCTTCGACCTGGGAGCGGTCTGAGCGATGGCGAGCGCCTGGCTCTACGACGGCCGGAGCGCGGCCCGGCGGCCGGTGGCGATCGCAATCGACGCCGGCGCGCTGGAGCTGCTCCCGTCCGAAGGAGCCGCCGAGCGGATCGATCCGGGCGCCCTGTTCCACGCCGAGAGCCGGGCCGATGCCGAGGTCTATGGGCGCAGCGACGTGCCGGGCTGGCGGCTCGGCATCTCCAAGCCCGTCGAGTGCGAACTGGATCGCCTCCTCCCGCCGCCCCAGGTCTATGGCCGCTGGGTCGACCGGCTCGGCTTGAGGCGCGCGCTCATCGCGGGCGCGGCGGTGTCGGCGGCGGTGGTGCTGCTCGTCACGCAGCTGCCCGGTCTGCTGGCGCCGATGGTGCCGGAAAGCTGGGAACGCCGCTTTGGCAACGCTTTGCTCGGCAATTCCCGGCTCGCCACCTGCGCCGGCCCCGGCGGCCGCGAGGCGCTTGCGAAGATCGCGGCGAAGCTTTCGCCCGATGCGGGAGAGCTGACGATCCAGGTCGCAAATTCGCCGATGGTCAACGCGGCCGCGCTGCCGGGCGGCAATATCGTCATCTTCCGCGAGCTGCTGGTCGAGGCCGAGAGTCCGGACGAGGTGGCGGGCGTGCTCGCCCACGAGATCGCCCATATCGAGAACCGCGACGTCACCCAGGCGATCATCCGCCATTACGGCTTGGGCATCATCATCGCGAGCCTCGGCGGCAATACCGGCGGCAACATCAACCTGCTGCTCGCCGCCGATTACAGCCGCACCGCCGAGAGCCGCGCCGACCGCGATGCCATCGCCGCCCTTCGCCGGGCGAACATCTCGCCGGTCGCCACGGCCCGCTTCTTCGAGCGGCTGGCGAAGATGGAGGCCAAGCTCGGCAATGTCGGCGACGCGTTCAACTACATCTCCACCCATCCGCTGTCGTCGGAGCGTCGCCGGCGCTTCCTCGCCAGCGCCCAGCCCGGCCGCCGCTACCGGCCCGCGCTCACAGCCGAGGAATGGGACGCGCTTCAGGACATCTGCCACAACGATCCCGGGCACCGCCGCTTGAGCTAGCCTGCTGTCGCGCCCCGGCTCCACGTGCCAGGGGGCCGCGATCCTCCTTCCCTAGACCGCGCCGGCTGTGGCAGGGGGAGGCTCCCCGCCGCGCGGCCGGGGAGCCAGGTCTTTTCCACCCAGGGATACTGATTTCATGAACCTTTGGCCGTCCGGCGAACCCGAGATCACGCCGCTGGAGGCCGCCGACAAGCCGGTGCCGCCCGGCCTGTCCTTCCTGATCGGCGCCGGCGACGACCGCCTCGCCTACCGCCGCACCGAGGGCCGGGGGCCGACGATCGTCTTCCTCCCGGGCTACGCCTCCGACATGGAGGGCGCCAAGGCGACCGCGCTCGACGCTTGGGCCGCCGCCGAGGGCCGGGCGATGCTGCGCTTCGACTATGCCGGCTGCGGCGCCAGCGACGGCGCGTTCGAGGCGCAGAGCCTGGCAGGCTGGCGCGACAACGTCGTCACCATCCTCAACGATGCCGTCGAGGGGCCGGCGGTGCTGGTCGGCTCGTCGATGGGCGGCTGGCTGATGCTGCTCGCCGCGCTTCAGGAGCCGGAGCGGGTCCGCGGCCTGGTCGGGATCGCCGCCGCGCCCGACTTCACCAGCTGGGGCTTCAGCCAGGACGAGAAGCTCGCCATCCTGCGCGAAGGCCGGATCGCGCGGCCCTCGCCTTATGGCGATCCGCCGATGGTCACCACCCGCGCCTTCTGGGAGAGCGGCGAGACGCTGCGGCTGCTCCACAATGCCGAGATCGCGATCGACTGCCCGGTCCGCCTCATCCACGGCCAGGCCGACGCTGACGTGCCGTGGACCTATTCGCTGGAGCTGGCGAACAGGCTGCGTTCAGCCGACGTGCAGGCGACCTTCGTCAAGGACGGCGACCACCGGCTGTCGCGCGAGCGCGACATCGCGCTTCTGATCGCGACGGTGAAGACGTTGCTGGAGGCGCTGTGATCCTTCTTCCGCTGCTGGCGCTCGCCGCCCAGTCCCCGTTCCCCGGCCCCGACCCGTTGGCGCGCTGCGCCGCGCTCGTAAAAAGCGAGCCGCAAAAAGCGGTCGAGCTGGCCGGCGACTGGCGGATCAGGGGCGGCGGCCTTCCCGCCCGCCAGTGCCTCGGCCTCGCTTATGTCGCGCTCGAGCGCTGGCCGAGCGCGGCCGCCGCGTTCGAGCAGGCGGCGCTCGAGGCGGAGACCGCCGGCGACCCGCGCCGCGCCGATTTCTGGGTCCAGTCGGGCAACAGCTGGCTCGCCGCCAATGACGGCGCGAAAGCGCGCAGGGCGTTCGATTCCGCGCTCGCCACCACCCTTCTGACCCCGGAGCTGCGCGGCGAGGTCCATCTCGACCGCGCCCGCGCCGCGGTGGCGCTCGGCGACGCCGCCGCCGGCCGCGCCGACATCGACAAGGGGCTCGAACTCGTTCCCTCGGACCCGTTCGCCTGGTACCTTTCCGCCGCGCTCGCCCAGCGCGAAGGCGCCGTCGAGCGCGCCAAAGCCGACATCGCGCGCGCGCTCGCGCTCGCCCCCGACGATGCCGACGTCCTGCTCCAGGCGGGCAACATCGCCGGCGCCTCGGGCGACGTCGCCGCCGCCCGCGCCTTCTACGATCGCGCCGCCAAGGCCGATCCGGCCGGCCAGGCCGGCAAGGCCGCGCTCGCCGCGAACCCCGCCGCGCCGCCGGCACCCGCTCCGGCAAAGCCGAACTGATCGGCCAAGGCTAAACTTTCTCTCGTCCCTTTCGTTTGTCCCGAGCGTAGTCGAGGGGGCGCACGTTCGACCAGGAGCCACGATGAAGTACCTTCACACCATGATCCGGGTCTCCGACCCCGAAGCGACGATCCGCTTCTTCAACCTGCTCGGCCTTCGCGAGGTGCGGCGCATGGACAATGAGCAGGGCCGCTACACCCTCATCTTCCTCGCCGCGCCGGGCGACGAGGCCGCCCAGGTCGAGCTCACCCACAATTGGGGCGAGAGCGGCTATGAGGGCGGCCGCAATTTCGGCCACCTCGCCTACCGCGTCGACGACATCTACGAGACCTGCCAGCGCCTGATGGACGCCGGCATCACCATCAACCGCCCGCCCCGCGACGGCCACATGGCCTTCGTCCGCACCCCCGACAACATCTCGATCGAACTCCTCCAAGCGGGCGACCGCCTCCCCCCGCAAGAACCCTGGTCCTCGATGGAGAATACGGGGAGCTGGTGAGGGAGGCGGATCGGAAGGCGCACTCAGCCGTCGAAAACCTGGCCCACTTCGCCGCCGCGCGATAATCGGCATTGGGCCGCGCCGTCGCCGGCGCGGCCCTGATCGTCAGCAGCCGCAATTCTTGCAGGTGCACGGATTGCAGCGGCAGCCGCCGCTCTTGCAGGTGCAGGCGGCCTTCGTCTCGTTGGTGTTCGTCATCGTCTTTCTCCTTTGCTTGCCATGCGGCGAATCAGCTCATAGCCTCCGTACCGTGGTACGGAGTCAAGCATGAAAGACGACATGACGATCGCCCGTCTCGGCGCGGCGGCCGGAGTGGGGGTGGAGACGGTGCGCTACTATCAGCGCCGCGGCCTGCTCCCCGTGCCGGCCAGCGCCGGCGGCGTCCGGCGCTACGGCCCCGGCGACGTGCGGCGGCTGCGCTTTGTCCGCCGCGCCCAGGCGGCCGGCTTCACCCTCGACGAGATCGCGGAGCTGCTGGCGCTCGACCGCACCGAGGACCGCGCCCGCGTCCGCGAGCTGGCGGCCGAGCGGCTGGCCGCGCTCGATGCCCGAATCGCCGAGCTGGAGCAGTCGCGCACCGCCCTGGAACGCCTGCGCTCGAGCTGCGCGTCAGGGGAAAAGGGCCCTTGCCCCATCCTCGAGGCGTTCGATCCAGGCTGAAGCCATTTCGCCTGGAGAATCCGCCTCACGCCGCATCCTGCCGGATCAAGCATGGCCCCCAACGGCCGCGCCGCGAAGCTCCACACGAGAGCGCGCTGGCACCGCGCCTGCGCACCGCTGGCGTCATGCGGCCGCCGTGCCTAGAGGAGAGACATCGAGTTCAACGAAAGAGGCTATGATGCGCTCGCTTGAGATCGTCCGGATCCCCGCGCTCAGCGACAATTACGTCTGGCTGGTGCACGATCCCTCGTCGGGCGAGACCGCCGTCGTCGATCCCGCCGTCGCCGATCCGGTGCTTGCGCAGGCGCAGGCGCGCGGGTGGCGGATCGGGCAGATCTGGAACACCCACTGGCATCCCGACCACACCGGCGGCAACGCGGCGATCAAGGCGGCCGCCGCCGCTGCCGGGGCCGTCTGCACCGTCACCGGCCCCGCCGCGGAGGCGGCGCGCATCCCGACGCTCGACCGTCCGGTGGCGGAGGGCGACCGGGTCAGCCTCGGCGCCGTCGAGGCGGTGGTGATGGAGACGCCCGCCCACACCGCCGGCCACATCTCCTTCCACCTTCCGTCCGAGCAGGTCATCTTCGTCGGCGACACCCTGTTCGCGATGGGCTGCGGCCGGCTGTTCGAGGGCAATGCCGAGCAGATGCACGCCAATCTCCAGCGCTTCGCCGCGCTGCCGCCCGAAACCAGGGTCTATTGCGCGCACGAATACACGCTTTCGAACGGCCGCTTCGCCGCCGCCGCCGAGCCCGGCAATCCGGACATCGCCCGCCGCCTTGCCGAGGTCGAGGCCGCCCGCGCCCGCGGCGAGGCGACGGTGCCGACCACCATCGCGCTCGAACGCTCGACCAACCCGTTCATGCGCGCCGCCTCGGCCGCCGAGCTGGCGGAGCGGCGCGCGGCCAAGGATCGTTTCTAGCGCCCGCCTGTGCTATCGTGCGGCCGGCATCAGGAGATTTGCCATGTTGAAGCGCGTCGCCGCCCTCAGCCTCGCCGCCGCCGCCGCGGGCTGCATGTCCTACATGGACGACGATCCCCCGCCCGCCGGGCCCTCGATGCAGACCGTCCGGGCCGAGGCGCGCCTCGCGCAGGAGCTTCGCGACAAGCGGCCGGGACGCCCGCAATCCTGCATCACCCGCTTCGAGGCCGACCGGATGAGCACCGTCGGCGACCGGACGATCGTGTTCCGCGCGAGCCCGGGGCTGGTCTACGTCAACGAGCCCGCCGGCGGCTGCCCGATGGAGGGCGCCTCGCGCCGGCTCGAGCGGCGGACCATCGACACCAACCTGTGCCGCAACGAGCAGCTCAACGTCATCGACAATGCGACCGGCGCCTATTTCGGCACCTGCATCCTCGGCGACTTCGTTCCGTACCGCTCGCGCTAGCGCCGGTAGAGCGCGTCGAGGCGGTCGCCGTAGACCTGCTTGAGGACGTGGCGGCGGATCTTGATCGACGGCGTGAGCTGCTCGTTCTCGACCGTGAACGGCGCGTCGGCGAGGATGAACCGGCGCACCTTCTCGATCACCGACAGCCCTGAATTGACCCGTCCGACCGCGGCCGAGATCGCGCGCTGATAGTCGGGATCCTCGCGCAGCGCGGCGGGATCGTTGGCCCTGCCGTGCGCCGCGCACCATTCCGCCGTCCACTCGGCGTCGGGGACGATCACGCCGACGATGTAGGGGCGGCGGTCGCCGACCACCATCGCCTGCACGATCTCCGGCTGCAGCGTCAGCATCCCCTCGACCCGCTGCGGCGCGACATTGTCGCCCTTGTCGAGCACGATCAGGTCCTTCTTGCGGTCGGTGATCACCAGCCGCCCGGCCTCGTCGAGATGGCCGATGTCGCCGGTGTGCAGCCAGCCGCCGACGATCGTCCGGGCGGTCTGGCCGGGGTTGCGCCAGTACCCCTTCATGACGAGCTCGCCGCGCACCAGTATCTCGCCGTCCTCGGCGATCCTCAGCTCGGTGTTCTTGAGCGGCGGCCCGACCGTGTTCATCCTGATCCCGGCGCTGGGCCGGTTGCAGCTGATCACCGGCGCCGCCTCGGTCTGGCCGTAGCCCTGGAGCAGGGTGAGGCCGATCGAATGGAAGAAGATGCCGACCTCAGGATTGAGCGGCGCGCCGCCCGACACCATCGCCTTGATCCGGCCGCCGAAGCGGGCGCTGATCGTCGGCCGCAGAGTCTTGTCGAGCAGGAAGTCCATCGGCCAGTCCCACGCCGGAACCGCTCCCGCATAGTCCTTGGCGCCGATGCCGAGCGCGCGCTTCATCAGGTAGTTCTTCAGCCTGCCCTGCTTCTCGACGCCCTTCAGGATGCGCTGGCGGAGCACCTCGAACAGCCGCGGCACGACCACCATGATCGTCGGCCGCACCTCCTCGATGTTGGAGGCGAGCTTCTCGAGCCCTTCTGAATAATAGATCTGCGCGCCGAGCCCGATCGGGAACATCTGCCCGCCGCTATGCTCGTAGGCGTGGCTGGCGGGGAGGAAGGAGAGGAACACCTCGTCGCCCCAGCCGAAGTCGTTGGAGATGACGTCGATGCAGCCCTCGACGTTGTGGAGCACGGCGCCGTGGTGCTGCATCACGCCGCGCGGCGCTCCGCCGGTGCCGCTGGTGTAGATGATGCAGGCCAGGTCCTCGCGGGCGAAGTCGGCGGCTCGGGCGCAGGCCTCGACATCGGCCTTCTCGGCCACGAGCTGGCGCCATTCGTGGAACCGGATTCCGCCCGATTGGCCGGCGGGCAGCGATTCCATCGCGATCACATGCTCGCATTTCGACGATCGGAACACCGCCGGCAGCAGGTCCTTGGCGAGCTTCTGGGTCGATACGATCACCGCCTGCGCGCCGCTGTCGTCCAGGATGTGCTGGTGGTCGCGCTCGGTGTTGGTGATGTAGGTCGGAACGGTGATGCAGCCGGCCGCCATGATCGCCAGGTCGGCGATGCACCATTCCGGGCGGTTCTCCGACACGAGCATCACCGTGTCGCCGGGCTTCAGGCCGATCCGCTTCAGCGCCGCGGCAAGCGCCGCCACCGTCTCGGCCGCCTTGCGCCAGCTGATCGCCCGCCACTCGCCGTCCTGCTTGGCCCACAGGAACGGCGCGTCGCCCTTCTCCGCGGCGCGCGTGAAGAACATCGTGACAAGGTTCGGGAACCGTTCGAACGCGCGCATCCATTCTCCCTTCCGCGCGGTTTGCCCGCGTCGGTCGCGGGTCTAGCCCGCCTCATTTGTCATTGCGAGCGGAGCGCCCCGAAATGACGCACGTTCACTCGGGCAGCGACACGCCCTCGCTGCGCGGATCGGCGGCGCCGACCCAGCGGCCGCCGACGCGCTCGATGGCGTTGCCCTTGAACGGCGCCTCGCCCGCGGTCACCCGGTGGCCCTTGGCGGCGAGCGCCGGAATCATCGCCGCGAGCGGCGTCCCGTCCTCGACGAAGATGCCGTCGCCGCGGATCCACAGTCCGGGCAGCGCGATCGCCGCCTGGGCGCTGAGGTTCCAGTCGATCACCCCGATCAGCGCCTTGGCGACCTGCATGATGATGGTCGGTCCGCCGGCCGCGCCGACCGCGATCCGCACCTCGCCGTCGGGCCCGTAGGCGATCGTCGGCGCCATCGAGCTGCGCGGCCGCTTGCCGCCCTCCACCCGGTTGGCGACCGGCGCTCCGTTCGCGCTCGGGACGAAGCTGAAGTCGGTGAGCTGGTTGTTGAGGAAATAGCCGTCGACGGTCACTCCGGAGCCGAAGCCCGCCTCGATGGTGGAGGTGTAGGAGGCGACGTTGCCGTCGCGGTCGACGGCGACGAAATGCGATGTCGAGGGCACCTCGCCGTCGGCTGCGGCGGTGACCCGCGGAGCGCCGGGCGGCGTTCCGGCGGCGACGTTCGCCAACGCCCGGTCCGGCGAGATCAACGCCGATCGGCTCGCCAGATAGGCGGGATCGACCAGCCCGGCGACCGGCACCCGGACATGGTCGGGATCGCCGATATAGGCTTCGCGGTCGGCGTAGGCGAGGCGCATCGATTCGGCGATCAGGTGCCAGGCCTCGGGGCTGTCGGGGCCGAGCGCCGCCAGGTCGAATCGCTCGACCTGCTCGAGGATCGCCAACACCGTGGTGGCGCCCGACGAAGGCGGGCCCATGCCGCAGATACGGTGATTCCGGTAGACTCCGCAGACCGGCTCGCGCTCCTTGGCGTCGTAGGTCGCGACGTCGCCGGTGGTCATGTCGGAAGGGTTGCGCGGCGCGGTCGTGACCGCGCGCACCAGCGCCTGCGCGGGCGGGCCGTTATAATAGAAGTCGGGGCCGCGCGCGGCGACCGCCTCGAGCAGCCGCGCCAGCTCCGGGTTGCGAACGCTGGTGCCCACCGCAAGCGGCTGCCCGTCGGCGCCGTAATAGGTGTCGCGGCCCCACGCGGTCAGCTTGACCAGGCTCTCGTTGTTGCGCAGCGCCTGGTGCAGCCGCGGCGTGATCATGAAGCCGTCGCGCGCCAGGCGGATCGCCGGCTCGAACAGCCGCGCCCAGGGCAATTTGCCGTGGCGGGCGTGGGCGAGCTCCATCAGCCGGAAATTGCCGGGCACGCCGACGCTGCGGCCGCCGGCCTGCGCCTCGCGGAAGGGCAGCGGCTTGCCGTCGCGGCCCAGGAAGCGCGACTGGGTGGCCGCCGCCGGCGCCTCCTCGCGGCCGTCAAAGGTCGACAGGCGGTCGCTCGCCTCGTCGTGGTAGACCAGGAAGCCGCCGCCGCCGATGCCGGAGGATTGCGGCTCGACCACGGTCAGCGCCACCATCGTCGCGAGCGCCGCGTCGGCCGCGCTTCCGCCGGCGGCGAGGATCGACCGCCCCGCCTCCGTCGCGCGCGGGTCGGCGGACGAGACCGCGCCGCGCGCGGCGGCCTGCGGCGGGGCGGTTGCGACGAGCTGGGGGGCGCAGGCGGTGGAGACCAGCAGGGGCGCGAGGAGCAGCGGCAGGATCTTGATCATTGCGCGGCGTTAGCCTCCTTTTCCGACGGCGTCACTCAGGCTGCCGAAGCCGCCGCGCTCCAGCAATGCGCCGAGCTCGCGCGCGATCCGCCGCGCCAGCCCCGGCCCCTCATAGACCAGCGCCGAATAGAGCTGGACCAGGCTCGCCCCGGCGAGGATCCGCTCGAAGGCGTCGGCGCCGCTGGCAATGCCCCCCGCCGCGATCAGCGGCATCGCGCCGCCGGTCGCGCTCCGGAAATCCTTGAGCCGCTGCAGCGAAAGCGCCCCAAGCGGCGCGCCCGACAGCCCTCCGGCCTGCTCGCGGTGGCGCGAGCGCAGCGGCGGCCGCGAGATGGTCGTGTTGGCGACGATCAGCCCGTCGATCCGCCGGTCCATCGCCACCCGCGCGATATCGTCGACGTCCTTCGGCTCGAGGTCCGGCGCCACCTTGAGGAAGACGGGCGGCCCCGCCCCGCGGGCGTCCATCACCGCGGCGAGCAGCGCGTCCAGCGCCTCCCGCCCCTGAAGATCGCGCAGCCCCGGCGTGTTGGGCGACGATATGTTGACGGTGAGGTAGCTCGCCGCCTGCTTCATCACCGTCACGCCGCGGGCATAATCGGCGATCCGGTCGGCACTGTCCTTGTTGGCGCCGATATTGACCCCGACGATCCCTGTCCTGAGCGGCGTCGAAGGGCCCCCGCTTCGCCTCCGGCCGAGCCGCTCCAGCGCCGCCGTCTGGCCGCCGTTGTTGAAGCCCATCCGGTTGATGACCGCGCGGTCCTCGGCAAGCCGGAAGAGGCGCGGCGCCGGATTGCCGGGCTGCGGGTGCGGGGTGAGCGTCCCCACCTCGACGAAGCCGAAGCCGAGGCCGAGCAGCGGCGCGAACGCCCGCGCATTCTTGTCGAAGCCGGCGGCGAGGCCGACCGGGTTGGGGAAGTCGAGCCCGGCGACCCGGATCGCGAGCCGCGGGTCCGGCGCCGGCGGCCGCCCGGCCGGCTTCGCCCTCAGCGCCGCCAGCGTCAGGCCATGCGCCCGCTCCGCATCGATGCCGAAGATCAGCGGCCGCAGCAGCGGGTAGAGCGCCATCAATGTCCCCGAAGCACGAAATCGCGCAGCGCCCGCGCGTCGTGGAGGGCGTTGTGAGGCACCTTGCTGTTGACCGACGTGCTGAAGCCGGGGCTGCTCAGGAACTCGAAGCGAAGGCTGCCGACCGGCGCCATGTCGCCGGGCCCGGTCACCAGCAGCGCGCAGAAATGGGCGATGTCCTCGGGCCAGTCGGCGACGATCACCGGGTCCTCGTCGCCGGCGAGGAAGCGGGCGAGCCCGGCCGCCGCTTCGAGCCGCGAAGTCTTCTGGCCGTCGCATCCGACCGGCACCGAGTGGAGGTAGGGCACGACATTGCGCGTCACCCAGGCATGGACGTGCTCGGGAAGCGGCAGCACCGCGTAGAATTCCTGGTCGCCATGCTCGGGCACGAGCGCGAGGCTGATCAGCTCGCCGGCGAAGCCGTTGAACTCTGTATCGAGGAAATAGCGCATGGCCGGGGCCCATAGCGCCCCAACACCGTCATTGCGAGGCGCGAAGCGCCGCGGCAATCCATCAGCGTCGACATGTGCCGAAGCTGGATTGCTTCCCCCGGCTCGCAAGGAAGCTCACGATAGAGGTTGATTTCGGCCGCCTGGGACGCCATCTGCAAATCAGATCGAAACAGTCCGATTGAGCTGATGCGCCTGACCTCCCTCGCCGATTATGCCGTCGTGATGATGGCCGCGGCCGCCCGCCATGGCGGCGATGCGCGGCTGTCGGCGACGATGCTGGCGGGCGAGACCGGCGTGCCGCTGCCGACCGCCCAGAAGCTGATGGGGCGGCTGGCGGGTGCGGGGCTGCTGACCTCGGCCCGGGGCACCGGCGGCGGCTTCACGCTGGCGCGGGGGCCGGAGGGGATCAGCCTTGCCGACATCATCGAAGCGGTCGAAGGGCCGATCGCCATGACCAATTGCATCGAGGGCGCCGCCCACGATTGCGCGCTTGAAGGAAGCTGCCGAGTGAAACCGCATCTGAACGTCGTCAACGGCGCCGTCCGCGGCGCGCTCGCGGGCGTCAGCCTCGCCAGCCTGTCGGGAGTCGCGTGATGGACGCCAGCAAGGTCGAAAGCCGCAACCAGGAGGCCCAGGAGGCGGTCGAGCGCGCCTCGACCTATGAATGGGGCTTCACCTCCGACATCGAGCAGGAATTCGCGCCCAAGGGGCTCAGCGAAGACACGGTGCGCTTCATCTCCGCCAAGAAGCAGGAGCCCGAGTGGATGCTCGAATGGCGGCTCAAGGCCTATCGCGCCTGGCTGACGATGGAGGAGGTCACCTGGGCCAAGCTCGACATCCCGCCGATCGATTTCCAGGACGCTTATTATTACGCCGAGCCCAAGAACAAGCCGACGCTGAAGTCGCTGGACGAGCTCGACCCGGAGATCCGCCGCACCTACGAGAAGCTCGGCATCCCGATCGAGGAGCAGAAGGTCCTCGCCGGTGTCGAGGGCGCGCGCAAGGTCGCGGTCGACGCCGTGTTCGACAGCGTCAGCGTCGCCACCACCTTCCGCGAGGAGCTGAAGCGCGCGGGTGTGATCTTCCTGTCAATTTCGGAGGCCATCCGGGAGCACCCGGAGCTGGTCCGCAAATATCTCGGCTCGGTCGTCCCGCAGCGCGACAATTTCTTCGCCTGCCTCAACAGCGCGGTCTTCTCCGACGGCACCTTCGTCTACATTCCGGAGGGCGTGCGCTGCCCGATGGAGCTCAGCACCTATTTCCGGATCAACGCGGCCAACACCGGCCAGTTCGAGCGCACGCTCATCGTCGCCGACAAGGGCAGCTACGTCTCCTACCTCGAAGGCTGCACCGCCCCGATGCGCGACGAGAACCAGCTCCACGCCGCCGTGGTCGAACTGGTCGCGCTCGACGATGCCGAGATCAAATATTCGACGGTCCAGAACTGGTATCCGGGCGACGCCAACGGCCTCGGCGGCATCTACAATTTCGTCACCAAGCGCGGCGCCTGCCGCGGCGACCGCTCGAAGATCAGCTGGACCCAGGTCGAGACCGGTAGCGCGATCACCTGGAAATATCCGTCCTGCATCCTCCAGGGCGAAAGCAGCGTCGGCGAATTCTATTCGGTCGCTCTGACCAACAACCGCCAGCAGGCCGACACCGGCACCAAGATGGTCCACCTCGGCAAGAACAGCCGCTCGACCATCGTCTCCAAGGGCATCAGCGCCGGCCGCTCGAACAACACCTATCGCGGCCTGGTGCGGGTCAACGCCGGCGCCGACAACGTCCGCAACTTCACCCAGTGCGATTCATTGCTGCTCGGCGACCAATGCGGCGCCCACACCGTCCCCTACATAGAGGTCAAGAACCCGACCGCGCAGATCGAGCACGAGGCGACCACCTCGAAGATCAGCGACGACCAGATGTTCTACGCCATGCAGCGCGGCCTCTCCCAGGAGGACGCCGTCGCCCTGATCGTCAACGGCTTCGCCAAGGAAGTGCTCCAGCAGCTCCCGATGGAATTCGCGGTGGAGGCGCAGAAGCTGCTGGGGATCAGCCTGGAGGGCTCCGTTGGTTAGAACGCCACCAGCCTCCGCCCGTCCCGAGCGAAGTCGAGGGGCGCTGGCACAAACTCATCACGAGCGCCCTTCGACTGCGCTCAGGACGAACGAGATTTTGGAACTGCATTGATGCTCAAGATTGAAAACCTCCACGCCGAAATCGACGGCAAGAA
>DASWSP010000070.1:0-2079 GCA_036402575.1 Allosphingosinicella sp. | reverse complement strand
GGCGTGAGGATCACCGGCGCGAGCGCCGAATCGCCCTCGAGCCCGCCGACGCGAAGCGGGATGAAGCCGCCCCAGATCGCCGCGAACTGCTCCTGGCCCAGCGTGCTGACGAGGAGCCAGGCGACCGCCGTGACCCCCGCCACCCACAGCGTGACCTTCGCCGAATGCCAGCTTTCAGGCGGCCGCATCGGCTATGCTCCCGCTTCGCCCGGGGCCTGGATCCGCCTTGCCGGGTCCGCCGCAGCGGACGAAGGCGGATGCCGGGGCGGGCCCGGCATGACGATGCGTCGTTGCACGGATAGGCCTAGATGAACTCGACCTTCTCGATCGAATAATATTTGTCGCCCGACGGCGCCGACACCTCGACGTCCTCGCCGACGGTGCGGCCGATCAGCGCCCGCCCGAGCGGCGAGGAATAGCTGATCCGGCCGACCTTGGCGTCGGCCTCGGTCTGGCCGACGATCTGGTATTTGATCGGCTTGTCGTTCTCGTCGAGCAGGTGGACGGTGGCGCCGAAGATCACCTTGTCGCCGGACAGGGTGGTGGGATCGATCACGACGGCGCGGCTCAGCCGGTCCTCCAGGTCAGCGATCTGGGCCTCGACATGGCCCTGGCGCTCCTTGGCGGCGTGGTATTCGGCATTCTCGGAAAGGTCGCCGTGGCCGCGCGCTTCCTCGATCGCGTCGATGATCGACGGCCGCTCGACCGTCTTGAGGTGCCGCACGTCGCTCTGCAGCTTCTCGTAGCCCTCGGCCAGCATCGGCATCTTGTCGACCGTCGCCATCTCACAAGCCTTTCGTCGTAAATCTTTCTAGCGGCACCCTTTTTCCGAAGGCTGCCTCAGCTTAACCCAAGTTTTGCGGATCATGCTCTGGAGGCGGAATAATAGTCCTGAAGCGATTTGACTTCAAGACTGTGCGCTCGTTGGGCGCCGATCGCCCGCGCCACGGCGGCGCCGGCGGCCGCGGTGGTGAAATAAGGGACCTTGGCCATCAGCGCCGAGGCGCGGATCGAGGCGCTGTCCTTGTGGCTCTGCCAGCCTTCGGTGGTGTTGAAGATGAGGTCGACCTCGCCGTCCTTGATCCGGTCGACGATGTGGGGCCGCCCCTGCGCCACCTTGTTGACTCGCTCGACCTCGATCCCCTGGCTCTTGAGGTAGTCGGCGGTGCCGCCGGTCGCGATGATGCGGAAGCCGAATTCGCAGATCGCCCGGACGGCCGGCGCGATCAGCGACTTGTCGCCGTCCTTGACCGACACGAACAGGGTGCCGCCGGCCGGCAGGACGATCCCGCTGCCGAGCTGGGCCTTGAGATAGGCCGTTGCGAAATCGTCCGCGATCCCCATGACTTCGCCGGTGGACTTCATCTCGGGCGAAAGCACCGGATCGACCCCGGGGAAGCGCGCGAACGGGAACACCGCCTCCTTGACCGCGATGTGGCGGACGTCGCGGTGGATCGGCAGGAAGCTCATCAGCGGCTCGCCGGCCATGACGCGGGCCGCGATCTTGGCGATGGGGGTGCCGATCGCCTTGGCGACGAACGGGACGGTGCGGCTGGCGCGCGGATTGACCTCGATCAGGTAGACCAGGCCGTCCTTGACCGCGAACTGCACGTTCATCAGCCCGACCACGCCCAGCGCCAGCGCGAGCACCCGCGACTGCCGCTCGATCTCGGCGATGACCGCCGCGTCGAGGCTGTAGGGCGGGAGCGAGCAGGCGCTGTCGCCGCTGTGCACGCCGGCTTCCTCGATATGCTGCATGACGCCGGCGACGGCGACGTCCTTGCCGTCGGAGATGACGTCGACGTCGACCTCGATCGCGTCGCGCAGATACTGGTCGATCAGCACCGGGCTGTCGCCGGAGACCTGGACGGCGGTGTGGATATAGTCGTCGAGCTGGGCGGGGCCGTCGACGATCTCCATCGCGCGCCCGCCGAGCACGTAGCTGGGGCGGGTGAGCACCGGATAGCCGATCCGCTCGGCGACCGCGATCGCCTCCTCGCGGCTGCGCGCGACGCCGTTGGCGGGCTGCTTGAGGCCGAGCCGCTCGACCAGCGCGGCGAAGCGCTCGCGGTCCTCGGC
>DASWSP010000069.1:0-6969 GCA_036402575.1 Allosphingosinicella sp. | reverse complement strand
CGCTTGAGGCTTCATGCGGGTCGTCTCCCTCGCTCATGAAGAGGATTTCGAAGGCTGGCGGGATGCCGCCCGCGCGCTCGCGCTCGCCCGGGTGCCGCCGGGAGAGGTGACGTGGAGCGTGGGGCAGTCGCGCGACCTGTTTGGCGAAGAGGCGGTGACGATCGGGGACGGACCGGCCTTCGCCGTCCCGCGCGCGTTCGTCGATCTCGCCCGGGCGGCCATCTGCCATTCCGATCCCGAGCGTTTCGCCTTGCTCTACGCCCTGCTCCTGCGCCTTCGCGCGCAGCCGGGGGCGCTCGACGACTCCGCCGATCCGCTCGTCCGGCGGCTGGAGCTGATGGCCAAGGAGGTGCGGCGCGACATGCACAAGATGCACGCCTTCGTCCGCTTCCGCGAGGTGGAGGCCGACGGCGAGCCCCGCTTCGTCGCCTGGTTCGAGCCAGACCATCATATCGTGCGCAGCAATGCGGGCTTCTTCGTCCGCCGCTTCAACAGCATGAACTGGTCGATCCTGACGCCGGAGCTGTCGGTGCACTGGGACGGCGCGGAGCTCAGCTTCTCCCCCGGCGCCACCAGGGCGGACGCGCCGCAGGGCGATCCCGTCGAGGAGACCTGGAAAACCTATTACGCGTCGATCTTCAATCCGGCGCGGGTGAAGATCAAAGCCATGACCAAGGAGATGCCGAAGAAATACTGGAAAAACCTGCCCGAGACCGCGTTGGTGGGAGAGCTGATCGCGGGGGCGCAGGCGCGCGAGACGGAGATGGTCGAACGTTCGAAAGCAAAGGCGGCGGCGATCCCCGAGCGCGGGCGCGACCTCGAGTTCGCCAAAGCCGGCCTCGCCGCCGCCGACGCCGCCGAGCGCCGCCTGCAGCCGGGCGGCAACGCGCTCGCCGCCTGGGAGGCTCTGCTCGCCGATGCCAAGGGCTGCACGCGCTGCCCGCTCTACAAGCCCGCAACCCAGACCGTGTTCGGTGAAGGCCCGCTCGACGCGCCTTTGATGTTCGTCGGCGAGCAGCCGGGCGACCAGGAGGATCTCGCCGGCCGCCCCTTCGTCGGGCCGGCTGGCCAGCTGTTCGACCGGGCGCTCGGCGACGCCGGCATCGAGCGCTCCGCCGCGTACGTCACCAACGCGGTCAAGCATTTCAAGTTCGAGCCGCGCGGCAAGCGCCGCATCCACTCCAAGCCCCAGGGGCCCGAGATCGACGCCTGCCGCTGGTGGATCGAGCAGGAGCGTGGCCTCATTCGCCCGCCCGTCACGGTCGCCCTCGGCGCCACCGCGGCCCGCTCGCTGTTCGGCAGGAACGTGACGATCGGAGCGATGCGCGGAAAGCCGCACCGGCTCTACGACGGCGGCGAATGCTGGGTCACCGTCCACCCCAGCTTCCTGCTGCGCGTGCGCGACGACAGGGAGGCGGAATATGCCCGCTTCGTCGATGACCTGCGGGCGATCGCCAAGCGGGTCGAGGCGCTGGCTGCTTGATGGAACAACGCGCCTCAGCGCCGATAGTCGGGGACCGTCGAGGTCGAACGCCAATAGTCCGCCAATCCGATCGCTTGCGTCAGCGCGGCGAAACGGTGGCTCAACCGCAGCGGCGCCGTTGGCGGCATGAACAGGAAGTCGGTTGAGCGCCGGATAAGCGGGCCGATGGGCTGGGGAGCCGGGCCTGCTAGCCGGCCTCTGCGGAAATAATAGGCATCTAGCGCCTGGAACGCCAAATCCAGCTCTCCCAGCGCTGCGAAAACCGTGGCGGCGTGGGGAAGGCTGGCGGGATGAGCGAGCACCTGAGCGCGAGATGCAGCCAGCGCCGCCGCGGCGTCATCGGGCTTGCGAGTTTCAATGGCGCGGGCGACCAGCACCCGCTCGCGAACCGCAGTGGGCGACATCCCGAAGGTCGGCTGCAGGTCAGGATCGGAAACGAACGCGATCGCGGCGGCGGGACGTCCGCCAAAGGCCAGCATGCTGTATTTCGTGCTCCAGAGGAGGAAATAGCCCGGCCAACGCGCAAGCGCGCTGTCGATCGCGCTTTCCGCTTCCTGGAGGCGTCCCGCGCTCCACAGCGCGCGCGCCAGGATGGCGTTCGTCATCGGCAGGAAAGGGTCCAAATCGAGCACCCTGCGGCTTTCCACGATCCCATCTTGCCATCGTCCGACCTGATACAGGATGTGGCTGAGTTGCATGTGCATCAGCCAGTGATCGGGATAGCGAGCCAGCAACCGCCGGAGAGCACCCTCGGCCCCCGACCAGTTGCGGTAAAAGGGCTTGACGAAGACCAAAGCCGCCTGGGCGTCGCCATTGTCGGGATCGAGCGCCAGCGCGCGCCGCGCCGCCGAGCGGGCGAGCCCCGCCAAAGTCTCTTCCTTCACGTCGGAATGGACGTCGAGGATGTAGCAATAGGCGATTGCGAGCGAACCCCACGCGTCCGCGTAGAGCGGATCGGCCTCGACCGCCTGCTCGAAATAGGCGACCACCTGTTTCGCCTGATCGGGGAGGCCCTGCCGCTGTGCCGCGACGCCCCTGCGGAAGAGCTCGCGCGCCGCGGCTGAGGGCTCGTGGGCTGACGCGGCGTCGTTCCACACGTAGGTCGCGGCTGCGCCGATCCCGACCGCAGCCGCCACTCCGCCCAGGACGAGGCGCCGATCGAAAGTTCGCCCGGGTGATTGCGCCGCTTCGAACGGAATGGCGGCATGCGTCGGCAGCGCGGCGCCGTCGACGTTCAGGCGGTAGCCGACCTTGGTGATCGTCTCGACCTCGAACGAGCCCTGGCCGAGATCGTCGGCAAGGTGGCGGATGCGCGAGATGGTGCGATGGATAGCATTCTCGCCCACCACCCGGCCGCCCCAGCAGCGGGCGAGCAGGTCGTCGCGGCTGAGGATTGCTCCTCCGGCCTGTGCGAGCGCGACGAGGACCTGCATCACCCGCGGCTCCAGCGTCTCATTCCTGCCGTCGCGAGAAACTTGGCGGGTGGCTGGATGGATCTGGAGCGCGCCGAGCCGGAATGGCGGCGTATGGGCGAGCGTGACCGTATCGAACGAATCGGCAAGCCGCTGCGCCATTCGCTCCCCCCTCTTGGTGAGCATAACTGGTCGGCTGCGCCGGCGCCACGCCGATTCGGCAAGGTCGAGGGACAATGATCAGCTTTCCATCAGCCTTTTATCAGTCGGCCGTGCTTTTTTCATCCCGGCTATGCGCCGATGATCGCCCGGTCGGCACGCGGTGCCATGGCTGGGGAGAGAATGAATGGCACGGTCATTTCAATCAGCGGGTCTGCGCAACGATAATGACGGGCGCAGCAAGCGCGGGGCGCACGACGAGCGAGACCATGATAGCCGGCGCAGCGGCGACGATCGCGATGACGATGACGATGACAACCGCGGTGATCGCCTAGCGGGGACACCGCGCGACGACCGGCTGATCGGCAGCGGCGACGACGACCGCGCAAGCGCAGGAGAAGGAGCGGATTTCGTCGATGGGCGCGGCGGCGAGGATCGGCTTTCCGGTGGAGGCGGGTCCGACATCATCCACGGCGGCCACGGCGACGACGTGCTCTACGGCTTCGGGATCGAAGACAAGAATCCGCGCTCAGGCGAGATTACGGCGGCCCTGCTCGCGGATCGGCTTCCGCCCGCGGTCTTCCTGGAATCACCGCCGGGCAATCCCAACCTGCTGTTCGTCGCGACGCTGCCGGGTCTCGTCTTCGTTTTCGACGTTTCTGGGCCGCAGCCGGTGCGGCTGCCCGCGCCGGCACTCGTCATTCCGCCCGCTCCGGGGCAGCAGCTGTCCGGCTTCACCTTCCATCCGGATTATGCCCAGAATGGCAGGATTTTCTTCAATCACAGCCTGGCCAACGGGAGTCAGGTGATCGTCGAATATCAGGCGCTGGACGCCGACACGATCAATTCGGCCTCGCGGGAGGTCCTCCTCACCATCCCCTACCAGCCGGGGCAGATGACCCGCGGCGGCTGGCTCGGCTTCGGGCCGGACGGCCTGCTCTACATCACCACCGGGGACGGCGGCGGCGAGGGTCCGATCGATCACAGCCAGGGTGGCGTTCAACAGGATCCGTTCTCACTACGCGGCAAGGTGCTTCGGATCGACGTGGACTCCTCGCCCGAGCCGGGGCTGGCCTATGCCATTCCGAACGACAATCCCTTTGCCGACGGCGGCGGCGCGCCGGAGGTGTGGGCGCTCGGCCTGCGCCAGCCGCACAAGGCCAGCTTCGACGCAGCTGGCAACTTCTACCTGACCGATGTCGGCCACGAGCTGCGCGAGGAGCTGAACTTCATCCCGGCCGGCACCACCGGCGCCCTCAATTTCGGCTGGCCGCATTTTGAAGGTACGCAGCCCTCTTTTGTCAACATCCCGCTGGGGCCAGGCCAGCTGGTCTCGCCGATCCTGGAGTATCAGCCCGGCTTCGGCCCGCTCCAGGGCCGAGCGATCGTCGGCGGCTACGTCTATGACGGGCCCGGCGGCGGCCAGGGCCTCTATTTCTTCAGCGATTTCGTGGCGCCCCGGCTGTTCAGCACCCGCATCGTCGACGGCGAAGCAATCGAATTCACCAGCCGCTACGAACAATTAGTAGTTCAGGGTGGTGATCTGGCCGGCGGCGACGTCGTGTCGATGTCGATCGATGGGCGCGGGCGCCTCTACGCGCTCGAACTCGACGGCGAGATCCATCTCCTGACGCCCTCGGCGGCGGCGGGCGACGGCGCCGATCAGCTCCATGGCGGCGCCGGCGACGATAAGCTCTATGGCGGCGCCGGCGCGGATCAGCTGTTCGGCGACAAAGGCGACGACCGGCTTTGGGGCGGGATCGGGGCCGACCGGCTCGACGGCGGCCAGGGTGACGACGTGCTGCGCGGCGGTTTCGGCGCCGACAGCCTGACCGGCGGCCGCGGCGACGACATCTTCGCCTTCAGCCGCGACGACATCGGCACGGGCCTCGACATAGTGCTCGATTTCGAGGGCGCGGGACGACGCGGCGGCGACCGATTGCTGTTCGAAGGCTTTTCGGACGCGGCGACTCTGGCCTTCGTCGGCAGCGACGGCGCCGGCCGCCACACCTATCGCGTAACAGACGGCGCATTGAGAGCCGACCTCGTGCTCGCCTACGAAGGTAACGAGGTGCTCGGCCCAGGCGATTACATGTTCGGATGAGGGCGTCGAAAGGCTACAGCCTGACCAGCATCTTGCCGGTATTGCCGCCCGAGAACAGGTCGAGGAAGGCCTGCGGCATCGCCTCGATGCCGTCGCGAATCGTCTCGCGGGACTTGACCTTGCCGCTCGCGATCCAGCCGCCCATGTCGCGGTAGAAGTCGCCCATCTCCGCCATGAAATCGGTGTAGATGAAGCCCCTCACCTGGATCCGGGCGGCGACCACCCGCATGATGTAGCGGAAGCTGGGGCTGACTCCGCCGTTATAGCCCTCGATCATGCCGCAGATGGCGAAGCGCGCGCGGTTGCGCGCCGCCGCGAACGCCGCGTCGAGATGCTCGCCGCCGACATTGTCGAAATAGACGTCGATGCCGTTCGGCGCCGCGTCCAGCAGCTGCGTCACGACGCGGCCTGCCTTGTAGTCGATCGCCGCATCGGCGCCGAGCTCGCGTACCCATTCGCATTTCTCCGGGCCGCCGGCGGAGCCGATCACGGTCATGCCCTTCGCCTTGGCGATCTGCACCACCGCCGATCCCACCGCGCCCGCGGCCGCCGACACGAAGACCGTATCCCCCTCCTTGGCCTCCGCCACGCGCAGCAGCCCGAAATAAGCGGTGCCGCCGGTGAGGCCGAGATTGCCGAGCCATTGCTCGTCCGCCACGCCGAGCGGCGGCACCTTGTTGAACGCGGCGGCGGGCCCGGCCGCGGCCTCGCGCCAGCCCAGCATATGGAACACCGTGTCGCCGACCTGGTGGTGCGGCGACCTCGATTCCACCACCTTGCCGACCGCACCGCCCTCCAGCGGAGCGCCCAGCTGGAACGGCGGCACATAGCTCTTCACGTCGTTCATGCGCCCGCGCATGTACGGGTCCACCGAAAGCCACCTGTTCTCGACCCGGACCATGCCGTCCTCGAGCTCGGGAAGCGCCATCTCCTTGAGCTCGAAATTGTCCAGGCTGCTCGTGCCCGTCGGCCGGGACTTCAGATGCCAGGCGCGCGTGGTGTTCATCTTCCCCTCCGTCGCTCCCATCAGGCGCGAGTCGATGCTCGGCGCCCTGGTTCGAAGCCGCCTCGACTCCGGCTTGCGCCGGAATGGCGGGGCGAGTCAAAAAAAACCCGGCCGTTTCCGGCCGGGCCAAGGAATGCTCGCATCCTTCCGGATGCGGGACTTAGCGGTTCTTGTCGTCCTTGTCGGGATAGGTGCCCGAGAAGCTGCGGTTCAGCATGTGCGGACCCTCGCTTCCCTGGTCCTCGCGTTCGAACAGGGCGCGGTTGCGCTCCTCGTCGCGCCAGGCGTTCATTGCCTCCTGCGCGGTCTTGTTGACCGTCACCTTGTCCTCGACATTCTCGATCCAAGAGCACGGAATCGAATGGTGGATGCCGCCGGCATTCTCGTCATTCTTGGTGAGGATGATGCGGTCGCCGCGGACCTTGTCGACCGTGCCAATATGCTGGCCGTCCGATCCGATCACCTCCATCTGCTCGGCCACCCGGTTCATCGACTGCCGCTGGCCCTGGCGCTTCTGCCGCCAGCCGCCGAACTCCTGCTCGAATTTCGACTGATGCTCGCGCCGGTATTCGTCGTAATCGCGGTCGAGCTCATCGATCTGGCGGTTGCGCCATTCCGAATAGTGACGGTCGTGGAGGTCGCCGCCCCGGCCGCCGCCTTGGCCGCCGCCTTCACCGCTCTGGCTGGTCGAGCCGCGTCCGCCGCCGGCCGCCGCGTAACGCGCCGAACTGCCGCCGAAACCGCCGCCGGCCGACACTCCATAGCCCGCGCCATAGGCGCCGCCCACCGGCGACGACATCGGATG
>DASWSP010000068.1:0-45719 GCA_036402575.1 Allosphingosinicella sp. | reverse complement strand
TAACCTGAAGGTCGTAGGTTCAAATCCTACTCCCGCAACCACCCAGATATCCCAACCCCGCCCTCACCCGGCGGGGTTTCTTTTTGTCTCCCGCGCATGCCCGGGCCTTCCGTCGCCGCGCCGGCGGGACCGCCCGCACCCGGCCGCCGGGGCCCGAGCCCCCGCCTCCCTGGCTTCGCTGCGCCCACCGGCTCGCCGGCGGCTGCCACCGATCCGGAGCTCATGATCTTGGGCCTTGAAGCCGAACTCGGCGCAGCTTGTGCTCGAGGCGCTCACACCAGGCGCTGCCGACCTTAACGAAGCTCCTCCGCGGGATGGTCTGGCCGCCGTCAAAAACCAGAGCGTCGTGCTGAGCACCGTCGCCGCGGAGCGCACTCCTGATCGCCGCGGCACCGTCCTAGAAGGCCCCCTTCTGGTGACCAGGAGTCACCGCCATTGGCTCCCTTTGCAGCTTTCTGAGCGGCCGCGGTCTGTGCCACGGGTGATCGTCGGCTGAGGAAACGCGAAGCCGCACAGGGGGTGCCAAGCGGCAAAAGCCGCCGGAAGAGGCGGGACAAGTGCTTGTAAGGGGGTTTTGATGCGTAACCGACTTTCGCTTATTCGAATGGTTCTGCTTGCCGGCAGCGCTTTTGCCAGCGGCGCCGCCTCGGCCCAGGAAGCCGATGGTGGATCTGTTGACGAGGCGGCATCGTCTCCGGCCGCCGACGGCGCCGAAAAAGCCGTCTCCGGCTACGGCGATGAGATCGTAGTCACCGCCACCCGGCGCGAGGAGAGCCTCTCGCGCGTGCCGATCAGCGTCAGCGCCTACAGCCAGGAGCAGCTGGATCGGCAGGGTGTCAAGGCGATCGACGATCTGGCGCGCCTCACCCCCGGCCTCAACTTCTCGACCGGCAGCCCGCGTCTCAACGTGATCTCGATCCGGGGCGTGAGCTCGCCGGCGGGTGCCTCCACCACCGGCCTCTACATCGACGAGACTCCGATCCAGGCGCGGCTTCTCGGCAACAGCTCCAGCAACGCCTTCCCCCGCGTCTTCGACCTGGAGCGCATCGAGGTGCTGCGCGGTCCGCAGGGAACCCTGTTCGGCGCCGGCGCCCAGGGCGGCGTTGTCCGCTTCATCACGCCTGGTCCCAACCTGCGCGAGTTCGAAGGCTATGCGCGTGCCGAAGTCTCGACAACGGTCGGCGGCGACGAAAGCTATGAGGCGGGCGCCTCGCTGGCCGGCCCGATCATCGACGACGTGCTCGCCTTCCGGATCAGCGCCTGGCACCGCCGCGATGCCGGCTGGCTCGACAAGAAGATCGGTACGCTGCAGGTCCTCAGCCCGACCGGCACCGCGGGCCCGGACGCTTCGCTGAACTTCGTCCCCAGCGGTCTTGGCTATGCCGACGTCAACTGGAGCGATGCGACGGTGCTTCGCGCCGCGCTGACCTGGGAGCCGACCCCCGACATCCGCATCACCCCCTCGATCTTCTACCAGCGTGAATATGCGCACGATTTGCCGCGCGCTTACTGGCCGGCGCTGTCGGACGAGGAAGGGTCGGACTTCGTAAGCCCGCAGTTCGTGTCGTCGGTCGATTCGACGCACATCCCGCTGGTCGGCGCCAACCCCGAGTTCGAGCCGAGCAAGAACCGCTTCTATCTGCCGTCGCTGCTGATCAACTGGGACATGGGGCCCATCTCCCTGGTCTCGAACACTGCTTATTTCGATCGGCTGCAGGAAACGACGCTCGACTATACCGTCTCGCACAACCGCACCTACACGACACGTCCGGTGCCGGCCGCCGGCGACCGCGCTCTTTCCTACTTCCTGACCACCCAGAAGAACTTCAGCCAGGAAGTGCGGCTGCAGGGCGAGCTGTTCGGGGATCGTTTGAACTGGGTCGCGGGCGGCTTCTATTCCAAGAACAAGCAGATCGGCGACCAGAAGAACCCCAACAACTTCTACCTGGGCATGCCGAGGATAGGCGCCAGCGGCCGCTTCGGCGTGACCGGCGGCGCGCCGTTCGGTCCCGGCTACAGCGCCTACGAGAACTATTTCGGCATCGGCCTGGTGGATGGCTACGCCTACATCCGCGAGCTGAACTCGACCGAGGAGCAGCTGGCGGCATTCGGCCAGGTCGACTGGGAGGTGATCGACGGCCTCACCGTCACCGCCGGCCTTCGCGCCGCCAAGGCGACGTTCGAATATTATAACGAATATGGCGGACCGGCGAACAATCTGAACCAGCCGCAGGGACGCGCCTGCGTGCCCAATTCCAATCCCTGCGTTCCGGTGCCGGTGGGCGCCTATGGCCCCGGCGAAGGCCCGTTCGCGCCGGCCTTCGTCGTCGGCGGCGGCAAGACCACCGAAAAGCCGATCACCCCGAAATTCGGAGTCTCCTGGCAGATTGACCGCGATCACTTGGTCTACGGGTCGGTGGCGAAGGGCTATCGCACCGGCGGCGCCCAGGGACTGCTTCCGTCGGCATGCGACGCTCAGCTCATCCAGTACGGCTATGTCGACGACAACGGCAATGCCCGCTCGCCCGAAACCTATACGTCCGACGTGGTATGGAGCTACGAGGTCGGCGCCAAGAACAGGCTGCTAGGCGGGATGCTGCAGCTCGCCTCGAGCCTCTTCTACGTCAAGTGGAAGGACATCCAGACCTCGGTCAGCATCAACACCTGCACCCAGTCCTTCGTCGACAATGTCGGCGACGCCACCAGCAAAGGCGGCGACCTGCTGGTCCAGCTCCACCCGATGGACGGCCTCTCGCTCGGCGCCGCCATCGCCTACACCAAGACCAGCTTCGACGAGGCCACGATCGTCGGCGGGCGCACGCTCTATTCGAAGGGCTCCGCCATACCCGGCTCCGGCGCGCCTTGGACGGTGACGCTCAGCGGCCAGTATGATTTCCCGGTGGCCGCTAACGAGGGATACGTCCGGGGCGACTATACCTACAACAGCAGGTACCCGCGCACCGGCGTCACCGATCCGGTGGCGACCAGCTATGACCTGATGATCCCGCCGCGCGGCGAAACGCATCAGGTGAACGCAAGGGTCGGGATCCGTTTCGACGAGCTGGACGTGTCGGTCTTCGCCGACAACCTGCTCAACGCCCATCCGAGCATCGGGCTGTCGCGGAGCAACCGGACGCCGATCTACACCGACGAGACCTTCCGTCCGCGTACGATCGGCGTCACCGCCGCCTATCGCTTCTGACCAAAGTTTTCACGCCCAGGGGGGCAAGACGATGACAAAGCCTAGAAGCTTGAAACTGGCCGCGGCGCTGATGCTCGCCGGCAGCGCGCTGTTCCACCCGGCCGCCGTCGGAGCGGCGGCCCCGGAGCGGCTCGCGGTGCCGGACATCATCTACGTGAACGGCAAGATCTACACGGGCACGCCGGGCCGGTTCGTGAACGCCCTCGCGGTCAAGGACGGCAAGGTGCTCGCAGCCGGCTCAGCCGCCGAGATGCGGGGCCTTGCCGGGGCCGCGACCGTGGTCGACGATCTCGAAGGCAAAACGGTGCTTCCGGGCCTCTACGACAATCACGTCCATATCGGCCTGGCCGAGCGCGGCGGCGCGCGCGACGTGCCGGACCTCCACCACGTCGAGAACCTCGCCGATCTTCAGGCGGCTCTCAAGAAGCATGCGGCGACCGTCCCGGCGGGCACTTGGATCCGCTCCACCGTGCCGCACGGCACCGGCGGCGTGGAGCCGTTCCCGGAGACCGCGCTTCCGACCCGCTGGCAACTCGACCAGGCGGTGCCCGACCATCCGGTCGCGCTCACCCGGGGCGCGCATATCATGCTGGTCAATTCCAAGGCGCTGGAACTCGCCGGAATCACTCGGGACACGCCGCAGCCCGGCGGCGGCGTCATCGAGCGCAACGCGAAGGGCGAGCCCAACGGAGTCCTTCGCGAAGCCTCGGCCCGTCGCCTGATCACGGTCAAATATCCGCCGGACCCGCCGATCCCGGAGCAGCAGGGGCTGAATACGCTTCGTGCCCGCCTGCGCAGCCAGCTCGCGCTCGGAGTGACCAGTCTCAACGTGCCGGGGATGCGGCCGCACGACGACCTGCGGCTGATGCAGAAGCTCTATGCCGCCGAAGGCGACATGCTCCCGCGCGCCACGATCCAGCTGCGGCTCAGCCCCGGCTACGATTCGTTCGACGATCCTGCCGACGGCGTTCGCGCCAGCATCGAGGAGCTGGAGGATCTTTCCTTCTACACCGGCTTCGGCAACGACCGGATCAAGATCGGCGCGATCAAGATGAGCGTCGACGGCGGCATGGGCGGCCAGGCGGCTTGGCTGCTCGATCCCTACCGCACCAAGCCGGGCTACCACGGCGTCAACCGCATCCCGCCGGACGCGCTCTTCCAGGTGGCGAAGCGGGCGCACGACCTGGGCTGGCAGCTCGGCATCCACGCGATCGGCGATCAGGGCATCGTCCGCACCGTCGACGTGATGGACCGGATCATGAAGGAATCCCCGCGCCCGAACGCGCGGCACTACCTCCACCATCTCACCGTCAAGCCGCCTGCCGACACGCTCGCCAAGATTAAGGCGAACGACTTCATCGCGGCGATGCAGCCCAACTTCACCTACAGCCTGGCCGATTTCTACCGGATGGCGCTGTCGCCGGAGAAGCTGGAGACGAACAATGCCGAGAAGAGCTTTCTCGACCTCGGCATCCGCATGTCGTTGGGCACGGACGGGCTTCCGGACGGTCCGCTGGTGGCGATCTACGCGGCGGTCACCCGGCGCGGGATCGACGGCAAGGTCTACGGGCCGGGCGAGAGGCTGACGCTCGAGCAGGCGATCTACAACGCCACCGTCGGCACCGCCTACATGACCTTCGACGAGAAGACCCGGGGGACGCTGGAGCCCGGCAAGGTCGCCGACATGATCGTCCTCGACAAGGACATCTTCGCGATCAAGGCCGAGGAGATACTGAACCTGGAGGTCGAGGAGACGATCATCGCCGGCAAGGTCGTGTGGAAGGACGATGGCTCGCCTCGCCCGACCGCGACTGCCTGGCAGCTCGACGATCGATGCGTCGTCCACGACGTCGCGGTCCATTGCCACTCCGGCGAGGATGGCGGCACGTGGTGATCGAAGCGTCGAATTCCGTAGCCGATCCGCGCCTGGATACCGGGGTGGATGCCATCACCAACGCGGAGCTGCTCGAGCGGCGCGAGCGGGCTGTGCCGCGCGGCGTCGGGACCGCGTTCCCGGTCTTCGCCGCGCGTGCGCAGAATGCCGAGATCTGGGATGTCGAGGGCCGCCGCTACATCGATTTCGCCGCGGGCATCGCGGTGCTCGCCGTCGGCCACCGCCACCCGGCGGTGATCGCCGCGGTCGAGGGGCAGATGGCCCGCTTCACGCATACGGCCTTCCAGGTCACTGCGTACGAGCCTTACATCGAGCTCGCCGAGCGCCTGAACGCCATCGCGCCCTTCTCCGGGGAGGCGAAGACGATCTTCTTCACCACCGGCGCCGAGGCGGTCGAGAATGCGATCAAGGTGGCCCGCTATGCCACCGGCCGGCAGGCGATCATCTCCTTCACCGGCAGCTTCCACGGCCGCACGATTCTCGCCTCGGCGCTGACCGGCAAGGTCACGCCTTACAAGCGCGGCATGGGATCGGTTCCGAGCGTCTACCACGTCCCCTTTCCGAACCCGATCGCCGGCACGACCGTCGAGGCCAGCCTCAAGGCGCTCGACTACCTCTTTTCGGCCGACATCGCTCCGGAGGACGTGGCCGCCATCATCCTTGAGCCTGTCCAGGGCGAAGGCGGCTTCCACGTCGCTCCGCCCGAGTTCCTCCGGAGCCTGCGCGAGCTGTGCGACCGCTTCGGCATCCTGCTGGTGGCCGACGAGGTGCAGACCGCGTTCGGCCGCACTGGAAGAATGTTCGCGATCGAGCATAGCGGCGTCGAGCCGGACCTCGTCACGATAGCCAAGGCCGTAGGTGGCGGCTTCCCCCTTTCGGGGCTGATCGGTCGGTCGGAACTGCTCGACACGGTCCCCCCCGGCGGGCTCGGCGGCACATATGCGGGCTCCCCCATCGCTTGTGCCGCCGGCCTTGCCGTGCTCGACGTCATCGCCGCGGAGGGCCTGGTCGACCGGGCCCGGCGCATCGGCGAGCGCATCACCACCAGGGTGGAGGCGATGCAGCGCAGGAACGACCTGCTCCCGATCGGCCACATCCGCGGCCAGGGGGCGATGATCGCCTTCGATCTGCTCGCAGGAAAAGGCACGGACCAGACCGACCCCGACGCGGCCAAGCGGGTCAGCGCGCGCGCTCTGGACGAAGGCCTGATCGTGCTCAACTGCGGATCGACGGGCGAGGCGATACGGTTCCTCCCACCGCTCACGATCAGCGATGCCCATCTGGACGAGGGGCTCGCCTGCCTGGAAGCGGCTCTGGTGAACGAAGCGGCCGTTTGATGACGGATGCCTCATTCGGCGGCGCGCTCGCGATAGGACGGGCGGACTTTCTCGCGGGCGCTGCCCTGATCGGCGGCGAGTGGGTGGACGGAGAACAGTCGATCCCGGTCGTCAATCCGGCCACGGGCGGAATCCTAGGCCATGTCGCCTCGCTTGGACCGTCGCACGCCGGCGCAGCGGTGACGGCCGCCGCAGCGGCCCTTCCCGCATGGCGGGCGCGCACGGCACAGGAGCGCGGGCGAATCCTGCGGGCCTGGTTCGATGCGATCAACGATCACCAGCGGGACCTGTCGCGCATCCTGACCGCGGAGCAGGGGAAACCGATGCGGGAGGCGGAAGGCGAGATCGCCTACGCCGCCGCCTATGTCGAATGGTTCGCCGAGGAAGCCAGGCGTGCCTATGGCGAGATTATCCCCGGGCATGCGGCCAACAAGCGGCTGCTGGTCGCGCGCCAGCCGGTCGGCGTGGTCGCCGCGATCACGCCCTGGAACTTCCCGGCGGCGATGGTGACGCGCAAGCTCGCGCCCGCGCTTGCGGCCGGCTGCACCGTCATTCTGAAGCCCTCGGAGTTCACGCCCTTCACCGCGCTGGCGCTCGCGCGGCTCGCCAGGGAAGCGGGAGTGCCCGACGGCGTCATCAACGTCGTCACCGGCCCGCCTGAAGCGATCGGTGCGGTGCTGACCAACGATCCGCGGGTCAGGAAGCTGAGCTTCACCGGCTCGA
The DNA here is from genome assembly GCA_036402575.1 of Allosphingosinicella sp. GTDB lineage: Bacteria > Pseudomonadota > Alphaproteobacteria > Sphingomonadales > Sphingomonadaceae > Allosphingosinicella. Next base: position 38,563 of record DASWSP010000068.1, on the reverse strand, counting down.
CCCGGGTCGGCAAGCTGCTCGCGGCGCGCTGCATGGAGACGGTCAAGCGGCTCTCGCTGGAGCTCGGTGGCAACGCGCCTTTCATCGTGTTCGACGATGCCGATCTCGACAAGGCCGTCGAAGGCGCGGTCGCTTCCAAGTTCCGCAACTCGGGCCAGACCTGCGTCTGCGCCAATCGCCTGCTGGTGCAGTCGGGGGTGTACGAGGCGTTCGCAGAGCGCCTCGCCGCGCGCGCCGGCGCGCTGACCCTCGGCAACGGACTTGCCGGGGCCTGCGACCAGGGGCCGCTGATCAACGAGCAGGCGCTTGCGAAGGTCGAGCGGCATGTCGAGGACGCGCGCGCCCGCGGCGCCCGGCTCCTGACCGGCGGCACCCGTGCCGAGGGCCCGGGGCACTTCTTCCAGCCGACGGTGCTGACCGAGGTCTCTCCGGACGCGCTGCTCTGCCGCGAGGAGACTTTCGGGCCGGTCGCGGGGCTTGTCCGATTCCACACCGAGCGCGAGGCGGTGACGCTGGCCAACAACAGTGCCGCGGGCCTGGCCGCCTATCTGTTCACGCGCGATGCCAGTCGAGTCTGGCGGGTGAACGAGGCGCTCGACTACGGCATGGTCGGGATCAATACGGGGGTCCTGTCGACCGAGCTTGCTCCGTTCGGCGGCATCAAGGAATCGGGCTTTGGCCGTGAAGGATCGCGCCACGGTCTCGATGAATATCTCGACATGAAGTTCTTGTGCATCGACGTCGAGCCGCTCGCGGCCTGAGCGTCCAGTAAAGGGTAGTTAGATGGAGCCGGAACCGGACAGCCAGAAGCTTGGGCAGAGCCTGCTGCCCCGGCACATCTCGATGATTGCGATCGGCGGAATAATCGGCGCCGGACTGTTCGTCGGAAGCAGCACGGCGATCGCCACCGCCGGCCCGGCGATCATCCTCAGCTATGCTTTCGCCGGCCTCATCATCCTCTTGATCATGCGCATGATGGGCGAGATGGCGGTGGCCACCCACCTGAGCTCGTTCACCGAGTTCATCCGGCTGGGGCTCGGCAACTGGGCCGGCTACCTCAGCGGCTGGCTCTATTGGTATTTCTGGATCGTCGTGGTCGCGATCGAGGCGATCGCCGGCGCGGCGATCCTGCAGCTCTGGATGCCGTTCGAGGTCTGGCAGATCGGCACCGTGCTGCTGGCGCTGATGACCGGCGTCAATCTCATGTCGACCCGCTCCTACGGCGAGTTCGAATTCTGGTTCGCGTCGCTCAAGGTTGCGGCCATCATCGCGTTCATCCTCATCGGCCTGGCCTACGTTTTCGGGATCACCACGCCCGATCCGCCGGGCTTTGCCAATCTCACCGCCCACGGCGGCTTCGCGCCGGCCGGCATCGTGGCCATGTTCGCAGGCGTGACCAGCGTCATCTTCGCGCTGTGCGGCGCCGAGATCGCGACCATAGCCGCGGCGGAATCGCCGGAGCCGGTGCGCGTCGTAAGCCGCCTCACCGGATCGGTCGCCACCCGCATCCTGCTGTTCTACGTCATATCGATCACGCTCATCGTCGCGATCGTGCCCTGGCCCGAGATCGTGCCGGGCCAGTCTCCGTTCGCCGCCGCGCTCACCTATATGGGCGTTCCGGGGGCGGCGACGATCATGAACCTGGTGGTGCTGATCGCGGTCCTGTCGTGCCTCAATTCCGGGCTCTATGTCACTTCGCGGGTGCTGTTCCTGCTGTCCGCCAAGGGCGATGCGCCGCGCTGGCTGGTCGCGCTCGATCGGCGGCGCGTGCCGACCCGATCGATCCTGATCGGCACCCTGTTCGGTTATGTCGCGCTCGCCGCCTCCGCGCTGTCGCCGGAGCTGGTGTTCAGCATGCTCGTAAACGCCTCCGGCGCGACCATGCTGATCATCTACCTGCTGGTATGTTTCGGCCAGCTGAAGCTTCGGAACCGGCTGGAACGCGAGGATCCCGAGCGGCTGGCCCTGCGCATGTGGTTCCATCCGTTCGCGACCATCTTCGTCATCGTCGCCATCCTGGCGGTCCTCGCCGCCATGGCCTTCACGCCGTCGCTGCTCAGTCAGTTCCTGGCCAGCGTGATCCTGGCCGGCGCGGTGATGCTGAGCTATGCGTTCCGCGCCCGCCGGCGCCGAGAGCAAGCGGATGGCAGCGCGATGGGGGTCGCAGGATATTCGGCAGAATAGCGCGGCGGTGCGGTCAAATTGACTTTGCCGCCGCCGTCGTCTGTATCGCCGCGGTTGGACAAGCGACGCGACATACCGCCATTCCCCGCGCTTAGGGCTTTCGAGGCTGTCGGCCGGCTCGGGGGGATCCGGCAGGCCGCCACTGCCCTTGGCGTGGATCATGCCGCGGTAAGCCGTCACATCAAGGCTCTCGAAAGCTGGGCCGGGGTCCCCCTGCTGGATCGAAGATCGAGCCCGCGCCGGCTGACCGGAAAAGGCGCGCGCTACCACATGCGAATCTCTGTCGCGCTGGCCGAGATCTTCGAGGCCTCGGCCGAACTGGCGCAGCTCGAGCAGGAGTTGCGCCTCCACCTCTGGTGCGTCCCCGGCTTCGCTTTTCAGTGGCTGATGGTCCGCCTGGGCGGCTTCCACATGCAGAATCAGGATGTCGAGCTCAATCTGCGCCCGTCCGATCGCAACCCCGACTTCCTGGCGCGCGAGGCGGACGGGGACATCCGCTACATCCGCGACGGAACGAAGATGCCGAAATACGTGCGGCAACTCGAGTTCGCCAGGCCTCCGGTCTTTCCGGTGGCCAATCCAGAGCTGGCCTCGAGGCTTACCATCCGGACGCCGGAAGATCTGCTGTCGGCCCCGCTGCTACACGAAGACAGCGAGGAGGAATGGCGCCTCTGGTTCCGCTTGAACGGGCTCGCCGTCGACCAACGCCTCCCCGGATCGCGACTCTGGCACGCGCACCTTACCGTCGAGGCCGCCCGGCGAGGGCAGGGGGTCGCGCTCGCCAACACCTTCCTAGTCGGCAAGGAATTGGAGAGCGGCATCCTGGTGCGGCTTGCCGCGACCGAGCGCGCGCTGCAGTCGGTTCCTTTGGGCGCCTACTGCTTGCTCGCCAGGGAGGATCGCTGGTCGTCAAGGGCGCTGACCCAGTTCCGCAAGTGGCTTCTTGAGACATTCCGGGCCGAGTTGCCCCCCAGATAGCGCCGATTCCTAATCCGGCTGAACGACCGGTCCGCGGGCGCGAATTCATGATGATGTCGCTCCGCCCTGCTGGGTTCGCACGCTCAGGCGGTAGGCGCCTTCGAGGATCGCCACATAACGGGTTGCCAGGGCCTCATGGGCGGCGGCGGCGGCGGGGTGGCGGGACCGTCTGGCCGCCTCGCGCTCCTCCGTCACGCGCTTGCTGTAATAAAGGACATCCTCCGGATCGAGGCTCATGACTTTCGCCTCCTCTCGCATCAGCGGATGCGAAAGCCGAGCTGCAGGCCCGCGCCGATGTCCGGTGCGCCTTCCGAGAGACCCGCCGATCCGTAGATGCCGAGCGACATTCGCCGGGACAGGCTGGCGTTGAGGCCGGTCACGATCTGCTGCTCGTCGGAGATCAGGGGGCTGGTGCTTTGCGCGTAGCCGTAGCTGACATGGCCACGCAGCCTCGCGCTCATCTGCAGCGCCGCGCCGGCCCGGGCCGAGAGGCTGTTGCGCAGGTCATAGCCTTCGGGGTCGCCGGGCAGGGTATAGCCGATCGCCGCGAACGGCGTGACGGCGCCGAACTGGCGGGAGATCTCGGCGCCGAGCGCATAATCGGCCTCACCCGTGCCGAGGCCCTTGGCGGCCGAAGCGGTCGGCACCTTAACCTGGCCGGTGAAGGTCAGTCCGACATGCGGGCTGGGGATCGTGTAGGCTGCAGCGAGCTTGGCGTCCCCGATCCCTTCGCGGCGCTGGCGCGTGGCGGGCCGCGTCGGATCGATGATCGGCGGCAGGCCGAGCAGCCCGCCGCCGCCCACGACATTTCCGGGCGCGCTCACGCGAACGTAAGGCAATGTGCCGCTGAACTGGAAGCGCCCCGTCGTCACGCGCAGCCCGATCGGGGCGGAGAGCGTCTCGACCCTTTCGACGGCGCCGTAGCTGCCCTCCTGATATTCGGCGCCGGACGTCAGTTCGACGGCGGTTGAAGAATCTTCCTGGTGTTCAGTCACCGCATTCGGCGCCTCCTGGGCGGCGAGCGGCGTTGAGAGCGCCGCGGCGGCTCCGGCTAACAGCATTGTACGATACATGATCATCCCCCTCCAGAGTCGGATCGGGGGAGTAACGGCCGCCGGGACCTGATTAATCCCGGGGCCGCGGAGAAATCTTCCAGCCGGTCTCCATGGCCGCGCGTTCCGCGGCGGCGTCCAGCGGCTCGCCGGCCATCATCTCCTGAGCCGCCTCAAGCACCGGGGATGAGCCTGCCTGGCGATACTGGGCGCTCTGGAGCGCTCCCGCTGAGGTCATCACCACCGCCCACTGCCCTCCTTCCCGGCAGGCGAGGCCCGAGGTGGCCCGGCTGTCGAACGTCCGGCATGCGCGCCCGCGCCGATCGGCGAAGGTGACTCCGATGCGGGTGCCGGCGCCGGGGTCCTGGGCGGAAGCGAGCTGCGTCTCCAGCGCCGTGGCGAGTTCGCCCCGGGCGACCAGCACGCCCTCCTCGACCGCCAGCGGCCCGCTGCTCCGAGGCACCAGCTGGCCGGCCAGCACGCCCACGGCGAGCGTGGCGGCGATCGCACCGAAATTGCGCCAGACCGGCCGCTGCACCATCCTTCGGCGTTCCCGCGCCTCGGCGAGGGAGGTGACGTTCTCGGGCTGCTCGGCCCCGAGCATCGCCAGCAGGCGGTCGGGCACGGGCTCCTGGGCGACAGGACCGTAGCGGCCCTGAAGCGCGGCGCGCAGCCGGCGCTGCTCGTCCAGCCGCGCCTGCAGGCGCGGATCGCCGGCGATTTCGCGTTCAACCGCTTCGCGCTCGGCGCCATCAAGCTCGCCGTCGGCGAACGCCATCAGTCGTTCCTCGTCGATGCTCATGCGGCCTCCAGCCTCCTCGCCAGCGCCTGCCGGCCGCGCGTCAGCCGGGAGGTCAGCGTTCCCATCGGTATGTCGAGTATCTCGGCCGCCTCGCGATAGGCGAGGCCTTCCACCAGCACGAGCGCGATCACCTCGCGCTGCTCGGCCGGGAGCTCGGCCATCGCGCGGTCGACATCGTGCATCTCCATGCGCAGGTCGGCGTCGCCTTCCGCGCCGACCGAGGCTCCTGCTTCTTCGGCGACGAAGGTCTGCGCCCGCCGTGTTCGGGCGCGAACCTCGTCGATCCAGGCATTGCGTGCGATCCGGTACATCCAGGCATCCAGTCTCGTTCCGGGCTGCCACTGGTCGCGCGCCTTCAAAGCACGCTCCAGCGCAACCTGGCACAGGTCATCCGCGTCGGCCCAGTCGCGGGCCAGCGAACGCGCAAAGCGGCGCAGCCTGGGCAGCAGCGTCAGCAGCTCGCGTTCGAAAGCCTGCAACAGGCAGTCTCCAATTCGGTCGTGGAGGAAACGGGTGGCCTGGCCCGTTTCATCCCCGAGCAATGAAATTCATTTACAGGGTGCGTTGCCATGTGGCCCGACCGGCGAACAAGAACAATTGCGCTCACGGCGCTTGCGGCGCTCGCCGCCAGCGCGGCAGGCGCGCAATTGCTGCCGCAGGGCTCCCTCGGGCGGACCCTCGGTCCTGTCGGGGGTGTCGCAGAGCAGGTGCTGGGCAGCGCCGCCAGCCTGGGGAAGGGCCTCGCCGCCGACGTCCGCGCCCTGGCCGATGCGAGGCTCGACCGGCTTCGGGGCCTCGTCCGCGCCAACCCCGATGCGCTGGAGATGACGCAGCTCGGTCCGGCGGTGCGCGGCGAGATCCTGGCGGTCGATCCCTCGCAGGCAACGCTCGATGCGGCGGCCAAGGCGGGTTTCGCGGTCCTTCGTGACGAGACGATCGAGGGTCTCGGCATACGATCGGTGACGCTGAAGGCGCCGCGTGGGCTTTCGGTGGAGAGGGCGACGGCGCGCCTGCGCCGCCTTGCCCCCGGAGGCGAGTTCGCGCCCAACCACCTTCATCTCCAGAGCGGCAGCGAGGGCGAGTCCCATCCTGGCGACGCCGAACTCGCTCGGGGGGGAGGCGGGGCCGCGGCGATCGGCATCATCGACGGCGGCGTCGCCGCGCATCCGTCCCTCGGCGGGGTCGAGCAACGCGGCTTCGTGGCGGGCGCTCCGGCCCCGAGCGCTCACGGCACCGCCATCGCCTCGCTGGCGATCGGGCAGGGTTCCGTTCGCGGCGCCGCGCCGGGCGCCGGGGCGATCGTCGCCGACGTCTATGGCCGCGACCCCAAGGGCGGCAACGCGGTCGCGATCGCCCGCGCGCTCGGCTTTCTGGTCGAGCGCCGGGTCCAGGTGGTGGCGATGAGCCTGGTCGGGCCGCCGAACCCGCTGGTTGCGAAGGCGATCGGCCGAGCGATGGCGAGCGGCATCCATGTCGTCGCGGCCGTCGGCAATGACGGGCCGGCGGCTCCGCCGGCTTTTCCTGCGTCTTACAAGGGGGTCATCGCCGTCACCGGCGTCGATGGCCGCAAGCGGCCGCTGCTCGAGGCCGGCCGAAGCCTTCATCTCGACTTCGCGGCTCCGGGCGCCGACATGGCGGCCGCCGCACCGGGCGGAGGTCTACGGCCGGTCCGCGGCACCTCTTATGCGGTGCCGCTGGTTGCCGGCCGCCTCGCCCGCGCCTCGCTCCCGGCCCTGCGCGCCGAAGCGCAGGATCTGGGCCCCAAAGGCCCCGACAAATATTACGGCCGGGGCCTCGTCTGCGGCGAGTGCCGGACGCCTATCTCGAAAAAATGAGCAGGGGCCGGGATTAATTGCCGATGCCGTCTCGTTAGCCGGTCGAGGAACACCTCGAGGCAAAAGGAGACAAACATCATGAAACCGACATTCCTGTTCTGCGCCGTCGCGGCGCTCGCCGCGACTCCGGCTTCCGCCCAGTTGCTCGGCGGAGGCCTCGGCGGAGGCTTGACTGGCAATCTCGGAGGTTCGCTCGGCGGAACCTTGAGCGGCATCCGCAGCAACGCCGGCGGGTCCGCGACCGGCTCGGGCGCGGCGCGCATCGACCGCAGCCTCAACCTGCGCAGCGGCAGCGCGCGGGCCGGCGGCAGCGCCTCGGGCTCGGGCTCCGGCGCCGCTTCCTCCGCGCTCGGCTCCGGCAACGCTTCCGGCGCTGCCTCGGGTCAGGCTGGCCTCGGAATCGATGCTCTGGGCACCGACGCTCTCCAGGGTGTAGCGGGCGCCGCCGCCGGCAACGCGCGCGCTCTGGGCGGCCGCGTCGGCGGACTGGCCGGCGGCGCTTCCGGCTCGGCGGCAGGCTCCGGCGCATTCGGATCCGGGATGATCGCCGCCGCCGGCTCGGCGGCCGCCAATGCCGCGGGTGCGATCTCGGTCTCGCCCGGCATGATCGTCCGCGACAGCGCCGGCCGCGCCATCGGCGAAGTGCAGAATCTCCGCGCCGCCGCCAACGGCGTGGTCGATACGATCTTCGTCGAGGTCGGCAACCGCGTGGCCGCCTTGCCGGCGGATAATTTCAGCGTCTCGGGCGAGACGCTGGTCTCGGCCATGAGCCGGTCCGAAGTGCGCAAGGAAGCGCAGGATCAGGCGAGCGGCAGCTGACTCCTGGCCACGGGGCGGGGAGAGCAGGGTTCATCCGGCTCTCCTCGCTGCGGCCGGCAGCAAACCAGCCGCAAAACCCCGCTTCGGCGGGGTTTTTTGTCGTCCGGGCGCGGCGTTGACACCGGCGGCCGCCGTCCGCACACCAAAGCCATGACCGCCGCCGCCGCCCCGTGAGCGAGGCCGCCCCCTCGCCAACGGCCAATCCGCGCCGCTCGCTCGGCTTCTGGATGTGCCTGGCGCTGGTCACGGGCAACATGATCGGATCGGGCGTGTATCTGCTGCCCGCTTCGCTGGCGCCGCTGGGCTGGAATGCGGTGTTCGGCTGGCTGGTGACGATCGCCGGCGCGCTCTGCCTTGCCTTCATCTTCGCCGCGCTGGCGCGCTCTTTCCCGAAGGCGGGTGGGCCCTATGCCTATTGCCGCGAGGCCTTCGGCCCGTTCGCCGCCTTCGTGGTCGCCTGGAGCTACTGGATCTCGATCTGGGTCGGCAATGTTGCGACCGCGACCGGCGTAGTCGCGCCGCTCAGCACGGTGTTTCCCGGCATCGCCAGCCACTCCGCGCTGATCACCGCCGGGGTCGTCTGGGCGCTGACCGCGGTCAATTGCGTCGGCACTCGAACCGCCGGCCAGGTGCAGCTCGTGACCGCGATCCTCAAATTCCTGCCGCTGGCGGCGGTGGCGGCGCTGTCGGCCCTGCTGATCGCGGGCGACGGCGGCGGCGCCGCGCTGCCGCCGCTCGAGGCGGAGGCGATCACATTCGGCGGCGTCACCGCCGCCGCCACGCTCACGCTCTGGGCGTTCCTCGGGCTCGAATCCGCCACCATCCCTGCCGAGAAAGTCCAGAATGCCGGCCGAACGATCGGCCGGGCGACGTTGATCGGCACCGCCGTCACCGGCGCGATCTACCTGTTCGTCTGCTCGTCGGTCGCGCTGCTGCTGCCGGCCGATCAGGCGGCCGGCTCGGGCGCGCCGATGGCCGATTTCGTGGAGCGCCACTGGGGCGGCGGGGCGGGCACCGCGATCGCGCTGTTCGCCGCGGTCAGCGCCTTCGGAGCGCTCAACGGCTGGATCCTGCTCCAGGGGGAAATACCCTGGGCGATGGCCAAGGACGGCGTGCTGCCGCGCTGGCTGGCCGGAACCTCGCGCCGCGGCACCCCGGTTCGCGCCCACATCCTGTCGAGCGTGCTTCTGACGATCGTGCTGGCGCTCAATCACTCCCGATCGATGGTGGATCTGTTCACCTTCCTGATTCTCCTGACGACCGGCGTTTCGCTGGTGCCGTTCCTGGTCAGCGCGCTGGCGGCGTGGCGGCTCCGGCGCGCCGGGCGGCTGCCGCCGGTTCCCGCCCTCCCGGCGATCGCCGTGCTGGCGGCGGTCTATTCGCTGTGGGCGATCTTGGGCGCCGGGCGGGAAGCGATCGGCTGGGGCGCCGTGCTGCTGGCGAGCGGTGTCCCCGTCTATTGGCTGATGCGGCGCTCAGCGGCGGCGGGAAAGGCGGCCGAACAGGGATCGGTCGGCTAGCACCTCGCGCGCCGCATTGTGCCCCGGCGCGCCGGTGACGCCGCCGCCCGGATGGGTGCCGGCGCCGCACATGTAGAGGCCCTTCACCGGGCCCCGGTAGGCGCCGTTGCCGAGCACCGGCCGCGCCGACCAGAGCTGGTCGAGCGTCATGTTGCCGTGCATGATGTCGCCGCCCACCAGGCCGAACTTGCGCTCCAGGTCGAGCGGGGAGAGGACCATCCGCCCCAGCACCGACGCCTTGAAGCCGGGAGCAAACTCCTCGACCGTTTCGATGATCGTGTCCGCGGCCGCGTCGCGGTGGACATCCCAGTCGAAGGCCGGATCGAATTGCTGGCAGAAGAGGCTCGCGACGTGCCGGCCGGGAGGCGCGAGGCTGTCGTCTACGGTCGAGGGGATCAGCATCTCGACGATCGGTTGCCTCGACCAGCCATGGGTCTTCGCGTCGGTGAAGGCGCGGTCCATATAATCGAGCGTCGGCGCGATGATGATCCCCGACTGGTGATGCTCGCCGGCCTCGGGCAGCGCGGTGAAACGCGGCAGTTCGGACAGCGCGACGTTCATCCGGAATGTCCCGGAGCCGGTCCTGAAGGCCTTGATCCGGCGGACGAATTCGGGGCCGAGATCGGCCGGGTCCATCATCCGTAGGTAGAGCAGCTTGGGCCCTACGTTGGCGATCACGGTTTCGCAGAGGATCTCCGCGCCGCTCTCCAGCCGCACGCCCGCCGCCTTGCCGCCGTCGACCAGCACCCGCGCGACGGGCGTGTCCAGGCTTATCTCGACGCCCGCGGCACGGCACACCTTGGCCATCGCCTCGGTGATCGCGCCCATGCCCCCGACGGCATGGCCCCAGGCGCCGCGCTTGCCGTTCACCTCGCCGAACACGTGGTGGAGCAGGACATAGGCGCTGCCGGGCGTGTCGGGGCTGGCGTAATTGCCGACCACGGCGTCGAAGCCGAACGCCGCCTTGACCGGCTCGCTCTCGAACCAGCTGTCGAGGAAGGTGCGCGCGCTCTTGACGAACAGGTCGAGCACGTCGCGCTGGCGCTCGAGCGGCATCCTCGCCAGCCGCCTCCCCTGGCGAGCGCCGTCGATCAGCGTCTTCAGCCCCTCGCCGACATTGGGCGGCGTCCGCATCGCCAGATCGCGCAGCACGTCGGCGACGTTCTCGAGCGCGTCCTGATAAGCGGGCAGGGTCTCGGCGTCCTTGTCGGAGAATTTACGGAACTCGGCCTGCGTGCGTTCGAGCCCGCCGCCGAGCTTCAGGTAGCGCCCGTCCTCCTGCGGCAGGAAGTTGGAGATCGGCCGCTCGATCACTCGGTAGCCGTGGTCGGCGAGCTTCATGTCGCGGATGACCTTGGGCTGGAGCAGGCTGACCGTGTAGCTCGCCACCGAATTGCGGAAGCCCGGGTGGAATTCCTCGGTCACCGCCGCCCCGCCGACGATCGCGCGGCGCTCGACGATCCGCACCTTGAGGCCGGCGCGGGCGAGGTAGAAGGCGCAGACGAGCCCGTTATGCCCCGCCCCGATGATGATGGCATCGTACTTCCCGGCCATCAGACCGCGCTCACGGGGTGCCGAGTGCTCCAGCCCGGCGCCGGCGGATGGGGCAGCCGCGCCTCCGGGATCAGCCGGCGCATCCTGCGGCAGAAGCTGCGCAGGCAGACCTCGTCCTCGCTCAAAGGTCCGGCAGTGAAGCTCTGCGACTGCATCCCCGCCTGAACGCGCGCGATCAGCACCGTGTCTTCGGCATTGACCTGGCGGTTGATCCGCCAGTTGAGGTAGCGGGCCGCCCGCATCTCGCGCCGATCGTCGGGGAGCCCGTAGCTGATCTCGCGGATCAGCGTCTCGGTCGGCGACAGCGGCAGGAACTGCATGAAGTCGATCTGGTCGGGGTAGATGTCGAACGCCACGTTCGGCCACAGCTTGAAATAGGTCCAGCAACGCTGCGCCTCGTCCGGCAGATGCGGCGCGCGCGGCAGGATCCGCTGGTACATCCGCTCCGACCAGTTGGCTGAGGGCCGTCCGGCCATCGCGCCCCACATCCGGTCGACATGTTCCTCGGCCTCGACCCCGTAGCCGCGGCCGAACAGTCGGGTGAGCCCCGGATGGGCGACGGTGATGTGGAGGCCGTCGGAATAATTGTCGGCGACGTTCTTCCAGTTCACCGGACGCGGCCGCAGCGTCACCCGGCCCAGCGCCTCCAGCGCCTCGAACCGGTAGGGCTCGATCCGGTCCTCGTACGGCGCCATCATCGTGGCCACGGACGGCCCCCCGGGTGCGAGCCGCACGAAGACGAAGCCGCGCCAGATTTCGAGCTCCACGGTCACCAGGCCATGCCTGGCTTGATCGAAGTCCGGATAGCTCGCCTTGCCCGGCACGCCGGCGAGGCGGCCGTCGAGGTCGTAGGTCCAGGCGTGATAGGGGCAGACCAGCTTGCTGGCGCAGCCCCAGGCGCCGTCGACGATCCGCGAGCCGCGGTGGCGGCAGACGTTGGCGAAGGCGCGCACGCCCGCGTCCCTGCCGCGCACGACGATGATGCTTTCGCCGAGGAACTCCAGCGCGTGCCAGCAGCCGGCGTCGGGGATGTCGCTGACGTGGCACACGATCTGCCAGCTCGGCCGCATCACCCGCTCCATCTCGATCCGATGGAATTCGGAGTCGCGATAGGTCCAGGCGGGCAGGCTCCAGCCTTCCTCCGGATCGGTGCCCACGGTGGGCTCGGCAATCTCGGCGCGGGTCATGGCGCCCGGTTGTACGCTCGCCGGGCGCCGCCTGTCACTTCGACAGACCTACGATGATCGAGCGTCAATGCGCAGCTCTGCGACCGATCGATCGGGTGCGCGATCTCGGCACGGTCGCTGGCCCGGAAGAGGCATTTTTCGTTTCTGATTCCAGCGCGATGCCGTTAGGCAATCGGGCGGCTCCGAAGGGCAAGCGCGGCGGGCGAACGCCGGCGGCCGCGAACAAGGATCGGCCCGGCGGGAGAGATATAGCGTCAGGGGCCTGTCCGCCCCGCTCCAGGAGAGGGATCGCAGCTTGGGACTGCCTGTTTCGCTTATCGCCATGGCTGCGGCACTGGCCCAGGCCGCGCCGGACCCCGCGGGCCCGCCGACATCGGGCCCGGTCGGTCCGATCTTCAGCGATCCCGCCCGCATCGGCCAGCCGCCGCTGCCGCCGGCGCCGTCGCCCAGCCCCGCGCCTTCTCCCGCTCCGCTGCCGCAACCGGTGCCCGCGCCGCCGCTGCCCTCGGTGGTGACGGAGGCTCCGCCGCAACGGCCGGTCAACCAGCTGCCGGAGCCGACCGCCGATCCGCTTCGGATCGAGCGGAGCAGCGACCCCATCCTCGCCATGGCCCGGAACAGCACCTCGCCGGCCGAGTTCATGACGCTGGTCCAGCAGGCGGTCGACCGCAATCCCGGCGTCGACGAAGCCCAGGCAGGCATCGCCGAAGCCGAGGCGGCGCGGCGCGAGGCGCGTGCCGGCTATTATCCGAACGGCGAGATCGGGCTCAATTCCACCCGCTCGATCGCCCGCGATTTCGAGAGTGACGACGTCGACAACATCGTCGAGCGGTCGCGCGGCAAGGCGCGGACCGACCTCACGATGACGTTGAACCAGATGCTGTTCGACTGGGGCACGACCTCGAGCCGCGTCGCCGCGGCCGGAGCTCGGCTGCGGGCGGCGGCGTCGCAGGCCGAGGTCTCCGCCGACGAGGTGGCGCTGCGCGCGATCGCCGCCTGGTACGACGTGTTCGCCTATCGCGCGCTGGTAACGCTCGGCTCTTCGTTCACGTCGGGGCAGACCGATCTTCGCAATGCCATCCAGACCCGGATCAATCAGGGTGTTTCCGCCCCCGGGGACCTGCCGCGCGTCGAGAATTACATCGCCAACGCGGAGGCCGGCCTCGCACGCTACCGGCGCCAGCTCGCCAATGCGGAAGCGCGCTTCCAGGAGATTTACGGCGTGGCGCCGCCGGCCGATCTCGGCCGGGCGCCGATCGTGCCCGGGCCGGCGATCAGCAGCAAGGACGCCGCCCAGGCGCTCGCCCGCACCGCCCCGCAGGTCGACACCGCCGAGGCGCTTGCCCGGGCGGCCCGGCAGGAGGCCCGAGCTGAATACCGGGCGACGCTTCCCAGCGTATCAGCCGGCGTCGATGCCGGGCGTTACGATCTCCTCGACGGCCCCGATTATGACGTGCGCGCCCGGGTGACGGCGCGTTACCGCTTCCTCGGCGGCGTCGAGGCGCGCGTCGAGCAGTCGGAGGCGCGGGCGGAACAGGCCGAAGCCCGCGCCTCGCGGATCCGCAACGAGGCCGAGCGCGAGGCGGCGATCGCCTGGTCCGACGTGCAGGCGCTCCAGCAGCAGCTCGTGGCGCTCGAGAACAGTTATGTCGCCAGCCGCCAGTCCCGCGACGTGCTCGCCGAGCGCTTCCGAGTCGCCCGCGGCACGTTGTTCGACCTGCTCGAATCGGAGAGCGGCTACTTCAACGTCGCCGCGCTGTACGTGCGGGCCATTACTGAACTCGACGCGGCGCGCTATGTGCTGCTGTCGCGCACCGGGCAACTGCTTCCGACATTGAGCATCGAGCCGCCGACACTGGAGGACAGATGAGCGACGACAGGATGGTGGAGGTTCCGGAGAGGCGGTTCGCGCCCTGGTTGATGGAGCCGATGCGCCGCAATCGGCCAATCTTCCTAAAGGTCGCGCTGGCGGCGGTCGTCATCAACATATTCGCGCTCGTCACCTCGCTGTTCACGATGGTGGTCTACGACCGCGTCGTCCCCAACAACGCCACCGCCTCGCTGATCGCGCTGTCGATCGGCCTCGTCATCGTCATCATCTTCGATTTCGCGCTGAAGATGCTGCGCGCCTATTTCGTCGACGTCGCCGGCGCGCGCATCGACCGCGAGGTCGGCGACTCGGTCTTCGCCAAGCTGCTGTCGATCCGGCTCGACCAGAAGCGAGGCTCGACCGGCGCCCTCGCCGGAGTCATCCGGGAGCTCGAGACGCTGCGCGACTTCTTCGCCTCGGCCACGATCACCGCCATCGTCGACGTTCCGTTCCTGGTGATCACGCTTGCGGTGATCGCAATAATCGGCGGCCCGGTGGTGTTCGTGCCGCTGTTCCTCATACCGCTGGTGATCGTCGCCGGCCTCGTCACCCAGCCGGCGATGGACCGGCTGTCGGCCAAGGCGATGGGCGAGGGGCTCCTCAAGCAGTCGGTTCTGGTCGAGACGATCGGCGGGCTCGAGACGGTGAAGAGCTCGGGCGCGGCCCCGATCGTCACTCGCCGCTGGCATGCCGCCATGGAGGACCACAGCGCCACGTCGCTGCACCAGCGGCTCGTCTCCAACGTCAGCATCACCACGGCCGGTACCGCGCAGATGCTGGCCTATGCCGGCGTGGTGGTGGTCGGTGTCGAGCGGATCGCCTCGCAGAACCTTACGATGGGCGGCCTCATCGCCTGTTCGATCCTGGCGGGCCGCGCGGTCGCCCCGCTCGGGCAGATCGCCAACCTGCTCTCGCGCATGACCGCGACGCGCACCGCCTATCGCCAGCTCAACGGCCTGATGCGCTCGCGCTCGGAAGGGCCGGAGGGCGATCCGCTGGTCATCACCCGAACCGAGGGGCGGATCGAGTTCCGAAACGTCCACTTCCGCTATCCGGGCGCGACCGAGAAGGCGCTGGAGGGCGTCAGCTTCGCGATCGAGCCGGGCGAGCATGTCGCGCTGATCGGCCGCGTCGGTTCGGGCAAATCGACCATCGCCCGCCTCCTGCTCGGCCTCTACGAGCCCGAGGAAGGCGTGATCATGCTGGACGGGACCGACATCCGCCAGCTCGACCCGATCGACCTCAGGCGCCGGATCGGCAACGCGATGCAGGAGAGCATGCTGCTTTCCGGCACCGTGCGCGAGAATATCGTGCTTGGCCGTGCGGGCATCGACGATGAGGAGATGGTTCGTGCCGCCGAGCTTTCCGGCACCCACCAGTTCATCGGCCAGATCGCCAACGGCTACGACCGCCGCCTCGCCGACCGCGGCGAAGGCCTGTCTGGCGGTCAGCGCCAGTCGATCGCGATCGCGCGCGCGCTGGTCGGCCGCCCGCCGGTCGTGCTGTTCGACGAGCCGTCCAGCGCAATGGACCAGCAAACCGAGGGCGCACTGCTCGACCGCCTCACGACCGAGCTTGAGGGCCGCACCTTCGTCGTCATCACCCACCGCACCCCGTTCCTGCGGCTGGTCAGCCGGGTGATCATCATCGAACGCGGCAAGGTCATCGCCGATGGGCCGCGCGACCAGATCCTGCAGAAGCTCAACCGTCCGAAGGTCGCCGCGATATGAACGTCGAGACGCATTTCGAGGATTATGTCGATCGCGTGCGCCCCGCGACCGCATCCAACGTCCTGCTGTGGGTGATCCTCGCCTTCGTCGCGATTTTCTTCATCTGGGCGGCGCTGACCGAGCTCGACCGCACCGTGCGGGGGCAGGGGCGGGTGATCCCGAGCTCGCAGCTGCAGGTCGTCTCGAACCTGGAAGGAGGCATCGTCGAGGCGATCCTGGTGCGGGTCGGCCAGTTGGTGAAGCGGGGCGATCCGCTCGTCCGGCTCGATCGCACCGCCACCGGCGCCGACCTCGGCAGCAGCCAGGCGCGCTATGATGCGCTGCGCGCGCGAATCGCCCGGCTCGAGGCCGAGGTTGCGGGGCGTGCGCCGGCCTTCCCCTCCCAAGGCGGCCCGGGCCTCGCCGAGCAGGTCGCGATCGAACGCGGATTGTACGCGGCGCGCATGGCGGATTTGAACAGCCTGCTCGCGGCGCTCGGCTCCAGCGTGGTCCAGGCTCAGCGCAGCGTTGCCGAGGCGCAAGCGGCGCTTGCCTCGAAGCAGTCGGCGCTGCGCGCCGCCCAGAACGAACTCAGCGCGATGCGTCCGCTGGTCGAACGCGGCATCGAGCCGCGGCTCACCCTGATCCAGGCCGAGAACGCGGCCGCGGTCGCCTCGAGCGACGTTGCCGCCGGCGCCGCCTCGGTCAGTCGTGCGCAGTCCGCGGTCGCGCAGGCGCAATCGACGCTTGCCCAGCAGCGCCAGGATTGGCGCTCGAAGGCGGCGCAGGAGCTTGCCACCGCCCAGGCCGAGATGGTTGGCTTGCGCCGCTCGCTGCCGGCACTGTCGGCACGGGTCGCGCGCACGATCGTGCGCTCGCCGCTCGCCGGCCGGGTGAACCGCGTGCTCGTCACCACCGTCGGCGGCACGGTCGGCCCGGGCGCGCCTCTGGTCGAGATCGTGCCGAGCGAGGACAGCCTGTTCGTCGAAGCCCAGATCCGGCCCGACGACATCGCCTGGGTGCGGATGAACCAGGAAGCCAAGATCGACATCACAGCTTACGATTCCTCGGTCTACGGGTCGCTCGACGGCAAGGTCGTCTCGATCTCGCCCGACGCGACGCTGAACGAGCGCACCGGCGAGAGCTTCTATACGGTCCGAGTCGCCACCAGCGACAAGCTCCGCGACCGGGAGGGCCGGCCGCTCGATCTCGGCCCCGGAATGATCGCCAACGTCAGCCTCCTCGGCGACAAGCGCTCGGTGCTCGCCTATATCTTCAGCCCGATCGCCAAGCTCGGCGAAAGCGCGCTGCGCGAGGATTGATCCGACGGCGCCGCGCCAGGCGGTCCGCTCGAAAGGAACGAGATGGCATTATCGCGCGACGATTCTCCCAAGTCGGCGCGTGACCGGATTGCCGCGCTTCGCCCGCTTCTTGAGGAGGAGCCGCAGACGGTCCTTGCCGAGGCGGCCGCGATCCTGCGGAGCGAGCGAGACAATATCGATGCCCTGCTGATTTCGGCGGCGGCGCTGCGCCGCCTGGGCCAGCCGTCGCGCGGCTTCCAGGCGGAGCACGAGGCGCTGCGCGCCTCGCTTCGTCAGCCGCCGGTGGCCGAGGCTGCCCGAGCCCTCAACGAAGGCAGACTGCACGCAGCCGAACGCCTGCTGCGGCCTTATCTCGACGAGCAGCCCGACGATCCGGCCGCGCTCAGGATGATGGCTGCGGTCGCCAGGATGTCCGATCGGCAGGAGGATGCCGTGCCGCTGCTTCAGCGCGCGCTCGACCTTGCTCCCGACTACGCTCCGGCGCGGCAGGAACTGGCGGACGCGTTTGCCAAGCTGTCCCGGCGCGACGAAGCGCTCAAAGAGGCCGGGAAGCTCCTTGCCGCCCAGCCCGATCATCCGCCCTACCTCGATCTCAAGGCCAACATCCTCAACGGCATGGGCCGCTACGAGGAAGCGGCGGCGATCTACGAAAGGCTGATCGCCCGTCTGCCCGATGCGCCGATGCTGTGGCATTCCTACGGCCATATTCTGCGCACGCTGGGCCGGCTCGACGAGAGCGTGAGCGCCTATCGGCGGGTGATCGCGCTCGCGCCCGATACCGCCGGCGCCGCCTGGTGGAGCCTGGCCAGCCTGCAGACCTTCCGGTTCAGCGATGACGACATCGCCGCGATGACGGCGGCTGTCGCGCAGGAAGGGGCCTCCGAGGACGAGCGTCTGCGCATCCACTTCTCGCTCGGCAAGGCCTTCGAAGACCGCAAGGATTGGGCCCGATCCTTCGATCATTATGTCGAAGGCAACCGCCTGCGCCGCGCCCAGCTGCGCTATGACGCGGAGGAGGCGAGCTTTGCCGTGCGCCGGAGCATCGCCCTGTTCACGCCTGAATTCTTCGAGAGCCGCAAGGGCCAGGGCTGCGCCGCGCCGGACCCGATCTTCGTGATCGGCCTGCAGCGCTCCGGATCGACTTTGGTGGAGCAGATCCTCTCAAGCCACTCCCGGATCGAAGGCACCGCCGAGCTGCCGGACGTGCCCGCCTTCGCGCTGCGCCTCGGGGCGAAGCCTTTCGGCGAGGCCGGCCCCACCTATCCGGAAAGCCTGGCTGCGCTGGATGCGGCAAAGCTGAAGGCGCTGGGCGAGGAATATATCGAGCGGACGCGCGTCCACCGCGGCACCGACAGACCCTTTTTCATCGACAAGCTGCCCAACAACTGGGCGCATATCGGCTTCATCCACTCGATCCTGCCGAACGCGAAGATAATCGACGTCCGCCGCCATCCGCTCGATTGCTGCTTCTCCAACTACAAGCAGCTCTACGCCATGGAGCAACGCTTCACCTATGACCTCGCCGAATTGGGCCGTTATTATCGCGACTATGTCGAGATGCTCCGGCACTTCGACCAGGTTCGGCCGGGCCTGGTCCATCGGGTCATCTATGAGCAGCTGGTGGAGGATATCGAGGGCGAGGTTCGCCGCCTGCTCGACTATCTCGGGCTGCCGTTCGAACCGTCCTGCCTTCGCTTCTACGAGAACGAGCGTGCCGTGCGGACGGCCAGTTCGGAGCAGGTCCGCCGTCCGATCAACCGGAGCGGCATCGGCCGCTGGAAACCCTATGAGCCGTGGCTGGATCCTCTCAAGGAGGCGCTCGGCCCCGTGCTCACCCTTTTCCCCGAAGTCCCGCCGCTTGGAGAGACGGAGCCGGCCTCAGCCGGGCTCGCCGGCACGTAGCCAGCCCGTGACGGCATAGCGGGGCTGTCCGGCCAGCGGCGTCACCCAGCTCACGCTGTGCGGCTGCGGCACTCGGAAGATATTGAGGATGTTGAAGCCCGGCGTGAAGCCGCGGACGATGTTGCCCTGCGAGTCGTGGAACAACAGAAGGCCGCCCCAGTCCGGCCGCCATTCCGGCGTGAGATTGAGGACGTAGGCCGCGCGGCGGCCCATCGTGGCAACCTCATCGTCATGCGCCGAGAGGAAGTGGCCGGGGTGATAGCGCGATGCGTGGGCGTCGGCGAAAGCGATATCGTCCGCTCCGGTCAGGGTCCGCATGAAGCTCACGATCTCGGGCGAGGATAGGAAGGCGGCGAACTGGCCGAGCAACGACGGAGCCGCCGCCTTCTCCTCCCCCTTGCGCAAGCGGATCGTCTCGTAGCGGAACTGGAACCCGTAACGGCCGCCCAGCGCGACGGCCTTGTTCAGCGCTGCCCATTGATCGGGCGTGAAGGCTGCAAGCGCTTCCGGCTTGAAGTCGATGATCTGCTCGCCGCGGTTCACGGCCAGCTGCCAACCCTGACTTTCGGCAAGTTCGCGATAGAAAGCGTCGGCCGATTCCCCGGTCAGGAAATTGGTGATCTGGAGTCGTCCATGCCGGCTGAAAGCTTCTGCCAGAGAGGCGGACTCGAGGGCCGGATCAAGCGCGAAAGCGACCATTCGCGAGCAGTAGGGGCTGGGCGCCAAGCGCGCCAGACCCGCTGGAAGGACATTTCGGCGAGTCGTTCAACGGGAAACGCCTCACTGTCCCACCGTTGGTCGTCTTCCGTTAAGTTTTTGTTGACCATAGTTTTTTTCGTCTGTAGGGCCTTTGGACAGGGCGGTGTGACGTTCCAACGCGGGACTCCCCGGGGATAACTTCAGTGGCGGCCAGGGGCCTGCCGCTCCCAGAACAAGCCGACGATCCCGCTCGATGGGGTGGGTGCGAGCTTAGGCGGAGGGGGATGCACTTGTGGGGGGCGGTTTTGACAAGCCATTTGCGCGCGCCGTTGCGGCAGCGTCTGTTGGCCTTGTCGTCGCTGCTACCCCGGTGACCGCCGAAACGCCCGATCGCAGCTGGATGGGCGTAAAGCGGCTTGCGGTGCTTGCCGATCTTCGGATGGCCGACCCGGCCGACGAGCAACTCAAGGACGATTTCTGCGCCATCGTGAAGCGCGTCGCCGAACGCGGCGCGCCGATGCCGGTCGAATGCGTTGCAGCGGGCACTGTGCCCACGCCCGGCGGCGACACGGTGGTGCTCGTGGCGCAGGCTGCGGTCCAGAGCCCGGCTCCGCCGCAGCGGCTGCTGGTGTTCACGGTCCGCAAGGATCGGCACGCCGGCCTCGATCCGGCTCCAGCCTATTTGGGCGCTGCTCCCAGAGCGGTGCCGCTTACCAATTCTGCGGCCGATCGGTCGGTCCTGGAGGAGGCGCTGGCCGCCTCGTTGAGCGAGGTTCTGCCGTGGCTTCGGCCCCAGGCAACGGAAATACAGTCCACAATAAGCAAGCGGGAGAGCTAACATGGTAATGAAAGGACGCGAATACCTTCACGCCGAGGGAGCGGGCTGCTCGTGCCCGGTTTGCACAGCGCAGGTCGAACTTGCCATCGAAGGCGATTCGGTACTGCGGGTGCCCACCACGTCAGAGGCTTCTGTCGACGGTCAGGGCGGCACGCTTCGCAGCAAGCCGGTCTTCACGCTCGAGCAGGTTGCGTTCCAGCTCAACCGCGGCGCCGGCCCCCAGCTCTACGAAGGCCAATATTATAATTCCGGCGCCAATTGGGGCGGCGCTCAGGGCACTGCCAACAATGAGTGGTATTACCTTGCGACCTCCAAGACCAATGGCGGCGAAGCCAACGATCCGGCGACCCAGGCGCGCCTCAACCCGGGCGGGCCCCCGGTCGGTCCGACCGGCCCGCTGACGACGTTGAATTTCGGCTTCTACGAGACGCTGACGACGTTGCCGGATCCCTATATCTACAGCAACATCGCCGACGGCACGAATGCGCTGTATTTCGGGGACAGCCGGGCGCGGGGCTTCTCGAGGTTCAGCGACGCGCAGCGCGCCGCCACCCGCGAGGCCATCCAGTCGTGGGACGACGTGATGGCGCTGAACTTCCAGGAGACTCACTTCTCCCAGGGCGACATCAACTTCATGAACACGACGACCGGACCGGCTCAGGCCTCGGCCTTCCTGCCCTACGGCTCGTCCACCTCCAGCGTCATCATCCAGGACGATGGCACCCGGGTCACCACCTACGAGCGTAACGGCGACGTCTTCGTCGCTACGCCGAGCGTCAATGCGTCGAACGGTCAGCTTGACGAGGGCCAGTATGGCCTCAACACGCTGGTGCACGAGATCGGCCACTCGCTCGGCCTTCAGCACCCCGGCGATTACAATTTCGCCCCGGGCTTTACGGTCGAATATGAGGGCGCCGACGGCGCGATCTACTACCAGGATTCGCGCATGTACTCGATCATGTCCTATTGGGACGCCGAGGAAACCGGCGCTTCGCACGTCGACTGGCGGAATCTGACCTACGCGTACAATGCCACGCCGATGGTGCACGACATCGCCGCTATCCAGCGTATCTATGGCGCCGACACCACCACCCGTACGGGCGACACGACGTACGGCTTCAACGTCACTGCCGACACGGCCGGCCGGGATGCTTTCAACTTCATCCTGACCCCGTTGCCGGTGATGACGATCTGGGACGCTGGCGGCAACGACACGCTCGACGTGTCGGGCTTCAACACCCCGTCGCTCATCGACCTTAACCCGGGTGCCTACAGCAGTGCCGGCGGCTTCTTCTCTGAGGAAATGCCGACGCTCGCGGAGATCAATGCTCGCCGTGCGGAGACTGGCCTCGCGCCACGGACGCAGGCGACGTACGACCTGTATGTGAGACTCTTCGGCGAGGGCTACACCAATGGCGTGATGCGCGACAATATCGGCATCGCCTACGGCGCATGGGTCGAGAACGCCATCGGCGGCGGCGGCAACGACACCATATTGGGCAATGCGCGTGCCAACGTCCTCGATGGCGGCGCGGGCGCTGACGCCCTCGCCGGCCGGGGCGGCGACGACACTTACATCGTCGACAACCTCGGCGACACAGTGACGGAAGCCGCCGGTGAAGGCATCGACCTCGTGAAGAGCTCGGTCAGCTTCACGCTGGGCGACAATGTCGACAACCTGACGCTCACCGGCACGGCTGCGAACGGAACCGGCAACGCTTTGGACAACACCATCGTCGCCAACAAGGTAGCCAACGTGATCCGCGGCGGCGCCGGCAGCGATACGGTCAGCTACGAGGCCTCCGACGCAGGCGTCATCGTGAAGCTCGATCCGGTGATCTCCTACAGCGGCGCCGTGGCCAACTGGCTGCTCGACCTTCCGGACGGCTTCGGCGGCTATGCCCAGGGCGACAAGCTGTACGACATTGAAAACGTCACCGGCTCCAACTTTAACGATCTGCTGACCGGCAACAATGCGAACAACATCCTGAGTGGCCTGGGCGGCAACGACGTGCTGATCGATTTCGGCGGCAACGACAGCCTCAATGGCGGCGCGGGGAACGATAGCCTGACCGCCGGCGACGGCGCCGACCTGCTGAATGGCGGGGCGGGCAACGATCGCCTCAGCGGCGGCCGCGGCGTCGACCGGTTCGTCTTCGAGGATGCCGGCACCGACACGATCACCGACTATGATCGCGGCGAGAAGATCGATCTCAGTGGGCTCAACGTAGACAGCAGCGATGTCCACATCTCGAGGGGTAAGATCTTCGTCGATCTGGACGGCGCCAACGACCTGACGATCTTCGTGCAGGGCGACAAGGTCCAGGTGAGCGACCTCGTCTTCCACAGCGACGGCGGAAGTGCCGGCGCCAGCATCGTCCAGCACGAGTACCTGATCGGCGCGTAAACGGCGGTTAATGAGTGAAACTGAGGCGCTCCGGCTCAGGCCGGGGCGCCTTATTTTTGTCCCCGGCGCTTGACGATGATGCGCTCGACTAGCTGCAGGTCCTCAAGCTTGTCGACATCGATCGCCGCCTCAGCGATCGGCAAGGGAATGGCGGCGGCGCTCAGGCCTGCGCGGTGGCCTGCCGTGGCGAGGGCGCCCTTGAGGGAGATGGTGCGGGTGAAGGCGCGAAGCGCCAGCATTGGTCCGAAGAAGCCGAGCAGGCGCCGCACCTTCTTTCGGTCCTTCTCGACGTTCGACCAGATTTCCAGGGCGCGACGGGCGTTCGCGGTGCGCAACGCGAAGAGGTTCGCGCCGGTGTAGGCGCCGTCGCTGAATTTCAGCCAGGTGCGGCGCGTCTCGGGATAGGCGGCTTCGACGACGCGGCGTTCGACGACGGCGACGGCGACATCCTTGTCGGGGATGGCGGCGAGGAATGCTTCCACGATCTCGGGCGTGAGCAGGGCATGGTCGGCGGTGACGACCAGCACCGGCCAGGGCGCGGCATCGCCGCCGGCGAACGCCAGGATGCTGGCCGATATGCCCGCGGCGCCGACGGCCATGCCGATCTGCTCCTCCTCCGCCATCCATTGGAGCTTGCCCCGCAGCAGGCGCTCCGGTTCCTGCGCGAGCACGACGATGCGGCCGACCGAGGGAGCGGCCAGCAGCGCCCGGGCGACGCGGCCGAGCATCGGCTCGCCCTCGATCTCGATCAGCGCCTTGGCGGGATAACCCAGCGCCTGCGCGAAATCATTCTCGCCCGGCCGCTGCCCGGCGAGCAGGATCGCCGTATATTGTCCCACGCCGCCGCTCATCCCGCGCTTCAAGCAGCTTGGCCACATTTGAGCCACGAAAAAGTGGATGGCGTCGCGGGTGACGATCAGCAAAGCCATCATCCTCAGCGCCGGCAAGGGCTCACGGCTGCTTCCGCTGACCGCCGATCGGCCGAAGTGCCTGATCGACCTCAACGGCAAGTCGCTGCTCGAATGGCAGCTGGACGCGCTGCGCGCGGGCGGCATCGCCGAGATCGTGGTGGTCACCGGCTTCCGCGACGAGATGGTCGACGCGGTCGCGGCACGTAGAGAGGGCGTCCGCACCCTGTTCAATCCCTTCTACCATGTCGCCGACAATCTCGGCTCGGTGTGGCTCGCCCGCGCCGAGTTCGACCGCGACACGCTGCTGCTCAACGGCGATACCCTGGTGACGCCGGCGCTGCTCGGCAGGCTCCTCGCGGGCCCCGAAGCACCGATCACCGTCACGGTCGACGAGAAGGACGATTACGACGCCGACGACATGAAGGTGCTCCGCGACGGCACCCGCCTGCGCCGCATTGGCAAGGCGCTGGAGCCGGGCAACTACGATGCCGAATCGATCGGTCTGCTCGCCTTCCGCGGTTCCGGCGCGCAGCTGTTCATCGAGCAGGTCGAGCGGATGATGCGCACCGCCGAAGGAACCCGCCGCTGGTACCTGCGCGCGATCGACGCTCTCGCCGCGGACGTCGAGGTCCAGACGGTGAGCATCAAGGGCGAGGAATGGCAGGAAGTCGACTTTCCCGCCGACGTCGAGAAGGCTCGCGAGCTTACCGCGCGCTGGGCCACAACCGTTTGAGCCACGCCGAGACGGCCTGAATCTGCCCAGCGTCGAGCTCGACCGCTTCCCCCAGCGCCGGCGCCTTGGGCCAGCCGGCGTCGGCCACCGCGACTCCGGCCGCCGAGCGTTCGCCATCATACCGCGGAATGACGTGGAAGTGGACGTGCGGATCGATCATCATCAGCATCAGATAGTTGACCTTCGCGTAGTCGACCGCTGCCCGCAGCGTCGTCTCGACATCGCGGACCACGGTTGCAAGCTCGCCGAAAGCGGCCGGGCCGAGATCGGAGAAAGCCATCGCCTCGCCCTTGGCGGCAAGGATGAGGCTGCCGAGCGTCGGCTGCGACGGCCGCAGCAGCACCACCCAGTGGCGATAATCGGCGATCAAGGTGGCGGGATAGCCGAAGCGGCGGACGGTCTCGTTCATGCCCTTCTCCTCACGCCCTTCTCCTCAGGCCAGCCACGAAGTGACCGGCCGTCGCCGCGCCCGGACCGCGAGCGCCTGGGCGAACCGCACGAGGTGCACCGCCAGCGAGATCAAAGTCCACCAGGCGACCGCGATCAGGCCTAGATCGGGCCGGCCCGCGATCAGCGAGACGAACAGGATGACCATGTTCGGGTTGCGGCGGGCGGTGATCAGTCGGAAGCGGCTGTCGAACGGCCGCCAGACGTGGATGTGCATCTTGAACAGGCCGATGAACGCCCCTTCGATCAGCCGCTGTGCGACGTAGCCGAAGACGATCACCGCGATGACGATCCAGAACAGGCCGTCCGGCAGCGGTCTCCCGTAGAAGTTCAGCCCGATCGCCCAGGCCCACCACCAGAAGGGCGGATGGACGAGATCGATGCCGTGGTCGAAGACATTGCCCCACCAGCTCGAGGTGATCGTGCAGCGCGCGAGCTTGCCGTCGACCGTGTCGAGGACCATGAACGTGAGGCCGAGGCCGAGGCCGGTCCAGTACCAGCCGAAATAGAAGCAGAAGGCGGCGGCGAAGCACAGGATCGCGCCCGCCGCCGTCACCATGTTCGGGGTGATTCCGAGCTTTGCGGCGATCCGCGTCAGCACCAGCGCCCATTCCGGCCAGAGATATTTGGTAAGGATGTCGGTCACGCCCTTGTACGCGCCGAAATAGCTGGCGCGCTCCAGACCGCGCACGGTGTCCGGCGCGAGCCGGTCCATGAACGGCCGCTCGCGCTTCCTCAGCTCATCGTTGGTGAGGCCGCCGCTTTCCTCCCAGGCGGTGACGGCAAGGCCGGTCGGGCCGAGCGGCGCTGCCCGCTCCATCGCGGCGATCACCTGCTCGCGGTCGCGGCCGACATTGGCCAGCACCGGCACCCCGCCGAAGGTCACGACGTGATCCGGCCGGGCGGCGATGAAGCCAAGCCAGGCGGGATCGAAGGCGTAGCCGAGATTGACGAGCACGCCGGCATCCGCGCCGCCGAGCACCAGGCCCTGCGCCTGCGCGATACGGCGCAGCCGCTCCTGCGCGGTCAGCCCCCACAACAAGGTGGGATTGGCTCCAATGGCAGCTACGGACGTCAGAACAGCCGATCCTCGAGCGCGCGCGACAGGGTTCCGCCGAGCACCGCCCGCTTCGCCCACGCCAGGTCATCGGCCAGATAGCGGTCCGCGGCGTAGAAGGCCACGGCGCCACGGATCGTCTCGCGCGCCGGCTCCAGCGCCGGGGAGGTGCGCAGCGGCCGGTGGAAATCGATCCCCTGCGCCGCGGCGAGCAGTTCGATGCCGACCACCGCGGCGGCGTTGCCGGCGATCCGCACCGCCTTCAGCGCGCCATGCGTCGCCATCGAGACATGATCTTCCTGGTTGGCCGAGGTCGGGATGGTATCGACGCTGGCGGGGAAGGCGAGGGTCTTGTTCTCCGAGACGAGCGCCGCCGCCGTCACCTGCGCAATCATGAAACCCGAATTGACCCCGCTGTCGTCGACCAGGAAGGGCGGCAGGCCGCTCATCTTGGGATCGACCAGCACCGCCACCCTGCGCTCGCAGATCGATCCGACCTCGCACAGCGCCATCGCCAGCATGTCCGCCGCGAAGGCGACGGGCTCGGCGTGGAAATTGCCGCCCGACAACGCCTCGTCGGCGTCCGGAAAGACGATCGGATTGTCCGTGACCGCGTTCGCTTCGGTCTCCAGCGTCCGCGATACGTGCCGCATCAGATCGAGCACCGCCCCCATCACCTGCGGCTGGCAGCGGAAGCTGTAGGGGTCTTGCACCTTGCCGCAATCGGCGTGCGATGCGCGGATCTCGCTGCCCTTGAGCAACTCGGCGATGAGCGCGGCGACCGCGATCTGCCCCGGCTGTCCCCGCGCTTCATGGATGCGCGGATCGAAGGCCACGTCGGTACCCTTCAACGCATCGAGCGAAAGCGCGCCGCCGATCAGCGCCGAAGCGAAGATACGCTCGCCGGTGAACAGCGCGTCGAGCGCGATCGCCGTCGAAACCTGCGTGCCGTTGATCAGCGCCAAGCCTTCCTTGGGGCCGAGCACCAGCGGCTCGAGCCCGAGCCGCGCCAGCGCCGCCGTCGCCGGCATGACTTCGCCGCCCATCGCGACGCTGCCTTCGCCGATCAGGGCCGCGCTCAAATGCGCGAGCGGCGCCAGATCCCCCGAGGCGCCGACCGAGCCCTGCGACGGAATGACCGGCAGCGCCCCCGCTTCAAGCAGCACGAGCAGCCGCTGCACCACCATCCGCCGCACGCCCGAACGGCCGCGCCCGAGGCCGATCACCTTCAGCGCCATGATCAGCCGCACGACCCGTTCCGGCAGCGCCTCGCCCACACCGCAGCTGTGCGAAAGGACCAGGTTGCGCTGCAGCTCCTGCAGGCGGGCGTCGGGGATTCGGGTCTGGGCGAGCAGGCCGAACCCGGTGTTGACGCCGTATACGGTGCGGCCGGAGGCGAGGATTCGGCCGACGGCCTCCGACGCCTCGTCGACCGCGGCGAACGCCTCATCCGCCAGTCGCACCCCGGCGCCGTCCCAAATGGCGCGCAGCTCCGCAAGCGTCACCGAGCCCGGATTGATCACGATCGGCGCCATCAAGAGAGCATCGGCAGGTCGAGGCCCTGTTCGCGCGCGCAATCGATGGCGATCGGGTAGCCCGCATCCGCGTGGCGCATGACGCCGGTGCCCGGGTCGTTCCAGAGAACGCGCTCCAGCCGGCGCGCCGCCTTCGGCGTGCCGTCGGCGACGATCACCATCCCGGCATGCTGCGAATAGCCCATGCCGACGCCGCCGCCATGGTGCAGCGACACCCAGGTCGCGCCCGACGCGGTGTTGAGCAGGGCGTTGAGCAGCGGCCAGTCAGACACCGCGTCGGAGCCGTCCTTCATCGCTTCGGTCTCACGGTTCGGGCTCGCCACCGAACCGGAATCGAGATGGTCGCGCCCGATCACGATCGGCGCCTTCAACTCGCCGCTCGCGACCATCTCATTGAAGGCGAGGCCGAGTTTGTGGCGCTGACCCAGCCCCACCCAGCAGATGCGCGCCGGCAGCCCCTGGAAGGCGATGCGCTCGCGCGCCATGTCGAGCCAGCGGTGGAGGTGCGGGTCGTCGGGAATCAGCTCCTTCACCTTGGCGTCGGTGCGATAGATGTCCTCGGGATCGCCCGACAAGGCGCACCAGCGGAACGGCCCGATGCCGCGGCAGAAGAGCGGCCGCACATAAGCGGGCACGAAGCCGGGGAAGTCGAAGGCACGGATCACGCCCGCGTCCTTCGCCACCTGCCGGATGTTGTTGCCGTAGTCGAAGGTCGGCACGCCCATTTCCCTGAAGGCGAGCATGGCCTCCACGTGCAGCGCCATCGACGCCCGCGCCGCTTCCTCGACCACCTTGGGGTCGCGTTCGCGAAGGTCCACCCATCGATCGACCGTCCAGCCGATCGGCAGGTAGCCGTTGATCGGATCATGGGCCGAAGTCTGGTCGGTCACCGCATCCGGGCGGATGCCGCGCCTCACCATCTCCGGCAGCACCTCCGCCGCATTGCCGAGAAGCCCGACCGAAGTGGGCTCATCGGCGCTTTGGATGATCTCAAGCGCCTCGTCGATGCTTCCGGCGCGGCGATCGAGGTAGCGCGTCTCGAGGCGCTTCTCGATCCGGCTCTCCTGGCACTCGATCGCCAGGCAATGCGCCCCCGCCATCACCGCCGCCAGCGGCTGCGCTCCGCCCATGCCGCCCAGGCCCGCGGTCAGGATCCAGCGGCCGCGGAGGTCGCCGCCATAATGCTGCCGCCCCATCTCCGCGAACGTCTCGTAGGTTCCCTGCACGATGCCCTGGGTGCCGATGTAGATCCACGATCCGGCCGTCATCTGGCCGTACATCATGAGCCCTTTGCGATCGAGCTCGTGGAAGACGTCCCAGGTCGCCCATTTCGGCACCAGGTTGGAGTTGGCGATCAGCACCCGCGGCGCATCTTCATGGGTCCGGAACACGCCGACCGGCTTGCCCGACTGGACGAGCAGGGTCTCGTCCTCCTCGAGCCGCCGCAGCGTCTCGACGATCTTGTCGTAGCTCTCCCAGTCCCTCGCCGCCCGGCCGATGCCGCCATAGACGACGAGTTCCTCCGGCGCCTCCGCGACGCGCGGGTCGAGGTTGTTCATCAGCATCCGCATCGCCGCTTCGGTGGTCCAGCTCCTGGCTGTGATCCCGGGGCCCGTCGGGGCGGCGATATGTCGGCTGTTGTCGCGGCGCACGGTCACGATCGCGCCTATAGGGGCCGGTCGGCCAACGCGTCGAGCACCGCCTGGATGGCGCACGGCTCGGACATGAAGCCCATATGGGTGCAGTCCAGCTCGACGCTGCGGTCGCATTCGTGGGCTTCGCCACGGGCGCAGGCGGGGGCGACGATGCCGTCGCGCCGCGACCAGAAGGCGATCGTCGGCACCGGCGGCTTCTCGCCGACCCGCACGTCGACGGGCGGCCGGTCGACCTTGTGGTCGTTGATCATCTCGTAGAGCCGCCAGGCATTGTTGGCGCGCACGTCGCCCGAGAAGGGGCTGCCGAGCGTGATCACGCGCGCGACCTTGTCGGGCTGCCGCTTGGCGAGTTCGCGCGCGTAGAGCCCGCCGAGGCTCCAGCCGACCAGGGTCACCTTGCCGCGGCGGTGCGCGCGCTCAAGCTGCGCCTCGATCCTGTCGAGCAGGTCGCTTCGGGCGCCAAGGTTGAGCCCGAGCCCCCAGCCGTAGGCGCGGTAGCCCGCCCTTTCGAGCGCGCGGCGCAGGATCACGGTTGAATAATCGCTGGCGAGGAAGCCGGGGATCACGAGCACCGGCCCGCGGTCGCCGGTGCCGCTCCTCTGCCCGCTTCCGGGAACCAGGCTCTTCCACCGAAGCGACAGCAGCGCCCCGGCCTCGCGCAGGAGCTGCGAGAGCGGCGGCGGTTCGTGATCGGGCGTCCGGATGCTGGCCATCGCTTCGGATATGGCACCCCGGCCGCGAAATGCCAAAGCAGCAGATCGCCCCTGCCGCCGCGCCCTAGAGAAATTCGCCGCCCATCAGGCCCTGGATCGCCGCGGGCAGGCGCACCCGCCCATCCTCCGTCTGGTGGTTCTCGAGCAGGGGCACCAGGATCCGGGGGCTCGCCAGCGCGGTGTTGTTGAGCGTGTGCACGAACCGCACCCGACGCTCGCCGTCGCGCCACCGCAGATTCGCCCGCCGCGCCTGCCAATCGTGCAAGGTCGAGCAGCTGTGCGTCTCCCGATACCTGCCCAGCGACGGCACCCAGCTCTCGATGTCGTTCATCCGGTACTTGCCGAGCCCCATGTCGCCGGTCGAGGTCTCGACCACCTGATAGGGGATTTCGAGCTCATTGAGCAGCATCTCGGCGTTGCCGAGCAGCCGCTCGTGCCAGCGCGCCGATTCCGCCTCGTCGTCCGCGCAGATCACATATTGCTCGAGCTTGTAGAATTGATGGACGCGCAGCAGCCCCCGCACGTCGCGCCCCGCGCTCCCGGCCTCGCGGCGGAAGCAGGGCGAATAGCCCGCGTAGAGGATCGGCAGCTGATCGGCCTCGAGGATCTCACCGGAATGGAGCGACGTCAGCCCGATTTCGGCCGTGCCGGCGAGCCACAGCTCGTCCTTCGGGATTTCGTACGTCTCCTCCTCGTGGCCGGGGAAGTGGCCCTGGTTGAAGAAGGCCTGGGGCCGCGCCAGCGCCGGCAGCGTCATCGGCGTGAAGCCGTCCTGCGCGAGCCGCTGCTGCGCCCAGAACATGAGCGCCTGCTCGAGCAGCGCGAGCCGCCCCCTGAGCGCGTAGGTCCTCGAGCCCGCGACCTGCGCGATCCTGTTGAGCTCGGCCCAGCCGTTCATCTCCGCCAGCGTGACATGGTCCCGCGGCTCGAAATCGAAGCGCGGCGGCTCGCCCACCTGGCGCACGACGGTGTTGAAGCTCTCGTCCGCTCCGATCGGCGCGCCCGGCCAGGGAATTCCCGGCAGCCGCAGCATCAGGGCGTCGAGCGCCGCGGTTTTCTCCGCCAGCGCCGTCTCGACCTCGCCGGCGCGCGCTCCCATCTCCTTGGCGCGCTGCCCGAGCGCCGGCCGTTGCGCCGGATCGGCGTCCTTGAAGCTCGCGCTGATCTCGTTGCGCTGCCGCCGAAGCTCGTCGACCTCGGTCTTCATCCCCCTCACTTCCGCGTCGAGCGCGAGCAGGGCGCCAAGGTCCAGCTTCACGTTCTTATCCGCGATCGCCTTCGCGACAACGTTCTGGTTCTCGCGAATGAAGCTGAGGCTGAGCATGGGGGTCCTAGTGCTGGATTAGGGCCCCCATCAAAGTACCACTTTGATGGGATTGTCTGGCGGAGACGGAGGGATTCGAACCCTCGGTAGGAGTAATCCCCCTACGGCGGTTTAGCAAACCGCTGGTTTCAGCCACTCACCCACGTCTCCGCTAAGCGCCGAGCGGGGGCTATAGCGGCGGCTTTCACGCTGTTCAACCAAGGTGATGATGCCCGATTGTGACAAAAAGGACTCGCCTCGGCGACGAACGGACTCGCCTCGTCGCCCGTTCATTGCGGAGACAGCACGACGGGCATTAGTTTCGATCCATTGAGTTCGGGGGACTGTAGCCATGCGTAAATCCTTGTTCCTGAAGCTTGTCGCCGCCGTCGGCCTGGTGCTGGCATCGCCGGTCGCGAGCGTTGCCCAGATCAGCACGATCGATCCCAACAGCAGCGGCGAATATGAGCCGGTAGTCGGGGGCGAGGCGGAGGCCTCCGCGCAGCAGGACGAGTACCTGCCCGTCGACTCCGGTGGGGGCGAGGCCCCGGTTGAGCCGGGAGCCGTGATGCGCGCCACCGCGGCCGCGCCCGCGCCAGGGCAGGGGGGGCGGGCTTCCGAGCGCGCCAGCGAGGCGGTCAGGATACCGCCCGAGGACGTGTTCGGCGCCGCCGAGGGCGTGTTCGGCAAAGGCGCGGAAGGCCTGGCGGACCTCATCGAGGACATCCTCAAGGACCAGGGCGAGCCGACCGCCTACATCACCGGCAAGGAGGCTGGCGGCGCGTTCGTGCTCGGCGCCCGCTACGGCTCCGGCACGCTGCACCACCAGATCGAGGGCGATCGCCAGGTGTTCTGGACGGGGCCGTCGCTGGGCTTCGACTTCGGCGCCGACGCCTCCAAGGTGTTCGTGCTGGTCTACAACCTCAACGACAGCCAGGACATCTTCAAGCGCTTCCCGGCGGGCGAGGGCAAAGCCTATGTGCTCGGCGGCCTTACCGCGGGCTATTTGCGGCGCGGGAACGTGGTGCTGATCCCGGTGCGGATGGGCGCGGGCCTGCGGCTTGGGGTCAATGCCGGCTATATGCGCTTTTCAGAGAAGAACCGCTGGCTGCCCTTCTGACGGAAGCGCCGCCACGCTGAGCCTCCACCGCAGCGTTTCGCCGGCATGGAACGGCACTACGGTCGTTCCAGCCGCGGGCAGAGCATCGGGCACGGTCACGTCCGCGCGCTGGAGTTCGACCCGCCCCTCGTTCAGCGGCAGGCCGTAGAACCGGGCGCCGTGCTCGGAGGCGAAGGCCTCGAGCCGGTCCAGCGCGCCTTCTTCCTCGAACACGGCGGCATAGCTTTCGAGCGCGAAGGGCGCGTTGAAGATGCCGGCGCAGCCGCAGGCGGATTCCTTGCGCTCCACCGTGTGCGGGGCACTGTCGGTGCCCAGGAAGAATTTCGGCGAGCCGGAGGTGGCGGCGCGCCGGACGGCCTGGCGATGGGCCTCGCGTTTCGCGACGGGCAGGCAGTAGGCATGCGGCCGAAGCCCGCCGGCGAACAAGGCGTTGCGATTGATGTGGAGGTGCTGCGGCGTGATCGTCGCGGCGACGGTGGGGCCGCTTTCAGCCACGAAGGCGGCGGCCTCGGCGGTGGTGATGTGCTCGAACACGATCTTCAGCGCGGAGAAGCGCTCGACGAGCGGCGCCAGCACCCGATCGATGAACACCGCCTCGCGATCGAAGATGTCGACCGCCGGATCGGTCACCTCGCCGTGGACGAGCAGCGGCATGCCGATCCGCTCCATCGCCGCCAGCACCCGCTCGATGTTGGCGACGTCGGTGACCCCGTGCGCGCTGTTGGTGGTGGCGTGCGCCGGGTAGAGCTTGCAGGCGGTGAACACCCCCTGCTCGAAGCCGCGCTCGATCTCGCCGGGATCGGAATCGTCGGTGAGGTAGCAGGTCATCAGCGGCGTGAAGTCGACGCCCGGCGGCAGCGCGGCCAGGATGCGAGCCCGATAGTCGGCCGCCGCCGCGACGCTGGTGATCGGCGGCGTCAGGTTCGGCATCACGATCGCGCGCGCGAACTGGTGCGCGGTATAGCCCGCCACCGCTGCCAGCATCTCGCCATCGCGCAGGTGGACGTGCCAGTCGTCGGGACGGCGCAGGCTCAGGCGTGTGGGTTTGGACAATGTCCTGCCTCGTCATGCTGAACGTGTCAGCATCCATGTTGATGACGTAGGCGCCTGCCCGAACATGAACCCTGAAACAAGTTCGGGCCGACGATTGGAGGTGGCCCCCGCCGTCACTACGTAGGGGGCATGGCCGGCACCACCCTTGCTGATCGCGCGCTGATCCGTCTTTCGGGGGAGGACGTGCGCGGCTTCCTCCAGGGCCTCGTCACCAACGACGTCGCCGCCCTCGCGCCGGACCGGCCGCTCTGGGCCGGCCTGCTCACGCCGCAGGGCAAGGCCCTGTTCGACTTCATCCTGTGGGCCGATGGCGAGGACGTGCTGGTCGATTGCGAGCGCGACGCGGCGGACGATCTTGCCAGGCGCCTCACGCTCTACCGTCTCCGCCGGCCGATCCGCATCGAGCGCGAGGCGGCGCTGTGCGTCCATTGGGCGCTGGACGGGGAGGGCCCTGCGGACCCGCGCCTCGCGGAGCTCGGCCGACGCTGGCTCGCGCCCGATGACGGCAGCGAGGGGGGAGGGTGGCTCAGGCACCGCCTCTCGCACGGCGTCACCGAGGGGCGTGCCGAGCTCGGCTCCGACAAGACGCTGTGGCTCGAATGCAACGCCGCCGAGCTCAACGGCGTCAGCTTCGCCAAAGGCTGCTATGTCGGCCAGGAGAATACGGCCCGGATGAACTATCGCAGCAAGGTCAACCGCCGCCTCGTCGTGGTGCCGGCGAACGCGGCCGGCGAGCGCACCCGCATCCATTATGCCGCCCTCGGCCTGGCGATCGAGCATCGACGGGTCGAGGATCTCGGCGCCGCGATCCTGCCCGGCTGGCTCGCCGCTGCGCTGACGGACCGTTGAGCGCCCCGGTCCGCGCGGCTAGCCCAGTTGCGCGAACGCCCGCACCGGGAAGGTGCCGACTCCGGCGAGCTTGGGCGCGACGGCGGAGAAGCGGAATCCCTCGTCGGGGACGGCGGCAAGGTTGGTGAGGTGCTCGACGATCAGCACCCCGGCGCCGAGCAGCACCGTATGGACCGGCCGCGAGCGGCCGCGGGTGTCGTCGATGTTATGGCTGTCGATGCCGACCAGTCTGGCGCCGCCCTGCACCAGCAGCCGCGCCGCCGCGGCCGTGAGGAACGGGTGGTCGGCGAAGTAGGCGTCGGTGCGCCAATGTTGGTCCCAGCCGGTATGGAACAGCACCGCCTTGCCGCGCACCTCCAGGCCGGCGATGTCGTGCGCGTCGATCGCCAGGCCCTGGTCGTGGGGCTTGCGGACCACCAGCCCTTGCAGCGACGCGACCGCCCCCAGGTCCAGCCCGGCCAGGTCCTTGCCTTCGGCGTAGCGGTGGAAGGGGGCGTCCAGGTAGGTGCCGGTGTTGGCGACCATGTCGATCCGGCCGATCTGGAAGCTCGAACCGTCGTCAAAGTGGGCGGCCGAGGCTTCGCGGGTCCAATAGTCGCAGATGATCGGCGCCGGCAGACCCTTGTAGGTCGTCATGCCATGCTCGATCACATGGCTGAGGTCGACGAGTCGCCCCGATTCCTGATCCGCCATAGCGACACCCCTCCGATCAGCATCCATATGACGTTGAGCGCCGCGGAAGGCAAAGCGCCGTGGTACCAGCCGTTGACGATGAATCCCGCCGCGCCGACCACGTTCAGCCCCTGATAGAGCGCCGACCGGCCGGTCAACCTGCCCATCGACAGCAGCAGATAGGCGAGCAGGATGAACGACGCGCCCATCCAGCCGGCGATCTCGACAAGGAGCGTTTCGAGCGTCAGGCGGCGAGGTTCCTCAGCACATAGTGGAGGATCCCGCCGGCGCGGAAATATTCCAGCTCGTTCAAGGTGTCGATGCGGACCCGGGCGCGGAAGCTCGTGCTGCTGCCGTCGGGCCTTGCGACCTGCACCTCGATCTCCTGGCGCGGCTGGAGATCGGCCACGCCGGCTACGCTGAAGGTCTCGTCGCCCTTGAGCCCGAGGCTGGCGGCGTTCTCGCCGTTGACGAACTGGAGCGGCACCACGCCCATGCCGACCAGGTTGGAACGGTGGATGCGCTCGTAGGTCTCGGCGATCACGGCGCGGACCCCGAGCAGGTTGGTGCCCTTGGCCGCCCAGTCGCGCGACGAGCCGGTGCCGTATTCCTTGCCCGCGATCACCACCAGCGGGGTGCCCGCCTGCTTGTAGAGCATCGCCGCATCGTAGATCGGCATGACCTCGCCGGTCGGGACGTGCCTGGTCACGCCGCCTTCGATGCCGGGGGTCAGCAGGTTCTTGATCCGGATGTTGGCGAAGGTGCCTCGCATCATCACTTCGTGGTTGCCGCGGCGGGCGCCGTAGGAATTGAAGTCGGGGCGGCTAACCTGCTGTTCCATAAGGTATTTTCCGGCGGGGCTGTCGAGCTTTATCGCGCCGGCGGGGCTGATGTGGTCGGTGGTGATGCTGTCGCCGAAGATCGCCAGGGCGCGGGCGTTAGTGATGTCGGTAAGGGGCGTCGCGGTCATCGTCATGCCCTCGAAATAGGGCGGGTTCTGGATGTAGGTGGACCCGGCCGACCAGCCATAGGTGGCGCCGCCGGTGACGTCGATCGCGCGCCACTGATCGTCGCCCTTGTAGACGTCGGCGTAGCGGGCGCTGAACATGTCGGAATTGACGTGCTGGTCGATGAGGCTGCGGACCTCGTCGTTGGTCGGCCAGATGTCGCGCAGGTAGACGTCCTCACCGGCGCGGTCCCGGCCGATCGGGCTCTCCACCATGTTCTCGGTGACGGTGCCCTTGATCGCGTAGGCGACCACCAGCGGCGGCGAGGCGAGATAGTTGGCGCGCACGTCGGGCGACACCCGGCCCTCGAAATTGCGGTTGCCGGAGAGCACCGAGGCGGCGACGAGATCGTTGGCGTGGATCGCCGCGGAAATGGGCTCGGGCAGCGGGCCGGAATTGCCGATGCAGGTGGTGCAGCCGTAGCCGACCAGATCGAAGCCGATCGCGTTCAGATCCTCGGACAGGCCGGCGCGGTCGAGATAGTCGGTGACGACCTGCGAGCCCGGGGCGAGGCTGGTCTTGACCCAGGGCTTGGAATCGAGGCCGCGCTCGCGCGCCTTGCGGGCGACGAGGCCGGCGGCGACCAGCACGCTGGGGTTGGAAGTGTTGGTGCAGCTGGTGATCGCGGCGATGACGACGTCGCCGTCGGTGAGGCCGTGGTCGGTGCCCGCGACTTCGCAGCGCGCGCCGGGCTTGGCCTTGCCGTACTCCTTGGAGAGGTTGGCGAGGAACTCCTCGTCCACCTTGGAGAGCGCGACCTTGTCCTGCGGCCGCTTCGGCCCGGCCAGCGAGGGCTCGACGCTGTCCATGTCGAGGCGCAGCGTGTCGGTGAAGACCGGGTCCGCCGCGCCGGGATCGAGCCACAGGCCCTGTTCCTTGCAATAGGCCTCGACGAGCGCGACCTGCTCCTCGGAACGGCCGGTGAGGCGGAGATAATCGAGGGTCTTGCCGTCGACCGGGAAGAAGCCGCAGGTCGCGCCATATTCGGGCGCCATGTTGGCGATCGTCGCGCGGTCGGCGAGGCTGAGCGCGGAGACGCCCGGGCCGTAGAATTCGACGAAGCGGCCGACCACGCCCTTGTTGCGCAGCTGCTGCGTGACCGTCAGCACCAGGTCGGTGGCGGTGATGCCCTCGCGCAGCGCGCCGGTGAGCTCGAAGCCGACCACCTCGGGGATCAGCATGCTGACCGGCTGGCCGAGCATCGCGGCCTCGGCCTCGATGCCGCCGACGCCCCAGCCGAGCACGCCGAGGCCGTTGATCATGGTGGTGTGGCTGTCGGTGCCGACGAGCGTGTCGGGATAGGCGGTTTCGGGCGCTCCGATGTCGGTCGAGGGCGAGGTCCAGACGGTGCGGGCGATATGCTCCAGGTTGACCTGGTGGCAGATGCCGGTGCCGGGCGGAACGACCTTGAAATCGTCGAACGCGGTCTGGCCCCACTTGAGGAACTGGTAGCGCTCGATGTTGCGCTCATATTCGAGCGCGACGTTGCGCTCGAAGGCGCGGGGGGTGCCGAACTCGTCGACCATCACGCTGTGATCGATGACGAGGTGGACGGGGACCTGCGGATTGATCTTGGTCGGGTCTCCGCCGAGCTTGGTGATCGCATCGCGCATCGCGGCCAGATCGACGACGCAGGGGACGCCGGTGAAATCCTGCATCAGCACGCGCGCCGGCCGGTACTGGATCTCGCGCTGGGACCTGCCGCGGTCGGTCTGCCAGTCGACGATCGCCTGGATGTCGTCGCGGGTGACGGTCTTGCCGTCTTCGAAGCGGAGCAGGTTCTCGAGCAGCACCTTCATCGAGAAGGGCAGGCGGGAGACATCGCCGAGCGCGGCGGCGGCCTTGCGGAGCGAGTAATAAGCATAGCTCTTGCCGCCCACGTCGAGGGTGGAACGGGTGCCCAAAGAATTATTGCCCGTCGCTGTCATGGCGCTTCCCCTTGCTGGCGATCGATGATGTCGCGGGCGCTCTAGCAAGGGGGCGCGGGAGGGGGAAGGGCGGGGGCGGCGATTGAGTTTCGCCGCCGCGCGGTATATACCAATGCTATCTACCAAACGGAGGCGCGGGTGGGC
This sequence comes from Allosphingosinicella sp., assembly GCA_036402575.1. GTDB lineage: Bacteria > Pseudomonadota > Alphaproteobacteria > Sphingomonadales > Sphingomonadaceae > Allosphingosinicella. The sequence goes on along the minus strand of DASWSP010000068.1, from coordinate 758 downwards.
GTTCTGGCGAAAATCTTCTGGTCGGGGCGCAGCCAGGCGGTGCGGCTGCCCAAGGAGTTCCGGTTCGAGGGCAAGGAAGTGCGGATCAGCCGCGAGGGCGCCAAGGTGATCCTGGAGCCGCTGGAGGATGACGACGATTGGGTGAGCCGCATCGCCGGGGCGCTCGATGAGGATTTCGCCCGCGCCGCGCTGGAGGACCGCCCGGGGCCGGACGATTACGAGCGGCCGGATATCAGCTTCGACTGATGCCGTACCTGCCCGATTCCAACGTCTTCATCCGCATCATCAGCGGAAACGATCGGGCATTGGCAGGGCGGCTGCAGATCCATCGCGGGGAATCGGTGCTGTCTTCGATCGTGCTGCACGAACTGATGTTCGGCGCTTACGGAAGCAACCTTCCTGAGCGGAGCCTTGCGGTGGTCGCGGACATTCGCCTCCCGCTGATCGAGTTCGATCGCGACGATGCGCGCGTGGCGGCCGAGGTGCGGGCCGACCTGAAGCGCAAGGGAACCCCGATCGGACCTTATGACGTGCTGATCGCCGGCCAGGCGCTGGCGCGGGGGCTGACGCTGGTGACGGCGAACGTGCGCGAATTCGCGCGGGTCGAGGGGCTGGCGGTGGAGGATTGGCGCTAGGCGGCGCGGGTGCCGGTGTTGCCTGACGCTGAGTGGGGGAGGTTTTCGAGCAGGACCTTCATCGGGAAGGGGAGCGGGAGGGGTCGCCGAGCGCGGCGGCCGCTTTGGCGAGGGAGAGTAGTA
>DASWSP010000067.1:0-5492 GCA_036402575.1 Allosphingosinicella sp. | reverse complement strand
TCCTGACCCGGTTCGGCATGCGCAGCCGGATGGTGATCTGCGGCGATCCCAACCAGACCGATCTTCCGAACGGGGTCACCTCCGGCCTTCACGACGCGGTCGGCAAGCTGGAAGGCATTCAGAAGATCTCGATGGTGCGCTTCGGCGCGGGCGACGTCGTTCGCCATCCGCTCGTCGGCCGGATCGTCGAAGCCTATGAGGGGCCCGCGCAATGATCCTGGTCGAAGCCGATGCCGGCGAGGAATGGGACAGTAGCACCGACTGGCGCGCGCTCGCGGAACGGGCGGTGCTGGCGGCGGTCGCGAGCAGCCGCCATCGCGCGCTCGTCGACAGCGCGCTGACGGTCGAGGTGTCGGTCAAGTTCACCGCCGACGCCGAGGTCAAGGCGCTGAACGCCGCCTACCGCAACAAGGACCATCCAACCAACGTCCTCTCCTTTCCGATGGTGGCCGAGGCGCTGCTGGAGCCGCTCGCCAGCGCCGACGCGGGCGAGGTCCTGCTGGGCGACGTCGTGCTCGCTTACGACGTCTGCGCGGCCGAGGCCCTGGAAAAGGGCGTTGCGGTCGAGACCCACGCCACCCATCTGGTGACCCACGGCACGCTCCACCTGCTCGGCTACGACCACGAGACGGGCGAGGACGATGCCGAGGCGATGGAGGCGGTCGAGCGTTCGGCGCTCGCGGCCATCGGAATCGCCGATCCTTATGCAGTGACGGAGGTACAGACCCACTAAATGGCCGACGATTCGAGTAGCGGCGCCCAGCAGAATGGGCGCACTTTCTGGGGGGGCCTCAGGACCCTGCTCTTCGGAGACGAAGGCGAAGCGACCTTACGCGAGGAGATCGAGGAGGCGATCGAAAGCCACGAAGGCGAGGCGCCCGCGGTCGGCGACCTCACCCCGATCGAGCGCACGATGCTCAAGAACCTGCTCCACTTCGGCGAGAGCACGGTTGCCGACATCGCGGTGCCGCGCGGCGAGATCATCGCCGTGCCGAGCACCGCCAGCTTCGAGCAGCTCGTCTCCGCCTTCGCCGAAGCCGGGCATAGCCGTATGCCCGTCTACGAGGGCAGCCTCGACAGCGTGATCGGCATGATCCACCTCAAGGACGTCTACACGCTCAGCGTCACCGACGCCGAGCCGCCCGCCGACATCAAGACGATGATCCGGACCCCGCTCTACGTGCCCGAATCGATGGGCGTGCTCGACCTGCTCGCGCGGATGCGGGCGGAGCGGATGCACCTGGCCATCGTCGTCGACGAGTTCGGCGGCACCGAGGGACTGGTGACGATCGAGGACGTGGTGGAGGAGATCGTCGGCGAGATCGAGGACGAGCATGACGAGGAGATGCCCGGAATGCTGATCCCGCTCGAGGACGGCATCTGGGACGCGGACGCACGCGCCGAGCTCGACGACGTCGCCGAGACGATCGACGTGCGGCTCGGCGATGTCGAGGAGGACGTCGACACGATCGGCGGCCTGGCGCTGGTGCTGGCCGGGCACGTGCCGCAGCTCGGCGAAATCCTTTACCATCCCAGCGGCTGGCGGCTGGAAGTGACCGACTGCGACGCCCGCCGAGTGTCGCGGCTCCGGCTTCACGCACCACGAGAGAATGCCTTGATCGAGTAAGGGGTAGGCGATGAAAGCGACTGGAGCCCTGATTGCGCTCGCGATCCTGCTCACCGGGTGCGGCGAGACGGCGAAGCTCCAGGTCGCGGAGGGATACGGTCCCAATCCCAGCCTGCCGACGCCGGTCAGGACGCTGATCCCCACCGTCAACATCGCCGAAGCGGCCGGCTGGCCCGCGGGCGCGGCGCCGACGCCCTTGCGGGGGCTGCGGGTGAATGCTTTCGCCGCCGGGCTCGATCACCCGCGCTGGCTTTACGTGCTGCCAAACGGCGACGTGCTGGTGGCGGAGACCAACAAGCCGCCGCCGCCTCAAAGCGGAGGCGGCGGCATCCGCGGCTGGTTCATGAAGATGTTCATGAGCAAGGCGGGAGCCGGCAGTCCGAGCGCCAACCGCATCACCCTGCTGCGCGACGCCGATGGCGACGGCATGGCCGAGGTGAAGACGGCTTTCCTGACCGGCCTGTCATCGCCGTTCGGCATGGTGCTGGTGGACGACACGCTCTACGTCGCCAACGCCGATGCGCTGGTCGCGGTCCCCTATGTCGCGGGCGCCACCCGGATCGAGGTGCCGCCGCGCAAGATCGCCGACCTGCCCGCCGGCCGCAACCACCACTGGACCAAGAGCCTGGTCGCGAGCGCCGACGGTTCGCGCCTCTACGTCGGCGTCGGATCGAACAGCAACGTCGCCGAGCACGGCCTCGACGAAGAGGTCAACCGCGCCGCGATCCTCGAGATCGACCCCGCCACCGGCCAGACGCGGGTGTTCGCGACCGGGCTTCGCAATCCGGTCGGGATGGACTGGAACCCGCAGAGCGGCCAGCTATGGGTGGCGGTCAACGAACGCGACGAGATCGGCAGCGACCTGGTCCCCGATTACATGACCAGCGTCCGCCTCGGCGGGCATTACGGCTGGCCGTGGAGCTATTACGGCCAGAATGTCGACGAACGGGTGCAGCCGCCGCGGCCGGACATGGTGCGCAGGGCGATCAAGCCCGATTATGCATTGGGGCCGCACACCGCCTCGCTCGGCCTCACCTTCTCCGACGGCGCGCGGCTCGGGCCGGTGCTCGCCAGCGGCGCCTTCGTCGGGCAGCACGGCTCGTGGAACCGCAAGCCGAGGAGCGGCTACAAGGTGATCTTCGTCCCCTTCCGCGCCGGCCAGCCCGCCGGCCGCCCGGTCGACATCCTCACCGGCTTCCTCAGCCGCGACGGCAAGCAGGCCTATGGCCGGCCGGTCGGAGTCACGGTCGCGAAGGACGGCGCGCTGCTCGTCGCGGACGATGTCGGCAACGTCATCTGGCGGGTGACCTCCGCCCGCGGCGGCGGCGACCAGCGGCCGATGTCGACCCAGCAGCTGAGGGCGCATTGAGCTTCGCGCATATCCGGCTCGAGCAGAGCCCCGCGGCCGTGGCGACCGTCACGCTGGCGCGGCCGGAGACGCTGAACGCGCTGAGCGCGCAGACCGTCGACGAGCTTCGGGCGGCTGTGGAGGCGGCCGCGGGCTCGGGCGCGCGATGCCTGCTGATCACCGGCGAGGGGCGCGGCTTTTCGAGCGGGGCGGACCTGGCGAGCGGCGGCGGCCTCCCGGACGATGCCGGCGCGGCGCTGGAGAAGCATTTCAATCCGCTGGTGGAGGCGATCTTCGCGCTGCCGATCCCGGTGGTGGCGGCGGTGAACGGGCCGGCGGCGGGCGCGGGCTGCTCGCTCGCCCTCAGCGCCGACATCGTCATCGCCGCGCGCTCGGCCTACTTCCTTCAAGCGTTCGTGAACATCGGGCTGATCCCGGACGCGGGCGCGACCTGGCTGCTGCCGCGCCTCGCCGGGCGCGCGCGGGCGATCGAGATGATGATGCTGGGCGAGCGCGTCCCGGCGGAGACGGCGCGCGATTGGGGCCTGATCTCGCGGGTGGTGGAGGACGAGCATCTCGCGTCGGAAGCCGTCGCACTGGCGACCCGGCTGGCGCAGGGACCGACGGTCGCGCTCGGCCTTATCCGCAGGCTGGCGCGCGACGCCGAGCAGTGCGCCCTGAGCGACGCGCTCGGCGCCGAACGCGTCGCCCAGCGCGAGGCGGGCCGAACCGACGATTTCAAGCAGGCGGTCGCCGCTTTCCTCCAGAAGCGCCAGCCGCGCTTCGAAGGACGCTGACCCTGCCGCTCGAACCGTGGCTCGCTTCGCTTCGCCGCCACGCCCGGCCCGGCCGCGTAGCTGCGCAAACCCTCTCTTCGTCCCTCCGCCGCGTTTATTGCCTCACCGCTTAGTCCCGCCTAAAGCCGCCTCATGGCGACGATGATCGAACAACTGGAAAAGCGGCGCGAGCAGGCGCGGCTCGGCGGCGGCGGGCAACGGATCGAGGCGCAGCACGCCAAGGGGCGGCTGACCGCGCGCGAGCGGCTCCAGGTGCTGCTCGACGAAGACAGCTTCGAAGAATATGACATGTTCGTCGAGCATAATTGTGCCGACTTCGGCATGGAGACGCAGAAGTTTCCGGGCGACGGCGTCGTCACCGGATCGGGCACGATCAACGGCCGCCTCGTCTTCGTCTTCGCGCAGGACTTCACCGTGTTCGGCGGCTCGCTCTCCGAACGCCACGCCCAGAAGATCACCAAGATCATGGACATGGCGATGAAGGTCGGCGCGCCCGTGATCGGCCTCAACGACAGCGGCGGCGCCCGCATCCAGGAAGGCGTCGCCAGCCTCGCCGGCTACGCCGAGGTGTTCCAGCGCAACGTGCTGGCCTCGGGTGTCATCCCGCAGATCAGCCTGATCATGGGCCCCTGCGCGGGCGGCGCGGTCTATTCGCCGGCGATGACCGACTTCATCTTCATGGTGAAGGATTCGAGCTACATGTTCGTCACCGGTCCGGACGTGGTGAAGACGGTGACCAACGAGGTGGTGACCCAGGAGGAGCTGGGCGGCGCCGTCACCCACACCACCAAGTCGGGCGTCGCCGACGTCGCGTTCGAGAACGACATCGAGGCGCTGCTCGCGACCCGCGACTTCTTCGATTTCCTGCCGCTGTCGAACCGCCACGATCTGCCCGAGCGGCCCTGCCACGACCCCTGGGACCGGCGCGAGGACAGCCTCGACACCCTGATCCCGGACAGCGCCAACAAGCCGTACGACATGCACGAGCTGATCCGCAAAACCGTGGACGAAGGCGACTTCTTCGAGATCCAGCCGAACCATGCCGCCAACATCATCACCGGCTTCGGGCGGATCGAGGGCCGCACGGTCGGCATCGTCGCCAACCAGCCGATGGTGCTCGCCGGGGTGCTCGACATCAAATCGTCGAAGAAGGCGGCGCGCTTCGTGCGCTTCTGCGACGCGTTCGAGATCCCGATCGTCACCTTCGTCGATGTGCCGGGCTTCCTCCCCGGCGTCGCGCAGGAGCATGAAGGCATCATCAAGAACGGCGCCAAATTGCTGTTCGCCTATGCCGAGGCGACGGTGCCGAAGATCACGGTGATCACCCGCAAGGCCTATGGTGGCGCCTACGACGTCATGGCGTCCAAGCACCTGCGCGGCGATCTGAACTACGCCTGGCCCTCGGCCGAGATCGCGGTGATGGGCGCCAAGGGCGCGGTCGAGATCATCTTCCGCAAGGACATCGGCGACCCCGAAAAGATCGCCGCCCGCACCGCCGACTACGAACAGCGCTTCGCCAACCCCTTCGTGGCGGCGAGCAAGGGCTTCATCGACGAAGTGATCATGCCCCACTCCACGCGCCGCCGGATCGCGATCGGGCTGCGCAAGCTGCGCAACAAGCAGCTCGAGAACCCGTGGAAGAAGCATGACAACATCCCCCTCTGAGGCCCGATGAGGTTCGCCGGCGAGAATCTGGTTTTCGGGCTGATCGCCGCCTGTC
>DASWSP010000066.1:0-40426 GCA_036402575.1 Allosphingosinicella sp. | reverse complement strand
ACGTCGTCATATTCGACGACCTGCTTGCGGATGTCGTAGTTGCGCGCCTCGACCTTCTTCTGCGCGGTCTCGATCGCCTTGGAGATCCACGGGCTGATGATCGCCTCGCCGTCCTCCAAATTCTTGTTCATCATCCGCGCGAACATCGTCTGCGGGCCGAAGATGCGCAGCAGATCATCGTCGAGGCTGAGGTAGAAGCGGCTGAGCCCGGGGTCGCCCTGGCGGCCCGAGCGGCCGCGCAGCTGGTTGTCGATGCGGCGGCTCTCGTGGCGCTCGGTGCCGAGCACGAACAGCCCGCCGGCGGCGAGCACGCGCTCGCGCTCCTCGGCGACTTCAGCGCGGATCTTGGCGACGGCGGCCTCCCGCTCGGGTCCGTCGTCCATCATCCCGCTCAGCTCGTCCTCGATGCGGAAATCCACGTTGCCGCCGAGCTGGATGTCGGTGCCGCGGCCGGCCATGTTGGTGGCGATGGTGACCGCCCCGAAGCGGCCCGCCTGAGCGACGATATGCGCCTCATGCTCATGGTAGCGCGCGTTCAGCACCTCGTGCTTGACGCCCTCGCGGTTGAGATATTCGGACAGAAGCTCCGACTTCTCGATCGAGACGGTGCCGACCAGCACCGGCTGGCCGATCTGCTGCTTCTCCTTGATCGACTTGGAGATGGCGCCGAACTTGTCGCCCTGGTTCTTGTAGAATTCGTCGTCTTCGTCGATCCGAAGCACCGGAACGTTGGTCGGGATGGTGACGACGTTCATCTTGTAGATGTCGTAGAATTCGGGCGCCTCGGTGAGCGCCGTTCCGGTCATGCCGGCAAGCTTGGGGTAGAGGCGGAAATAGTTCTGGAAGGTGATCGAGGCGAGCGTCTGGTTTTCGGGCTCGATGTTCACCCCTTCCTTCGCCTCGACCGCCTGGTGGAGGCCGTCCGACCAGCGCCGGCCGTCCATCATCCGGCCGGTGAACTCGTCGATGATGATCACCTTGCCGTTCTTGACGATGTAATCGGTGTCGCTCTTGAAGATGACGTTGGCGCGCATGGCCTGGTTGAGGTGGTGGACGACCTGGGTGTTCTCGAAGTCGTACAGGTTGGCGCCCACGAGCAGCCCGGCATCCTCGAGGATGCGCTCGACCTTCTCGGTGCCGTCCTCCGTCAGAACGACGGATTTCTGCTTCTCGTCGAGCTCGTAATCCTCAGGGACGAGCTGCTTCACGATCGCGTCGACCGAAATGTAGAGCTCCGATTTGTCGTCCGTCGGCCCCGAGATGATCAGCGGCGTTCGGGCCTCGTCGATCAGGATCGAATCCACTTCATCGACGATCGCGAAGTTGAAGGGCCGCTGCACCATCTGGGCGCGGTCGTACTTCATGTTGTCGCGCAGGTAATCGAAGCCGAATTCGTTGTTGGTGCCGTAGGTGATGTCCGAGGCATAGGCCATCCGGCGCTGCTGATCGGTGAGGTTGGGAACGATCACGCCGACGCTCATGCCGAGGAAGCGGTAGACCTGGCCCATCCAGTCGGCGTCGCGGCGGGCGAGATAGTCGTTGACCGTGACGACGTGGACGCCCTTGCCCTCGAGCGCGTTGAGATAGACGGCGAGCGTTGCGACCAGGGTCTTGCCCTCGCCCGTGCGCATCTCCGCGATCGAGCCGCGGTGGAGGACGATGCCGCCGATCATCTGGACATCGTAATGGCGCTGGCCGAGCGTGCGGCGGGCCGCCTCGCGAACCGTGGCGAAGGCTTCGGCAAGCAGATCGTCGAGCGCTTCGCCGCCCTCGAGGCGGCGGCGGAAGATCGCGGTCTGACCGCGCAATTCCTCGTCCGTCATCGCCGAAAGGGTCGGCTCGAAGGCGCTGATCCGGTCGACGATCTTGCCGAGGGAGCGGACGTAGCGGTCGTTCGCCGATCCGAAAATAGCCTTGGCAAATCCGCCAATCATACTCGTTCCTGTCGTTCTTAAACGGCTCGCGCCCATGCGGCCACGGCGGGCCGGCCCCCGCAAGATATCGCCGGGATGTAGGGTTGGCCCATGGTCAAGTCAATTGACGCGGACCCTGGGCGGCCCTCGCCGAACCCGCCATGAACGAGCGGTTTTCCGGCGGCTGCGCAGGCGGCGCGGTGCGCTACGAGCCTGCGGCTAGAGCGCGCCTTCGAGCCAGCTCTGCAGCGCGCTCTTGGGGGCGGCGCCGACCTTGGTGGCGGCGGGCTGGCCGTCCTTGAACAGGATCATCGTCGGGATGCCGCGGACGCCGTATTTGGCCGGCGCGTCGGGATTGTCGTCGATGTTGAGCTTGGCGACCGTGACCTTTTCGCCCATCTCGCGGCTGATCTCCTCCAGCGCCGGGGCAATCATCCGGCACGGGCCGCACCATTCGGCCCAGAAATCGACGAGGACGGGGCCGGACGCGCCCAGCACATCGGTCTGGAAGCTGGCGTCGGTGACAATCTTGGTGGCCATGTTGATCTCCTGAAGTCTGGCAAGAGATGTAGTAACTGACGCCTTCCCGCTCAACCTCGGGCAGCGATCGCGTCGGCACCGGGGCGGTAACGCTCGAGCAGCCGGGACGGCAGCGGGTGGAGCGTGGGACCCGACGTGTAGAGCAGCGACGCCTCGACGGTACGGCCCGGGAAGATCACTTCCAGCGCGGCGACATAGGCCGCCATCTGCCGGAGGTGCGGGACCGGGATCTCGGCGGACGAGGCGGGCACCGCCCTGCCCGTCTTGAAATCGATCAGCCGCACCGAGTCTTCGCCGACGAGCAGCCGGTCGACCGTGCCGGTGATCACCGATCCGTCCGCCGTCACCGCAGCGATCGGCGCCTCGGCCAGCGCTTCGGGGCTGAACAAGGCGGCATGGTCGGGGTTCGAGACGATTCCGCAGGCGTCCGCCACGAGGCCGCGGCGGAGCGCGGGATCGGCGATGCCTGCCGATCTTTCCAGCCATGCGTCGGCGAGCCCCGGCCGCTGTTCCGGCGGCACGCCCGGCAGCCGTTCGAACAATTGATGGAGGAGCCTGCCCCGCTCCGCCGCCGCCCGCATCGCCGGCGTCGGCGGCGGGTAAGGTATGTCGTCCTCGCCGACCGAAGAGGGCGCGAGCGGGCGCGGCGGGCGCGATTCGGCGGGCGCCGGCTGCCGCAGCCAGCCGGGCATCGGCACCGCGCGATCGGCCCTGGCGGCGGCGGCCTTGGTGTGGACCTCGGCATCCCCGAAGCGGCGGGCGCGGCCCCAGAGCGGGTCGTCGGCCCAATCGCAGCCGAGGCCCCCCATCGACGTCTCGACGGCGGCGTACCAGCTCGCCTGCGGCGGCCCCTTGGCGTCGGCAGGGCCGAGCGCGCCGCCGACATAGAGGCGCTCCTCGGCGCGCGTCAGGGCGACGTAGAGCAGGCGCCAATGCTCCTCGCGGTCGAGCTTGTCCTGCGCCTCGATCTGCGACTTCAGGGGCTCGGCGAGCTCGTCCTTGCGGGGACGGAAGATGGGGATCTTCGGGCCGTCTTCGTCCAGCTTCAGGCTGGCGGAAGTGCCGCGTGCGCGGGCCGGATCGACGCAGGCGTCGGCGAGGATGACGATCGGCGATTGCAGCCCTTTCGAGCCGTGGACGGTCATCACCCGGACGGCGTCGAGGGGAGCGCTCGGATCGCGCACGATCTCGACGTCGCCGCGGGCGAACCAGTCCAGGAAGCGCTGCAGCGAGGGGCTGGAAGCGGTCTCGAACTCGAGGGAGCTCCCCAGCAATTCCTCGATCGGATCGCGGGCTTCGAGGCCGAGCCTCTCAACCAGCTTGAAGCGGCCGCCCATGCCGGAGAGGATCGTCTCGAAGAATTGATGGGGAGTCGCATAATCGGCCATCGCCAGGATCGAATGCAGTCCGGCGACGGTCTGCTCGTGCCTGCCGGAGGCGCTCCGGACCGCCTCCCAAAGCGTGCCGGGGCGGCCGTGGGCGACGGCGAACAGCTCGTCCTGCGACCAGCCGAACAAAGGCGAGACCAGCAGCCCGGCAAGGTTGAGATCGTCGAGCGGCTGGACGGCGAAGCGGGCGGCGGCGAGCAGGTCCTGCACCGCGAGCGGCGCGGAGAGCAAAAGCCGGTCCACGCCCGCCACCGGCACCCCCTCGGCATAGAGCCGGGCAACGATCAGCGCTGCGAGCGTGGAGCGGCGGCGAACGAGGATCAGGATGTCCTCCGGACGAAGCGGGCGCCCCCGGCCCGCGACGATGAACGGGTGGTCGAGCCAGTGCCGGATCTGGCGCGCAAGCTTCGCCGCGTACCGTCTCGTGGAGTCGCTGATCCAGCCTTCCTCGCCCGCTTCCTCGTCCTGGCCGCTCTCCTGGCTGTACGGCTGCCACAAGGTCACCGAGCCCGGGCGGCGGGCGTGGAAGCTTTCGTGCGGGTTGGGCCGGCGCGGCAGCCCGAGCGCCTGATGGCCGAGATCGGCGATCACCCGGTCGACCAGCTGCAGGATCTGCGGGGCCGAGCGGAAGCTGCGGTCCATCGACAGATCGAGGAAGGCGCGCTCGACCGCGCCCGCCTCGCGGCTGAACCAGGCGCGGGCGACGTCGAAGCTCTTGGGGTCGGTGCCCTGGAAGCCGAAGATCGCCTGCTTGTAGTCGCCGACCGTGAAGATGGTGCGGTGCCGCGCCGACGCCCCCTCGCCGGCGAAATATTCGGCCGCGAGCGCCCGCACGATGTTCCACTGGCGCTCGTTGGTGTCCTGCGCCTCGTCGACCAGGATGTGGTCGGTCGACTGGTCGAGCTTGTAGCGCACCCAGTCGCCCATGCCCGGCGTGAGCAGCAGGTCTTCCGCCCAGCGGATGAGGTCGTCGAAATCGACCACGCCGTGGGCGCGCTTGGCGGCGGCGTAGGCGAGCGCGAAGGCCTGGCCGGAGCGAAGGCCGGCGGCGAGCTGAGCGACGAGGTCGGCGACCTTGCGCATGGTGAGCAGCCGCTGGCAGCATTCGACCAGCTTCGCGGCGTGGGCGGCGTAATCGGGGTCCGCCTTGAGCAGGCCGGCGGTGATCGCGCGCGGCTCGCCATCCTTCTTGAGGACGAGCTCGGCGAGGCCGGCGAGCGTCGAGGCGCGGTCGGGCCCCTCCCCCGCCTGCCAGGCGGCGATGACGTCGCAGCAATTGAGGCCGGTGGAGGTGCCCCAGGCCTGGTTGGCGGCGCTGATCCGGCGCAGCGTCTCCAGGTCGAACGAGTCGTCGCAGCAGGCCTGGGCGATCGCCTGCTCGATGTCGCCGGCGGGGATGCCGAAGCCGCGCCGGAGGCGCGCCTCGATGCCCTCGCGCGGGCCGAGCCCCTCCATCGCCCGCGGCGCCCGCGCGCACTGCAGCAGGAAGCCCTCGGCGCCGCCTTCGCCGAGCCGGTGGCTGAGCGCCTGGACGTCGCGGACCAGCGGCAGATCGCCGCCCGCCTCGGCCCGGACGAGCAGGTCGGCGAGCGTCTGGCGGGCGAGCAATTGCTCCTCGCGCCCCTCGAGCGGCCGGAAGCCCGGCACCAGCCCCGCCTCGGCCGGGAAGGCGGCGAGCAGCGACTGGGCGAAGGCGTGGATGGTCTGGATCCGAAGGCCCCCGCCGGCGGCGTCGAGCACCCGGGCGAACAGAGTGCGCGCCTGCTCGCGCGTCACCGGCCCCACGTCCTCGCCGAGCGCGGCCAGCTCCGCGCCCAGCTCTGCGTCCTTGAGCCGCACCCAATAAGCGAGCCGCGCGTGGATTCGGTCGGCCATCTCCGCGGCGCCGGCCTTGGTGAAGGTGAGGCACAGGATCGAGGCGGGATCGACCCCCGACAGGAGCAGGCGCAGCACTCGGGCGGTCAAGACGTGGGTCTTGCCGGTGCCGGCCGAGGCGGACAGCGCCGCGTGGTCGCCGGGCGAGGAAGCGCGGAGCTGCTCGTCCTGCAGACGCGTGAGCGGTTTCAGGCGTTTAGGCACGGCAAGGGCGGTCCCGCATCGCCGTTGCTATAGGCGCTGGAATGAACGCCCGCCAATGGGCGTCGCCCGAACGGGTGATTTACCCGAAATCTTCAGACGTGGCCGTTGAGCGCCGCGTGAAGGACCTGGCGGGCGGCGGCTGCGTCGAACGGGAGGGGATTGCCGCCTGCGGAAGGATCGGCCTCCGCCATCAGGGCGATCCTGTCGAAGCGGTCTGCCGGCACTTCCAGGCCGGCGAGGTCGTGGGGAATGCCGAGCTCCTCCCGCAGCTCAAGGATCCAGTCGAGCAAAGCTGCGAACGAAGGGTCCGGCAGGTCAATGAAGGCGGCGAGGCGGGTTGCGCGATCGTCGATCGCGGCGCGGTTGAAGGCGAGCACGTAGGGCATCAGCACGGCGTTGGTGAGGCCGTGGTGGGTGTTGCAGAGCGCGCCTATGGGGTGCGAGAGGGCGTGCATCCCGCCAAGGCCCTTCTGGAATGCGGTCGCGCCCATCGAGGCGGCGACCAGCATGTGCCCGCGGGCCTCGATGTCGCTGCCGTCGCGGAAGGCGCGCGGCAGCCATTCGCGGATCAGCCGGACGCCCTCGGCGGCGATGCCGTCGGCCATCGGGTGGTAGCCGGGCGCGAACCAGGCCTCGATGCAGTGGGACAGCGCGTCCATGCCGGTCGCGGCGGTGACGTGCGGCGGAAGGCCGACGGTAAGCTCCGGATCGAGGATGACGACAGCGGGCATCATCTTCGGGTGGAAGATGATCTTCTTGGTGTCGTTGGCCTCGTCGAGGATGACTCCGGCGCGGCCGACTTCGGAGCCGGTGCCGGCCGTGGTCGGGACGGCGACGACCGGAGCGATGCCGGCCGGGTCGGCGCGCGACCACCAATCCTCCTTGTCCTCGAAGTCCCAGAGCGGGTGTGACTGGCCGGACATGAAGGCGATCACCTTGCCGGCATCCAGCGCGCTGCCGCCGCCGAAGGCGATCACGCCGTCGTGGCCCCCCGCCCGGTAGGCGGCGAGACCCTGGTCGATATTGGCGCCGACCGGGTTGCCGCGGATGCCCGAGAAGAGGCCGGCGCCGGTGGCCGCGACGGCCGCGCGGATCATCGGCATGTCGGCGAGCAGCGGATCGGTGACCAGCAGCGGTCGCGCGATCGCGGCGTCGCGGCAGGCTTGCGGCAGCTCGGCGATGCGCCCCGCGCCGAAGCGGATCGCGGTGGGATAGTTCCAGTTGGCGCGCAGCAGGGCCATCAGACGCTCCTCAGGTGGAAGGATTTGGGCCGGGTGACGCTCTCAAAGCCCCATTTGCCGAGCGAGGCGCCGCGGCCGCTGTCCTTGATCCCGGTCCAGGCGAGGGCGGGATCGAGATAGTCGCAGCGGTTGGCGAAGACGGTGCCGGCCTCGATCTCCTGCGCGAGCCGCCGGGCGGCCGCGGGATCGCGGCTCCAGATCGAGGCGGTGAGGCCGTAGTCGGAATCGTTCATCAGCCGCACCGCCTCCGCATCGTCGGCGACCGGCATGATGCCGACGACGGGGCCGAAGCTCTCCTCGCGCATCACCGCCATGCCGTGATCGACGCCGGTCAGGACCTGCGGCATGAGATAGGCCGAGCCCGGCTCGTCGGCGCGGAACAGCTGGCGTTCGATATGGGCCTGGGCGCCGGCGGCGACCGCCTCCTCGATCTGGCGGCGCACCCGGCCCGCCGATTTCGCGCTCGCCATGGGGCCGAGGCTGGTCTCGGGGTCGAGCGGGTCGCCGAGGCGGAATTGCCGCGCCGCCTCGACGAAGCCGTCGAGGAACGGCTGCCAGACCGACCGGTGGACATAGATGCGCTCGATCCCGCAGCAGGACTGGCCGCTATTGTAGAAGCTGCCGTCGACCAGGCTTTCGACCGCGCCCGCCAGATCGGCGTCGGCGCGGACATAGGCCGGGTCCTTGCCGCCCAGCTCCAGCGTCAGGGTGGTGAAGGAACCCGCCGCGGCGCGCTCGATCGCGCGTCCGCCCTCGACCGAGCCGGTGAAGGTCGCGTGGTCGACGAGGCCGGAGCGAAGCAGGCGCGCGGTCTCGTCGTGGCTGAGGAAGAGGTTGCGGAACAGGCCGTCGGGAAGACCCGCGGCGGCGAGGGCTTCGGCGAAGCGCTCGCCCGCAAGCGGGGTCTGGGCGGCATGCTTGAGCAGGACCGCGTTGCCGGCGATCAGCGCCGGGACGATGGTGTTGGCGGCGGTGAGGAAGGGATAGTTCCACGGCGCGATCACCAGCACCACGCCGGCCGGAACCCGGGCGACGAAGCGGTCCGGCTCTCCGACCGGCGCCAGCGCCGCTTCGGCGCCGGCGGTCATCGCCGCGACCCGCTCGGCAAGGGAACGGTGCTCGCCCTGGTAGCGGACCGGGCGGCCCATCTGCCAGGCGAGCTCCGGCACGATCTGCGGGTTGAGCCGCTCCATCGCCTCGATGAAGCGGCGCATCACGGCGCAGCGCTCCTCCAGCGGCCGCTGCGCCCATTGGCGCTGCGCCTGCCGCGCCCGGCCGATCGCGCGGTCGACCTCGGCGGGCGGGGTGAGCGGCCGCCGCGCATATTCGCGCCCGTCCACCGGCGAGATGCAGATGAGGTCGTCCAAATGTGGGCTCCGCCGTCAGATGATCTCGAAGTAGCGGGCGAGCTGCCAGTCGGTGATCGCCTTGCGCGCCTCGCGCTCCTCCCATTCGCGGGTGGCGGCGTAATGATCGACGAACTCGGCGCCGAACAGGTCGCGCGCCGCGGCCGAGCCCTTGAGGCGCTGGGCGGCCTCCCACAAGGTCGAGGGGAGCGCCCGCTCCGGCGCCGCTTGATGCTCGTAGGCGTTGCCGACGATCGGCTCGTCGGGCTCGACCTCGTGCTCGATGCCCCACAGGCCGGAGCCGATCGCGGCGGCGAGCGCGATGTACGGGTTGATGTCGGCCGCGCCGACGCGATATTCGACGCGCTGCGACTTTGCGGAACCGCCGATGACTCGAAGCGCGCAGGTGCGGTTCTCATAGCCCCAGGTCGCCGCCGTCGGCGCCCAGAAGCCGGGGATCATGCGGGTATAGGAATTGACCGTCGGCGCCACCATCGCGAGCAGCTCGGGCATCAGCGCCTGCTGGCCGCCGACGAACCAGCGCATCCGATCGGACATGGCGTTGGGCTTGCCCTCCTCGTGGAACAGCGGCTGTCCCGTTCCGGTGTCGAGCAGCGACATGTGGAGGTGCCCGGACTGGCCCGGCCAGTCGCGCGACCATTTGGCCATGAAGGTCGCCATCCAGCCGCGGCGCTGGCACAGGATCTTGACGATCGTCTTGAACAAGGCCGCCTTGTCGGCCGCCTCGAGCGCGTCGTCGACCCGGAGGGCGCCCTCGATGACGCCGGGCCCGGTCTCGGTATGGAGGCCCTCGAGCTCCATCCGCATCTCGTCGCAGGTCGCCCAGAGCTCCCGGTAGAAATCGGAATGCACGCCCGAGCGCAGCATCGAATAGCCGAAATAGCCGGGCGTGATCGGCCTCAGGCCGCGATAGCCCTTGTCGCGGACCGAATGCGGAGTCTCCTCGAAGACGAAGAACTCGAATTCGGCCGAGGCCTTGAGAGCGAAGCCCATGTCGGCGGCGCGGGCGAGAACGCGCCGCAGCGTGCCGCGCGGGCAGATCGCCTCCGCCCGGCCGGAGAATTCGGCCAGGATCAGCGGCATCCCGCCTTCGAAGGGAAGCGGGCGCAGCGTCTCCGGCAGCAGCCGCGCCTCGGCGTCGGGATAAGCGGTGTGCCAGCCGGTGAAGCTGAGGCCGTCGACCAGCTGGTCGCTGGAATCCCAGCCAAGCACGACGTCGCAGAAGCCGAAGCCGTTATCGAGCGCCGAGGCGAGCTTGTCGACGGCCATGTACTTGCCGCGGAAGATGCCGTCGATGTCGAACAGGCCGACCTTGGCGCAGGCGGGGCTGCTTCCGGCAACCTGCTTCAGGATTTCCGCAGCGGTCATGGTCATGCTCTGCCTCGGCTGGGTCCAGCAGAGCGGTAGCACGAAGCGGCGAAGGCAGAGAAGCCGGCGGCGCCGGCCATCAGCTCAGAAGATGATCGCTCCGGCGAAGAAGGCGACGGCCGCGATCATCCAGTCCTTGGGCTGCATCGTTCTGAGGAAGTTCATCGTCTGCTCCTTTGGCGGTGTATTATAGGTATAATACGCGCCGAACGCAAGGCGTGCCCGGCAAGTCGATGAAAAAAGCTTGGAGAAATGGACTGTTGCCATTCATCCGCGGCTCAGCGAAATCGCCGCATTGCCGGGCCATTCGGCTGGACTCGCCGCGCACGCGGCGGAATATAGGGCCGTGGAGAGTTGGGCTGAATTGATCCGGACGAGGAGCGCAAGGTGGGCGCTGGCGCTGGCGCTGGGCTTGCCGGCGGCGGGCGCAGTCGCGCAGGAAGCGGAGATTCCGGTCGGGCCGTCCGAGCTGCGCGACTTCGTGCTGCCCGGAACGCCGCCGGCCGCGCGCGAAGAACCCGCGGCCGAAACGCCGCCTCCGGCACAGACGCCCGCGGCGGAGACGCCGCCTCCGGCACAGACGCCCGCCGCGGAGAGCCCGCCGCCCCGCGCCGCGCCGCGCCGGCCTGCCGAGCGGGCTGCGCCGCGCCCCGAGCCGGCGCCGCAGGCCGCTCCGGCGCCGAGGACGGGCGAGCCGATGCCCGAGCCCGCGCCGCTGGCCGAGCCCCTGCCGCTTCCCGAGCCGGCGATGGAGCTGCCGCCGATTCCGGCGCCGCCGCCCGCGGCGATCGAGCAAGACAGCGCCGAACCCCAGGATTCTTCGTGGCTGTACGGGCTCGCGGCGATGCTGGTGGGCGTGCTCGGGCTGGCCGCGCTGTGGAAGCTGTGGTGGTCGCGGCGCGTGCCGGTGCGGCGCTCGCCGAGCCTGTCTTCGCAGCTCGGCGCCCGTGGGGCCGATGCCCCGGCGCTGCCGCGGCCGGGGCCGGAAACCAGGGCACGGCCGGTGGCGGAGCCCGCGGCCATCCCCACCCCCGCAGCGGCGGCCGCCCCTGCCGACAACGCGCCCCGGCCCCGAATCGAGATCCTGTTCAAGCCGGCCAAGGCGGAGGCGACCGAGATCGGCGCGTCCGTCCACTACGACCTAGTCGTCAAGAATCTCGGCAGCCTGCCGGCGCGCAACGTCAGAATCGAAGCGCGGATGTTCAACGCGGGCGCGGAGCAGGAGACCGAGATCGGCGCCTTCTACGCCAAGCCGTTCCAGGACAAGCTGGTGACGCGGCCGTTCGAGATCCCGGCGCGCAGCCAGGCGAAGCTCAGCCGGACCGTACGCCTCGACAGCAGCGAGGTGCGCGCGATCACCATCCAGGGACGGCGGCTGTTCATCCCGATGGTGGCGTTCAACATCGTCTACGACTGGGGCGAGGCGGAAAGCGGCCAGACCTCGCGCTGCTACGTCGTGGGACGCGAATCGGAGACCCCCACCGAAAAGATGGGCGCGTTCCGCCTCGACCTGGGCCCGCGCATCTACCGTTCGGTCGGGCAGCGGCAAACGGACATGGCGCGGATCGCCTGAGGAGTTGAACTGTGCGGCCGCTCGGCTATGACGCGGCCATGGCCAGCGAACCGCCCCGCCCCCCGGAACCGCCCGTTCCGCCGGATCCCCCCTCTCCCCCCGCCCCGCCCGCCGCGCCCGATTCGGGCAAGCGCAACAAGCAGCTGATGGCGGGTGTCGCGGTCGGCATCGGCTCGGCGGCTATCGTCGCCGCGCTGCTCTATGCCAACCGCTCGCGCAAGGCCGACTGAGCGAAGCCCAATTCCCCGACGACGATTCCGGCAGAGCGGATCGGACGGCATTTTTTTGCGGCATGACGAGGCGCCGGGCGGCTCGCCTTGGCGCGGGAAGCTGTTAGGCTGGCCATGAGTTCGGGGAAGGATTCATGGGCAGGGGCAGCGAAGGCTACGACACCGCCGAGATCATGCGCGGCCTGTACGGCGATGGCATCATCGGCCTCAAGGGCGCGTTCACGCCCGACTGGGCCGACCGAATGCGCGAGGACATCGAAACCCTGTTCGCTGAGGCGCAGGCGGTACCCGGCGGGGCGCTGCCGCGCGGCCCGGAGCGCTATTATGTCGAGGTGCATCCGGAGCGGGTGCGGGGCTTCGTCGTGATTGTCACCCACCCCTGGTTCGTCGCGGTCAGCCAAGCGGTGCTCGGCCCCGACTACAGAATCGTCGAGGTCGGCTTCGACATCCCCTTCCCGGGCGCGGCCGACCAGCCCTGGCACCGCGACTTCCCGGCGCCCGAGGCGACGATTCGAGGGCGGCGGCTGAACTCGCTCGCCTTCAACCTCACCGCGGTCGATACGGTGCCGGAGATGGGGCCGCTCGAGATCGCGCTCGGAACGCAGTGGGACGATCTCGGCGCGTTCGCCGACGGCATGTTCCCGCCGAAGCAATTCTACCCGCGCTACCGCGAGCGGATGGTCCGCAAGATGCCGCAGCGGGGCGACATCTCGGCGCGATCGGCGCTCACGATCCACCGCGGCACCGCCAACCGATCCACCGAGGCGCGGCCGGTGCTGGTGGTCGGAGTCGACGCGCCCGACGCGACCAACGCCAACCATCACGACCTGCAGGTCACCCGCGGCTATGCTGCGGCGCTGCCGCGCGAGGTGCTCGACCACCTCACCTGCCGAGTCGTCGACGACCTCAAGACGGTGGTCCAGCACCACACGATCGAAGGGCTGCTGACGCCGGATTATTGAGCGCCTCGGACGAGGCGAGTTCCGGACGGGCCGAAGCGATCCGCGCGAGCGCAGGGCGCGAAGCCAAGCGCGCGGCCGCTCGTTGTCATGGTTAAGACGGCGGATGCCGGCGAGGGGGCTTCGACCGGCGCATGGCGCCGGTGCTTTGGAGGCCAGAATGAAGAGAATCCTGATCTATTCCGCCGGACTGGCGCTTGCCGGCGCGGCGGTGGCCCAATCCTATTACGAGGACGGCTACGACGCGACCGAGGCGCGCGGCGGATACCCGCCATGCTCGGCGACGATCACCGACCGCTGCATCCAGCTCTACGAGCCGGGCGTGGCCACGCCGGCCAACCTCGCGCTCAACGAGCGGCTCGGCGACGGCACCCAGCTGGCCGAGGCGGCCTATCCGGAGCCGGAAGCCGTCGCTTATGCCGACTATGACAACGCCGCCGTGGGCGGGCCGTATGAGCCGATCGAAGATTATCCCGAGGAAGCCGCGGCCTACGATCCGGCTTACGACCGCGCCTATGGCGAGGAATATGCGTCCGCCTGGCCCGAGGAGAGCACCGGCTATTATCCGCCCTGCTCGATATCTCCCGCGGACGACCGCTGCATCCAGGAATATGAATTCGGCCGCTACTGAGTCTGGCCGCCAGCAGCCCTCTCCCAGCGATGGGAGAGGGCTTTTCCTCGTCTAGCCGGCCGCGTCGCGACCGTACCATTCGTCGAGGCGCATCAGCTGGTCGTAATCGCCGTAGGGCGCGTATTCCGGGTGCAGCTTGGCGGTGAAGGGCTCGGCGCCCGTCAGCCAGCGCTGGGCGGCGGCGATGAAGTTGCGTTCGGCCATGGCGGTGAAATCGGCCGGATCGATGCCGCTTCGGCCGCCGACCGGGCTGGTGACGTAGCCGAGCTTGCCCGCCTTCTTGGCGAGCGACCAATATTCGAAGGTGGCGGGGACCCCATCGACGTCCTTGAAGCCGCCGCGCTCGGCGATCAGGCCAAGCAGGCCCAATTGCATCGAATAGCCTTCCGCGACCGCCTTGGGCCCGGGCGGGGTGCCGGTCTTGTAGTCGAGGATGACGAGGCTTCCGTCGGCGGCGCGGTCGATCCGATCGGCGACCCCGTAAAGGGTGACCCCGGCGATATCGCAGCTGCCGCGGGCTTCGGCGACCGCCGGCAGGCGCCCTTCCTGCCGGTTGCGGGCGACCTCCCCGGCGATCCAGTCGATCGCCTCCAACAGCCGCGGCTTCCAAAGCGCCCGCATCAGCGGATGGGCCGAGCTTGCCTCCAGCAGCGCCTCGGCGCGGGGGCGCAGCTTCGAGGGATCGCAGTCGTCCTCCTTCATCCACGCTTCGAGCACCTCGTGGACCGCGCTGCCGCGCCAGGCGGGGCTCGGATCGGCATCGACCTCGTCGAGCGGCGAGAGGCCGAGCATCTTGCGGGCGTAGAAGGCGAACGGATCCGCCTTGAGGCGATCGACGTCGGTCACCGCGATCAGCGTGGGCCGAAGCGAAGCGGCCGGGCTCGGCGCCGGCTGGGCCACGGGCAAGTGCGCGGCGGGGCGGTCGATCGCCTGGGCCCAGCGCCGGTGCATCGGCTCGCGGGTGAGGCCGCCGGTCATCGCCTCAAGCCGCAGCCAGAAGCGCGAGGCGATGGCGGGCGCGCGCGAGTCGCGGCGGGCGCGGGTGACGAGCACCTGGCGGCCGCCGAGCGCTCCGGCGAGATCGTGGGCGGACAGGCCGATGCGACGCTCCAGGCCGGGCAGGCCGAGCTCCGCGCGGATGCGCGGGGCGAGCCACGGGTCGGGAGCCGGAAGCGCGGGCCAGCTGCCCTCGTTGAGTCCGCCCAGCACCATCAGGTCGGCATGCTGTAGCCGCGCTTCGAGCAGGCCCCAGATGAAGATCCGCGGATGCTGGCCGTAGGGCGGGCGCACCGCCACCGGCGCCATCAGGCCTTCGAGCAGCGAAGGAAGGCTGGCGGGATCGACCTGCTCCGGACCCTCCTCGGCGGCGGGCTCTGCGGCGGCGAGCAGATCGGCGGCCGAGCGTCCCGCCGGGCCGGCCCAGACCGCCTCGCCGCTGAGCCTCGAGGCGGCCTCGCGGAGCGCGGCCAGCAGCGCCGGGAGGCTCCCCTTGCCTTCGAACGCGCGCTGGAGCGGACGGAGGAGCGGGACCGCGTCTTTCCACCAGCCGAGCGCGCCCTTGCGGAGCTTCGAGTCGCGGCCGGTCCAGTCGCTGAGATAGTCGGTGACGCCCTCCAGGCCGGCGGGCGGGCGCGGGCCGCGAAGGGCGAGGTCGAGGGCGCGGGCGCCTTCGAGCCAGTCGAGCCGAGCGTCTCCCTTCATGACCAGCGGATGCTTGAGGAGGGCGAGCAAGGGCACCGGAGCGAACCCTTCCGCGGCGGCGGCGGCGAGCGCGAGCAGCAGGGTGCCGGGCGCCGTCTGGGTCAGCGGCCGGCCTGCGCTGTCGTCCGCCTCTACGCCCCAGCGCTTGAGGTGCGCGGAGACGCGGCGGGCGAGGTTGCGGTCGGGCGTGACGAGGGCGGCGGTGCGGCCGGGCTGCTCGAGCGCCTCGCGCAGCGCGATCGCGATCGCCTGGGCCTCCTCGGCGGGATCGGCGAGTTCGAGCGCGCGCACGCCCGTGAGTCGGCGCTCGGCCGGCGGGAGCCGCTGCCAGCTGCCGGTGAGGCGGGCCGGCTTCATCGCATTGGCGATGGCGCGGCTGCGCACCGCCGGCGCCCCTCGACGCCGCCTGTCGGAGTCGCTCGGGACGGGCCGGCCGCCGCCCCAGCGCCAGCGCTCGACTTCGCCGCGGCCCACCCCCATCCGATCGAGCAGCAGCTTGAGGTGGAACTGGGGATGGGTTTCCTCCGAGCGCCGGCGGCGGCCGGTCACCGGATCCGGATGGTGCGGGCCGAGCGCGGCCCACTCCTCTTCGCCCATGCCGGTGTCGAGGCCGGGGAGCACGACCATTCCCTCGGGCAGATGCGCGACCGCGCGGAGGAGACCCGCGACCGCGGGCGCGGTGGTGGTGATTCCGGCGGCGACCACGAAGCCGGTGGGCGGAGCCTGCGCCCAGCGCTTCGCCAGCGCATCGAGGAGGCGGTTGCGGCGCTCGGCGAGGTCGATCCGGCCGCGCGCCTTCAGCAAGACCGGCCAGTCGTCGAGGAGCAGGGCGAGCCGCTCGAGCGACTTCTGCCAGTGGAGCGAGAGCTCGGGCAGATCGACGGCGAAGTCGCGCAGCCGCGCCGGATCGATCCGTTCGATCAGCAGCTGGTCGAGCGTGCGGGCGAGGTCCTGGGCGAGGCGGATCGCTTCGGCGGCGTCGGTGCCGCCGTTGCGCTGGACGAGGCGGGCGAGCAGCATCAGCCGCTCCATCGGGTCGATCGCGGGGGGGATCGCCTCCCCCTCCCCCAGCGGCTCGAGCGCGCCGCCGACCCGCTCGTCGAGCTCGGGATCGCCGACGGGAACCAGGCGCGGGAGCAGGAGCCCGCCATCGGACCTCCGCACGAAGGCGTCCGTGACGGCGCGCGCGGCGCGGTTGTTGGGGACCAGGACGAGGCCGCGGGCGAGCCCGGTCTTCTCCGCGCCGAACCGGGCGATCAGGCCCGCCGCCAGCGCGTCTGCGAAGGGGCGGTGCGGCGGGATCGTGTACAATGCGGGGCGCGAAGAACTCACCGTTCGGGCTTACCCGCTCGTCCGGCGCATAGTCGAGGGCCCCCGGCGTGAGCGGGAGGGGCGACCGGTGGACCGGTCCACCCGGGCTAGGCGGCCACGGCTTCGGGCGCGCGGCCGAGGGCGCTGGCGAGCGTTCGAAGGCGGCGCTCGACCGTCTCGCCGTAGAGCGCCTCGTCGCCCTTGCGGAAATCGAGGCGGACGAGCCCTTCCTTGAGCGACAGGCGGGTGCGCTCGAGGCTCGCCGCAACTCCGCCGCTGACCCGCTGACCGAGTCGCATCGCCAGCCCCCACTGGGCGGCGCGGCGAAGCTGCTCGGGAGTGCACAGCCGGGCGGCCGCGAGCTGCTCGAAATCGCGGCCGCCGCCGAAATTGCAGAACAGGGCCTGAGCGACCATCACCCGGCCCGGACCGTCGATCCCGACCCAATTGCCGTGCAGCGCCATGTCGACGCCGCGCTCGGCGCGGAAATCGGGATGCGCCTGCCATGCGACGTCGGCCAGCAGGCAGGCGACGAGCCGAAGCCGCGCCAGCGCCGCGTCGTCCTCCTCGAAGATCGGCGCGATCCACTTGTCGAGCAGCGCGCCGTGCTCGGCGAAGCGGCCGAGCCCCCTGCCCGCCTCCCGCGCCGCCTCGACGAGCGGATCGCGGCGGCGGGTTCGATCGTCGAGATCGTCGTAGAGCAGGCCCTCGCGGATGCCGAAGCTGGAGACGATCAGCGCGCTCGGCTTGAGCTCGTCGACCAGGACCTTGAGCAGCAGGTTCGAGTGCGGCAGCATGGGCATGCGCGACACCGAGAGCGCCGGCATGCTCTTGAGATTGGCGCGGCTCAACCCGTCGATCGCCTTTTCAAGCTCGGCCGGGCGGCCCGGCGCCATCCGATAATGGTGGGTGATCGGCAGCGGGTAGCTGGTCGCGACCATGTCGAGCCGGGCGAGCGCCCGCCACGAGCCGCCGACCATGTAGAAGGGGCGCTTGCGGCCGCGCTTGCGGAAATCCATCGCGTCCAGCGCCTTGCCGACCTTGCGGGCGAGCGCGCCCTCGCCCTTGCCGAGCAGGGGCGCGATGCGCAGCACGCCGAAGGGCAGCGAGATGCTGTCGATCACCTCGCCGTCGGCGACGTCGACCAGCTCGAGGCTGCCGCCGCCGAGATCGCCGACGATGCCGTCCGCCTCGGGGATGGCGGAGAGGACCCCCTGGCCCGCCATCATAGCCTCGTCGTCGCCCGACAGGACTTCGGGTTCGAAGCCGACGCCTTGCACCTTCTTCAGGAACTCGCCGCAATTCTCGGCATCCCGGACCGCGGCGGTGGCGACGACGCGGGGCCGGCGGATGCCCATCTGGCGGGTCAGGATCCGGAAGCGGCGGAGCGCGGCGAGCGCCCGCTCCTGCGCCCGATCGGTCATCCGCCCGGTCTCCGACACGCCTGCGCCGAGGCCCGCCATCACCTTCTCGTTGAAGATGACCGAAGGCACCCGGGTCGCGCCCGAATAGACGACCAGGCGGACCGAGTTCGATCCGATGTCGATGATCGCGACGGGATCCGCGGTCACGGCGTCAGTGGCGGCGGAGGCGGAGCTTGGGAACCCCGGCGCCACTGTTGCGAAGCGCCGCACCGCGCCCGGAGAGCGAAGGGTTGGTCATGAAGTAACGGTGCAGGTTGAAGGGCTTGTCCGGGCCTGGTGAGACACGCTCGTAGCTCCCGTCGGCGAGCAGGCGCCAGCTCTGCTCGTTGTCGATCAGGTTGGCGACCATCACCTGGTCGAGGATCTGGGCGTGCACGGTCGGATTCTCGATCTTGAGCATATATTCGACCCTGCGGTCGAAGTTGCGCGGCATCCAATCGGCCGAGCTCACATAGACCAGCGCTTCGCGGTTCGGGAGCGCCTCGCCGTTGCCGAACGCCCAGATTCGGCTGTGCTCGAGGAAACGGCCGACGATCGACTTGACCCTGATGTTCTCCGACAGGCCGGGCACGCCGGGCCTGAGGCAGCAGATGCCGCGGACGCTGAGCTCGACCTGCACGCCCGCGGCGCTGGCGGCGTAGAGCCGCTCGATGATGGCGGGATCGACGAGCGAGTTCATCTTCGCCCAGACGACGCCCGGCTTGCCGTCGCGGGCGCTGGCGATCTCCTGCTCGATCAGGCGGCAAAGCTCGTCGCGCAGGCCGTGCGGCGACATCGTCAGCAGCTCGAGGTCGCGCGGTTCGACATAGCCGGTGATGTAGTTGAACATCTGAGCGGCATCGCGGCCGACACGGGGATCGGCCGTGAAGAAGCTGACGTCGGTGTAGATTCGCGCGGTGACCGGATGATAGTTGCCGGTGCCGAGGTGGCAGTAGGTGCGGTAGCCCTTCTCCTCGCGCCGGACGACCATCGACACCTTCGCGTGGGTCTTCCAGTCGATGAAGCCGTAGACGACCTGGACGCCCGCCCGCTCGAGGGCGTTGGCCCAGAGCAGGTTCTGCTCCTCGTCGAAGCGCGCCTTGAGCTCGACCACCGCCGTCACCGACTTGCCCGCTTCGGCGGCGTCGATCAGGGCCCGGATGATCGCCGACTGCTTGCCGGCGCGGTAGAGCGTCTGCTTGATCGCCACCACGTCGGGATCCTCCGCCGCCTGGCGAAGGAAGGCGATGACGACGTCGAAGCTTTCATAGGGATGGTGGACGACGATGTCCTTGCTTCGGATGGCGGCGAAGCAATCGCCGCCATGTTCCCGGATACGTTCGGGAAATCGCGGTGTGAAAGGCGGGAACTTGAGGTCCGGGCGATCCTCTTCGACCAGGGCCTCGAGGTCCGCGATGCCGAGGAAGCCGGTCGATTCGAAGACCAGCGCCTCGGAGGCGTCGAGGCCGACACGAACCAGCGCCTCGAGCTCGTCCGGCATGTCGGCTTCGAGCGCCAGCTGGATGACCCGGCCGCGCCGGCGGCGCTTGATCGCGCTTCGGAAGTAGCGGACCAGATCCTCGGCTTCCTCCTCAACCTCGATGTCGCTGTCGCGGATGATCCGGAAGGCACCATGGCCGTGGACCTCGTAGCCGGGGAACAAGGTGCCGATGTTGCGCCGGATCAGGGATTCGATCGCGATGTAGCGGACCGCTTCGCCGGGGACGCGAACGAAGCGCGGCAGCGTGGTGGGCACCATCAGCAGCTCGCGGATCGGCTCGCCGTCCGACAGCCGCTTGAGGTCGAAAATCAGCGAGAAGCCCTTGTTGGGGATGAACGGGAACGGATGGGCCGGATCGATCGCCTGGGGCGTCAGCACCGGGAAGGTCTGCTCGCGGAAATAGCGGTCGAGCCAGGCCGACGAGGCCTCGTCCAGATCTTCCTCGATGCCGATCACCTGGACGCCGGCCTCGGACAGCGCCTGCTTGAGGTCGGACCAGACCAGCTGCTGGCTCGCCGTCAGCCGATCCGACGCGTCGGCGATCGCGATCAGCTGCTGGACTGGCGTCATGCCGTCGGCCGAGCATTCTTCGACGCCGAGCAATTGCTGGCCCTTGAGGCCGGCTACCCTGACCATGAAGAATTCGTCGAGGTTGTTGCCGGAGATGGACAGGAAGCGCAGCCGCTCGAGCAAGGGATGGGCGCCGTTGCACGCCTCCTCCAGCACTCGGCGGTTGAAGGCCAGCCAGGAGAGCTCGCGGTTGAAATAGCGCTCGCGCGCTTCGGGCGCGCAGGGCGGCGCTTCGTCGTCGTTGATCGGCGCTGCCGCCGCGGCTCGTTCCATCTTCAGGCTCGATTTCCTGCTGTTCCGACAAGGCCGGCCTCGGCGAGCGCGCGGCGAGCCATCGGAACCGTCAGGCGGCGGCTGTGCGAGAGCATGGCGCGATCGAGAAGGTCGACGATCTGCTGGACGGCAACATAGCTGCGTTCGATCCGCGGGACCAGATATTCGCGGAGATCGGGCGGCGTGGCGATGCCGCGATCCTCGAGCAGCTTGACGATCAGGCCGCCGAGCAGGTCGTCGTCGGGCTGGTCGATCTTGATGTGCGGCGTTGCCGAGAGGCGGGAGCGCAGGTCGGGCAGCGCGACCGCCCAAGCGGGGGGCGGCGAGTCCGCGATGAGCAGCAGGGGCTTGCGCCGCTCCTGGGCGTCGTTCCAGGCGTGGAACAATGCCTCCTCGTCATGGCTTTGGGCATTGTCGAACAGCCTCCCGCCGGTCTTTCGGACGAAGATGCGCCCGAGCAGGCTGCGGCCCGATTTGCGGGGGCCGGTGAGCAGAGTGGCCATGACCGGCCACGTCGACCAGCGGCGGAAATGATCGAACACCGCGCGGTTGGCGTCGGAGACGAGGAAATCCTCGTCACGATCCGCCACCGGCCAGTCGAGCGGCAGCGCGATCTGGTTCATCGCCTTACTCGCTTTCCGGCCCGCCTCGCGGCCGCGAAATGCGGAGCGTGTTGCCGGCGACCTGCACCGCCCAGCCGCGCGCCTGCAGCGCGGCGGCGAGTGCATTGACGTCGCCGACGAAGGTCACCCGCATCACCGACGTGCCGCCGAGCGCGAGGCTGGAGGTGATCGCGGAGGTGATTCCGGGGATCCGGCTGACCGAGATCTCGGCCTGGCTGACGTCGGCAGCGCTTGGGGTCTCGACCTGGATATTGAAGGGCACCGCCGCCCCGACCGGCACCGGTGCGGCGCTGGTCGGCGGCGCCGGCAGCGGCGCCGCCGCCGAGGTCGACATCGCGGCGTTGGCGGCTTCGATCCGGGCGGCAATCTGGGCGACGATGTCGGGAGTCTCGACCACCAGCGACGGATCGGGATCGAGCAGGCCGGCATTCAGCGCGCGGGTGTAGGCAAGATCGATCCGGCGCACGCCCTCGTCGAGCAGCCGCGGCAGCGCGCCGCTGTTCTCGACGCGCAGCGTGAAGCGGTCGAGGAGCCTGTTGTCGGGGCCGAAGCGGGCGCTGAAGGTGCCGATCACGGGGCCGCCGGGATAAGTGCGCTTGAGGTGGACCTCGGGAACGACCACGTCGGCGGCCGCATATTGATCGAGCAGCATCCGCCACCAGCCGCGCCCGGGGCGCCTGGTCTGCGCGGCGTTGAGCAGCAGCGGATCGATGCCCGAGCCGGACGGGCGGACATAGTCGATCGCGCTCCCACCCGTGCGGAAGCGCGCCCAGGCATGCTGCCAGGGCGATCGCCATTCGAAGCTCTGGACGGTCGAGCCGCTCAGCATCACCGGAACCACCAGCATCGGCGCCGAGCGCCGGCCCTGATTGGGACCGATGCCGAGCAGCTCTCCGGCGCGGCCGCGGTCGAACAGCACGCCGAGGCGGGCGATGTAGCGCCGCGGCCCGATCTGCTCCTGCTCGACGATGATTCCGGAAACGATCGCGTTCAGGACCGAATCGGTGAGGCCGGGCGCCTGCGCGGCGGGGCGGCCGGTGGTCTTGGCGTAAAGCGCGCGCCAGCCGAGCCGCTGCGCCTGTTTCCAGCCCTCGAAGCGGGCCTCCTCGCTGGTCTTGCCGCTGGTGTCGACGTCGATGCCGGTGACCTCGAGGGTGTTCGAGCTGTCGATCGGCGGAACGCCGCGATCCGCGCCCTCAAGCTGCGCATAGAGCATCCCG
This sequence comes from Allosphingosinicella sp., assembly GCA_036402575.1. Lineage (GTDB taxonomy): Bacteria > Pseudomonadota > Alphaproteobacteria > Sphingomonadales > Sphingomonadaceae > Allosphingosinicella. Next base: position 18,535 of record DASWSP010000066.1, on the reverse strand, counting down.
CCCCCTGCCAGGAGCAGGACCAGAGCCAAAGGTGCGAGGGAGGACAGGCGCGCCGGAAACTTCACGGGACGCCTTTTGGCGACAGAAACATGGAAATCCAAGCGGGATGTGGCTAGGCGCCGCATATGAGCCAAGGGACGCAGCAGGAACGCTACACTTACGCCAAGGCCGGCGTGTCGATCGCGGCGGGCAACGCGCTGGTAAAGGCGATCGGGCCGCTCGCCAAATCGACGGCGCGGCCGGGGGCCGATGCGTCGTTGGGCGGTTTCGGCGGATTTTTCGACCTCAAGGCAGCCGGTTACACCGATCCCTTGCTGGTTGCCGCGAACGACGGGGTCGGCACCAAGCTCAAGCTGGCGATCGACTTCGACCGGCACGACGGCGTCGGCATCGACCTGGTCGCGATGTGCGTCAACGACCTGATCGTGCAGGGCGCCGAGCCGCTCTTCTTCCTCGACTATTTCGCGACCGGACGGCTGGAGAACGGCGTCGCCGAACGAGTCATCGCCGGTATCGCCGAGGGCTGCCGGGAGGCCGGCTGCGCGCTGATCGGCGGCGAGACCGCCGAGATGCCGGGCATGTACGCCGAAGGGGACTACGACCTCGCCGGCTTTTGCGTCGGCGCGGTCGAGCGCGGCGCGGCGCTGACCGGCGACGGGGTGAAGGAAGGCGACGTCATTCTCGGCCTGGCTTCGTCCGGCCTCCATTCCAACGGCTTTTCGCTGGTGCGGCGGCTGGCGGCGGACAAGGGCTGGAGGCTCGACCGCCCCGCCTTGTTCGATCAGGAGCGGATCCTCGTCGAATCGCTGCTCGAGCCGACCCGAATCTATGTGAAACCGCTGCTGCCGGTGGTGCGGAGCGGCCGAGTCAACGCCCTCGCCCACATCACCGGCGGCGGCCTCCTGGAAAACATCCCGCGCGTGCTGCCGGAGGGCCTCCACGCCAGGATCGATGCCGATTCCTGGCCGCAGCCGCGGCTGATGGCGTTCGTCCAGGCGCAGGGCAATATCGAGCCGGAGGAGATGGCGCGGACCTTCAACTGCGGCATCGGCATGGCGGTCGTGGTGCCGCCCGAGCAGGCCGAAACGGTGATCGCCGAGCTTTCGGGCGCGGGCGAGACGGTGTTCAGGATCGGCTCGGTCGAGGCGGGGCGGAAAGGCTGCACGGTGTTCGGATCGGCGGAAAGCTGGAGCGCGCGGGCGCCGTGGACCGCCACCCACAATGGCTGACAAGGTCCGCGTCGCGGTCCTGATCTCGGGCCGCGGCTCCAACCTCGAAGCGCTCGCCGACTATCGACGCCGCGACCCGGACCGGGCCTATGAGATCGTGCTGGTCGCCTCCAACGTGCCCGAGGCGCGAGGGCTGGTGCTGGCGCGGCGGTTCGGGCTCGACACCTGGGCGCAGAGCCACCGGGGCATCGAGCGCGAGGCGTTCGACCGGACGATGGACGCGCAACTGAGGGGGCACGGCGCCGAGGTGGTCGCGCTCGCCGGCTATATGCGGCTGCTCTCGCCCTGGTTCATCGCGGCGTGGGAGGGGCGCATCCTCAACATCCACCCCTCGCTGCTGCCGCTCTACAAAGGGCTCGATACGCATCGGCGGGCGCTGCTGGCCGGCGAGGAATTTGCCGGCTGCTCGGTCCACCTCGTCACCGAGGAGCTGGACGGCGGGCCGGTGCTCGCCCAGGCGCGGGTGCGCATCCAGGCGCGCGACGATCCGGAAAGCCTCGCCGAGCGCGTGCTCGAGGCCGAGCATCAGCTCTATCCCGCCACGCTCGACGAATTTTGCAGGGGTCTGTCCCATGAGCGATGAAACGCAGGCCGCCGAAGCCGCGGCGATCCGTCGGCGCTGGATCACGCTCGGCGAAGTGCTCGCCGTGCTGGCGGTGGCGATCTCCGGGCTGACCTTGTGGAACAGCTATCGCGAGCGGACCAGCGCCGAGGCCGAGCGCGCGGCGGCGCGGCAGGAGGAAGCGAGCAAGGCCGCGACCCTGGTGCTTCGGGCCGAGCGCGCGGACAAGGGGAAGCGGCTGGTGCTCTCGCCCGCCGACGAGGCGGCGGTGATCCAGAGCCAGACCTTCCGCTTTCCATCGGCGCTCGAGATCGACGCGGTCGAAACGGTGGTCGAGCCGCGGATCGAGGCGGGGTGGATCGAAGCGGCCGTCAAGAAGGCGGCGCGCGGCGGGAAGAAGCAGGCTTCAGGCGACCGGCTTCTGCCCGTGGCGATCACGACGCGCTTCACCAGCGACGGCGCGACCCGCAGCTACGTCGCGATCTACGACATCGGCTACGAGATCGAGGAGGGCGGATTCCTGGAAGGCGACGACGTCAGGCTGCGCGGCCTGTCGCAGGTCGAGCGGGTGTCGGCGAAGGACGCGCCGGCGCGGCTCGACAGGCTGTGGGCGGCGCGGCGCAGATAGCCGAGATCCTCAGCCGACGATTTCCTCGGGCTTGAAGAAGAAATCGATCTCCGTGCGGGCGTTTTCCGCGCTGTCGGAGCCGTGGACGGAGTTCGCCTCGATCGATTCGGCGTGGACCTTGCGGATCGTTCCCTCGTCGGCCTGAGCCGGGTTGGTGGCGCCCATCACCTCGCGGTTCTTCGCGACGGCATTCTCGCCCTCGAGCACCTGGACGACGACAGGGCCCGAGATCATGAAGCTGACGAGGTCGTTGAAGAAGGGCCGCTCGCGGTGGACGGCATAGAAGCCCTCTGCCTGCTCGCGGGTCATGCGGATGCGCTTGGAGGCGACGACGCGCAGCCCCGCATCCTCGAGCATCTTGGTCACCGCGCCCGTCAGATTGCGGCGGGTGGCGTCGGGCTTGATGATCGAGAAGGTGCGTTCGGTCGCCATGGCCGGAAAGGCTCCATATCTTCTGTTGGTGAGTGGATTGCGCGGCTCTCTAGGAGGCTGCCGGGCAAACCGCAAGCAGCCCGCCTTTCGCGAACCCCCGCCAGCCTCTATCCCCGGGCCATGGACAATGCGGCCCTCGAGCTCAAGGGAGTGGCGAAGACGCTGCCGGGCGGGCGCACGCTGTTCGAGGCGGTGGAGCTGAGCGTGGCGGCCGGGGAGCATGTCGCGATCCGCGGCGAATCCGGCGTCGGCAAGTCGACTTTGCTCAATGTCGTCGCCGGGCTCGACACGGCCGATGCGGGGGAAGTGACGATCGCCGGGGCGCCCCTGTCCGCCCTCGACGAGATCGGGCGAACGAGCCTTCGGCGCGACAGGATCGGCTTCGTCTTCCAGGCCTTCCACGTGCTCCCGCACCTGACTCTGGCGCAGAACGTGGCGTTGCCGCTGGTCCTGCAGAAGGGCGCGCGCGCCGCGGCGCTCGCCGAGGCAGGGCAGCTCCTCGGCTCGGTGGGCCTCGGCGACCGGCGCGAGAGCTACCCCAAGGAGCTTTCAGGCGGTGAGCTGCAGCGGGTGGCGATCGCACGCGCGCTGGTACACCGCCCCGCCCTCATCCTCGCGGACGAGCCGACCGGCAACCTCGATCCCGACACGGCCGGGCAGATCCTGGCGCTGCTCAACCGGGCCGTCCAGGAGCGCGGCGCGGCGATGCTGCTCGTCACCCATTCCCCCGCCGCGGCGGCGAGCGCCGACCGGCAGCTTGTGCTGACTCCGCGCGGGCTCGTCGATGGCTGAGGCGGCGGGCACGAGGCTCGCCTGGCGCTGGCTGATCGGCGGCGAGTGGCGCGCCTTTCCGCTGCGCTTCCTGGTGGCCGGGCTGGCGATCGCGATCGGCGTGGCGCTCGGCTTCGCCGTGCACGTCATCAACCGGTCGGCGGCCGATGCGTTCGGCGAGGCGGTGCGAAGCGTCTCGGGCGATGCCGACCTCCAGGTCCGCGGCACGAGCGGGATCGGCTTCGACGAGCGGCTCTACCCGCGCCTTCTCAGGCTTGCCTCGGTGGCGGACGCGAGCCCGGTGGTGCAGCTCAACGGTTCGATCGGGCCGGGCAACGCGGCGATCATGCTGCAGGGCACCGACGTGCTGCGCGTGCTTTCGGTGACCCCGAACCTGATCGGCAGGCGGGTGGATAGCGGAGCGGCCGAAGCGCGGAGCAGCCGCCCCTCGATGGCGGACGCAGCGTTCGATCTCGACGCGATCTACCTTTCGCAGGCCGCCCGGGCGCGGAGCGGGCTGCGGCCGGGCGACACGGCGGTGGTGCGGGTGGGTACGGCCAGCCACCGCTTCACCGTCGCGGGCGACCTGCCGGGAGTGGGCGCCGGGCTGCCGCTGGCGATCGTCGACATCTCGACGGCGCAATGGCGGTTCGCAAGGCTCGGCAGCATCGACCGGGTCGACCTCAAGCTCGCGGAAGGCGTCAGCCTCGATGCCGCGCGCGCGGAGATCGCCCGCACCCTGCCCGCGGGCGTCAGGCTGACCGACAGCGACAGCGAGAGCCGGCGCGGCGACAGCCTTTCCCGCGCCTATCGGGTCAACCTCGACATGCTGGCGCTGGTCGCGCTGCTGACCGGCGGATTCCTCGTTTATTCGGCGCAATCGCTGTCGGTGACGCGGCGGCTGCGGCAGTTCGCGCTGCTTCGGACGCTCGGGATGCAGGAGCGGGCCGTGCGCACGCAGCTGCTCGTCGAAGGGACGGTGCTCGGCGTTGCCGGGTCCCTCGCCGGTCTCGCGATCGGCTACGGCCTCGCCGCGCTCGCGATGCGTTTCGTCGGCGGCGATCTCGGCAGCCTCTATTTCAGCAACACCGCGCCCGAGCTCATGTTCTCGCCCGCGGCGGCCCTGGCCTTCCTGGCCTTCGGCGTCGCCACCGCGATCGGCGGGAGCTATGCGCCGGCACGGGCGGCTGCCCGGATCGCGCCGGCCGAGGCGCTCAAGAATGCCGGCGACGCGATCGATCCGCGCAAGCGCCCGCACTGGCGGCCCGCGCTGGCGCTGATCCTGCTCGGCGCGGGCGCGGCGTTCCTGCCCGCGGTCGGGAGGCTGCCCCTGTTCGGCTATCTGGCGGTGGGGCTGATCCTGGCCGGAGGGGTGGCGGCGATGCCGTGGCTGGCGCGGACGCTGCTGGAGCCGCTCGCGCGAGTGGACACCCGCCGACCCGCGTTCGAGCTGGCGCTGCGGCGGCTGCTCGGCGCGCCGTCACAGGCCTCGACCGCGCTCGGCGGCATCGTCGCGAGCACCGGGCTGATGATCGCGATGGCGGTAATGGTGACGAGCTTCAGGGGCTCGGTCGACGACTGGCTGGAAAGCTTCCTCAGCGCCGACCTCTACCTTGCGGCCGCGACCGACGAGCCTTTGTTCACGCCCGATCTGCAGCGGCGGCTCGCCGCGACGCCGGGTGTCGCCGACATTGCCTTCAGCAAGTCGGTGCCGCTGGTGCTCGATCCCGATCTGCCCTCGGTCCAGCTGATCGTGCGGCCGATCGGCGGGCCGGGCTATGCCTTGCCGCTGATCGAGCGGGCGCGGGCCCCCGGCCAGGGCATCGCGCTCTGGTTCTCCGAGCCCGCCGCGCGGCTGTACGGCGTCGATCCCGGGGACCCGTTCCGGCTGCCGATCGGCGGTTCGGACGGAGCGGCTTATGTCGCAGGCGTGTGGCGCGATTATGCGCGGCAGCAGGGCGCGATCGCGATCGACACGCGCGACTATGTCCGGCTGACGGGCGACGAGGTGAGAAGCGAAGCGGCGGTGACGCTCGCCCCGGGCGCTTCGGCGCGCGCGGTGGGCGCGGCGCTCCGGCAACGGCTTCCCGACGGCCTTGCCGGGCGCGTCGATATCGCCGAGCCGGAGACGCTTCGGCGGATGGCGCTGAGCCTGTTCGACCGCAGCTTCGCCATCACCTATGTGCTGGAGGCGATTGCGATCCTGATCGGGCTGGCGGGCGTGGCGGCGACCATGTCGGCGCAGACGATCGCCCGGATCAAGGAGTTCGGAATGCTGCGCCACATCGGCATGGCGCCGCGCCAGATCGTCGCGATGCTGGCGAGCGAGGGCGCGCTGCTCGGGCTGATCGGGATCGCGGCAGGCGCGGTGCTGGGGCTGGCGATGAGCCAGATCCTGATCCACGTCATCAACCCGCAGTCGTTCAACTGGACGATGGAGACGCGCCTGCCCTGGGCGCTGCTGGGAAGCGTGGCGGCGGCATTGGTGGCGACATCGGCCGGCACCGCCGTGCTGGCGGGACGCCGGGCGCTGTCCGGCAGCGCGGTTCGAGCGGTGAGCGAGGATTGGTGACCCGGCCTCCCCTCCCCCTTCTCCTGCTTGCGGCGGCGGCGACGCTGGGCGCGCAGCCGCGGGAAGCGCGGGTGAGCTATCCCGCCGTCACACCGGGCGCCGCGTTGCGCTTTCCGCGGGACCATGGCGCGCATCCGGATTTCCGCACCGAATGGTGGTATTTCACCGGCTGGCTGGAGACGCCGGAGGGCAAGCCGCTCGGCTTCCAGATCACCTTCTTCCGCTCGCGCCCGGCCGTCGATCCCGCCAATCCGAGCGCCTTCGCGCCCAAGCAGATCGTGTTCGCGCACGCGGCGCTGTCCGACCCGGAGACCGGCCGGCTGCTGCACGACCAGAAGGCGGCACGGGCGGGATTCGGCATAGCGGCCGCCGAGACGGGCGATGCGAACGTCGTGCTCCTGGACTGGGCGCTGCGGAGACGAGCGGACGGCAGCTTCCGAAGCGTGGTTCCAGCCGGTGCTTTCGGGCTGGACCTCGTATTCGTCCCGACCCAGCCCCCGATGCTGAACGGCGCGGGCGGCTACAGCCGCAAGGGACCCAAGCCTGAGCAGGCGAGCCATTATTATTCGGTGCCGCATCTGGCGGTGTCCGGCTTCGTGACGCGCGGCGCGAAGCGATCGAGCGTCAAGGGCACCGCCTGGCTGGACCGCGAATGGTCGTCGACGCTGCTTCCGGACGAGGCGGTCGGCTGGGACTGGGCGGGGATCAACCTTGACGACGGCGGCGCGCTGATGGCGTTCCAGGTGCGGGGCAGGAATGGCCGGCCGGTCTATGCGGGGGGAACGCTGCGGCGCCCGAACGGGGCGCAGATCGCCTTCGGCCCGCAGGATGTGCGGTTCGTTCCCCGCCGGCGCTGGCGATCGCCCGCGAGCGGCGCGGCCTATCCGGTGGAGACCGATTTCCTGGTGCGACTGCCGGAGGGGGTGCGCCGCTACAGGCTGAAGCCGCTGTTCGACGCGCAGGAGCTGGACGGGCGCGGCGGCGGCATGCCGGTCTATTGGGAGGGCGCGGTGACGACCGAGGGCGGGCGCGGCTATCTCGAGCTGACCGGCTACGCGGGCGCTCTCAGCCTCTAGCTAGGGCCCCTGCACCCATTTGCCCCGTTCGTCCTGCTTCCAGTAGCGGCGCTCGACCCCGGCGCGGTCCTTGAGCGCGCGCCAGCTCGCCCGCGCCTCGTCGAGATGGGCGTGGTCGAAGAAGTAGAACACCCGCTCGAACGCGAGCGCCGCTTCGCGCCACTCCCCGTCCGCCAGGGCGATGTTGGCGGCGCCGTTGGCCGCTTCGGCCACGCTTGAGACCAGGATGGGCTGGCGCTCCGGATCCGCGCCGGAGCTTCGCCCGTGGGGGAGAAAGGCCTCCTTGTCATAGGCCCACAGGAGCGCATCGAGCTGGGGCTCCTGCTCGGGCCTCGCCACGATCAGCAGGCGGCCGCCGTCTGCGAGCACCTTCTCGCAAATGCGCGGCAGCACGCGCTCGATCGGCGTGGACGCGAGATGGTAGAAGTCGACGAGCATCGCGAGACCGTCATTGCGGGCAGCGGAGCGAGGAAGCAATCCGGCGCTCGAGCGACGGCCGCCGGATCGCTTCGCCGCGCCCGCAACGGCGAGGCTCAGCCCTCGAAATTATCGGCCACGAAGCGGTCGAGGAGGGCAACGCCGTATCCCGTCGCGCCCTTGTCCCACAATGCGCCCGCCTTGTTGGCCCAGACCATGCCGGCGATGTCGAGATGCGCCCATTTCACGCCGTCGTCCACGAAACGGCCGAGGAAGCAGGCGGCGGTGATCGAGCCGCCCTCGCGCGCGCCGCTGTTCTTCATGTCGGCGATCGGCGAATCCATCATCTTGTCGTAGGCGTCGCCCATCGGCATCCGCCACACCTTGTCGCCAGTCTTGAGGCCGGCATTGGCGAGCTTGTCGGCAAGGCCGTTGTCGTTGGAGAAAAGCCCGGCATATTCGTAGCCGAGCGAAATGATCATCGCGCCGGTGAGGGTGGCGAGATCGACCATATATTCCGGCTTGTACTGGCGCTGGGCCCAGGTCATCGCGTCGCACAGCACGAGCCGCCCTTCCGCGTCGGTGTTGATCACCTCGATCGTCTGGCCCGACAGGCTGGTGACGACGTCGCCGGGGCGCTGCGCCTTGCCGTCGGGCATGTTCTCGACCAGGCCGCAGATGCCGACCACGTTCGCCTTCGCCTTGCGGGTCGCGAGCGCCTTGATCGTGCCGGCGACGGCGGCGGCGCCGCCCATGTCCCACTTCATCGCCTCCATGCCGGCGGCGGGCTTGATCGAGATGCCGCCGGTATCGAAGGTCACGCCCTTGCCGATCAGCACAACCGGCTTCCTGCCGTCGCCGGCGCCGTTCCAGCGCATCGCCAGCAGCCGCGGCGGCTGCGCCGATCCGAGCGCCACCCCCATCAGCGAGCCCATGCCGAGGTCGGTCATCGCCTTCTCGTCGAGCACTTCGAACTCGACGCCGAGCCCCTCCAGGCTTTCGCGGCAGCGTTCGACGAAGCTGACAGGATAGATGACGTTGGCGGGCTCGGTGACGAGCTCGCGGGTGAAGGAGATGCCCTCGAGCAGGGCAGCCTTGTGCCGCCAGCTCCGGTCGGCATCGTCGCCGCCGGCGACGACAACGACCTCCTCCAGCGTCGGCCTGGCCTTCTTGTTGAGCTTGGTGCGGTAGATGTCGTAGCGCCAGGCGCGCGCCGCGACGCCGAAGGCGATCCGCGCCGCCTCCTCGCCGCCCAGGCCAAGGCCGCTGAGGTCCACCACCAGCCGGGTCTCGCCCGAGGTGAGCAGGCGGGCGGTGAGGGCGCCGCCGACCCGCTCGTACAGCGCGTCGTCGTCGCGCTTGCCGCCGAGGCCGATCAGCAACAGCCGTCGCGCCATGTCGCCCTCGCTGATGAAGGTCTCGGCGATCATCGCCGCTTCGCGCTCGAAGCGCTGGGCGTCGGCGGCTCGGCCGGCGAGGGTGCGCGCCGCCTCGTCGAAGCCGCTCAGTCGATCCGCGATCATGTCTTCGCCCCACACGGGGATGGCGAGCGCGTAGGAGCCGGTGGGGCGCTGGGCGGCGAAGCTGACTTTCATGGAACGACAATCCTCCTGGTCGGCTGGGCCGAGCTGTGACGGGCGGACCTGATAGGGCAAAGCTCCGGCCGCTGGCAAAGGACCCGCCCGCGGCCGCCCATTGCAGGGAACGACTTCGGATGCGATAGGCTCCTTGGTCGCGCGTGCCAATGCGGCGGGGACAGTGAAGAGATTTCATTTCATTCGCCGGACGGCCCTGTCGCTGCTGCTCTGTACGTCGGGCGCCGCTTTGGCGCAGGAGAGCCTCTCCCCTCCCCCCGCCGCCACTCCCGCCGCCGCGACTGACGGCGCCGCCGAGCCGGCGCAGGTCGAGTTCAGCGCCGACGCGCTGACCTACGACAGCCAGGCCGACATCGTCACCGCCAGCGGCGACGTCCGGATGAGCCGCGAGGGCAACAATCTTCGCGCCGACCAGGTGATCTGGAACCGCCAGAGCGGCGAGGTCCGGGCCGAGGGAAACGTGCGGGTGGTCAATCCGCAGGGCGACGCCGCTTATGGCGACAGCGTCGTCCTCACCGACACGCTGCGCGACGGCCTCGTCGACAATCTGCTGCTCGTGCTGGAGGATGGCGGCCGCCTTGCCGCCGAGCGGGCCGAACGGCAGGCCGGCTACACCACCCTCTACCGCGCCGCTTACTCGCCCTGCGCCGTGGTCGGCCCGGACGGGTGCCCCAAGGACCCCACCTGGAAGATCACCGCGGTCAAGGTCGTGCACGATCCGATCCGCAACCGAATCCGCTACGAAGGTGCGAGCCTGCACCTGTTCGGCACTCCGATCCTCGCGCTGCCGGGCCTGTCCCACCCCGACGGCAGCGAGGGCGGCGGCAGCGGCCTGCTCGTCCCCGACATCCGCTTCAGCCGAAGCAACGGCCTCGAGCTCAGCCTGCCCTATTACATGCGGCTCGCGCCGAACCGCGACGCCACGCTGACGCCGCACCTCTACAGCGACGTGCTGCCGATGCTGGAGGGCAATTACCGGCACCTGACCGGGCTCGGCGCCTACCAGGTGTCCGGATTCGTGACGCACGGCTCGCGACTGGGGGTGCGGGGCGATCGGCTGACGATGGAGCGGGACCGCGGCTTTCGCGCCTATCTCGAAGGCAATGGCCGCTTCCAGTTCGACCCGCTTTGGAGCCTCACCGCCGCCGCGCGCTACGTCACCGACCGCACCTTCCTGCGCCGCTACGACATCTCGCGCGACGACCGGCTGCGCACGATGGTGGACGCCGAGCGGATCAGCGACGACAGCTACATCTCGATCGCCGGCTGGGCATTCCAGGGCCTCCGGGCCACCGACGTGCAGGGCCAGCAGCCGATCGCCCTGCCGGCGCTCGACGCCCGCTGGCGGTTCGACGACATCTTCTGGGACGGCGGCGCCGAGGTCCAGGCGAACACCCTCTCGATCCTCCGCACCGACGGCCAGGACACGCAGCGCGCCTTCCTCTCCGCCCGCTGGGACCGGCGCAGAATCACCGCGCTCGGGCAGGAGCTGATCCTCACCGCCTACGGCCGCGGCGACCTCTACAACGCCCATGACACCGAGCTCACCGACGTCGTCGTCTATCGCGGCGACGAAGGCTGGAACGCGCGCGCCATCGGGGCGCTCGCCGCCGAGCTGCGCTGGCCCTTCGTCGGCGAGTTCCTCGGCGGCACGCAGCGGCTGACGCCGCGGCTCCAGCTCGTCGCGTCGCCGCCGACGCGCAACGTCGCGATCCCCAACGAGGATGCCCGGGCGGTCGACCTGGAGGATTCCAACCTGTTCGCGCTCAACCGCTTCCCCGGCTACGATCGCTGGGAAGACGGGGTGCGCGCCACCTACGGCGTCGACTGGGCGTTCGACCTGCCGGGCGTCGCCTTCCGCACCACGGTCGGCCAGAGCTACCGGCTCAGCAACCGGCCGGACATCTTTCCCCCTGGCACCGGCCTGTCGGGCCGTTTTTCGGACATCGTCGGCCGAAGCACTCTGAAGATCGGCCGCAAGCTCAGCCTGGTCCACCGTTTCCGGGTCGATCAGGACAGCCTGGAAGTCCGTCGCAACGAGCTCGACACCGTGTTCGGCGGCAACCAAACCTATGCCTCGATCGGCTACCTGCGGCTGAACCGCGACATCGATCCGGCGATCGAGGACCTGCGCGACCGCGAGGAAATCCGGCTGGCCGGGCGGCTCAAATTCGCCAATTACTGGTCGGTGTTCGGTTCGACCGTGGTCGATCTCACCAACGCCGAGGAGGACCCGTTGTCGTTCGCCGACGGCTATGAGCCGATCCGCCACCGCCTCGGCATCGCCTATGACGACGAATGCATCGAGATCGGCCTCACCTGGCGGCGCGACTATGACGCCACCGGCGACTTCCGGCGCGGCAACACCTTCCTGTTCCGGGTAGCGCTCAAGAATTTGGGACGCTAAGCTGCGGTTCAGGCAATCGGGGGCAGATTGCCGGCCTGCTTTTATTGGAGGAATGATGAAGCTCGGCACATATACGAGGGCGGCGCTGGTGCTCGCGGGTTCGGCGGCGGCGGTCGCGGCTCTCGCGCAGACTTCAGGCGAGGCCCCCGCGCCGGCTGGCGGGCTCAACATCCCCAGCAACGTCCAGTTCTTCGGCAAGGACGATCCCAACGTCCGCAAGGCGACGGCGATCGTCAACGGCACGGTCATCACCGGTACCGACGTCGACCACCGGCTCGCGCTGATCGTGCTGGCCAATGGCGGGCGCGTTCCGCAGGAGGAGCTGGCGCGCCTGCGCGAGCAGGTGCTTCGCAACCTGGTCGACGAGACGCTGCAGATCCAGGCCGCCGAGGCCAGCGAGGTCAAGGTCGAGCCGCGCGAGATCGATCAATATTTCGCTCAATATGCCAAGAACTTCAACCGCACGCCGCAGGAGTTCGCCACCTATCTGCGCTCGCAGGGCTCGTCCGAACAGTCGATCAAGCGCCAGATCCAGGGCGAGATGGCCTGGTCGCGGCTGCTGCGCCGGGAGATCGAGCCGTTCGTAGCCGTCGGCGACGAGGAGGTGCGCTCGCTGATCGACCGGCTCAACGCCTCCAAGGGCGCCCAGGAGTTCAAGATCGCCGAGATCTTCCTGTCGGCGACTCCCGAGACCGCGGCCGAGGCGCGCGCCAACGCGCAGCGGATCGTCGACCAGATCCGCCAGGGCGCCTCCTTCGTCGCCTATGCACGGCAATTCTCCGAAGCCTCGACCGCAGCGGTCGGCGGCGATCTCGGCTGGGTTCGACCCGAACAGCTGCCGGACGCGCTCGCCCAGGTCGCCCAGTCGCTGCCGCGCGGCCAGGTCAGCGATCCCATCCAGATTCCGGGCGGTTTCTCGATCCTCGCGGTGCAGGACACGCGCCAGGTGCTGACCGCCGATCCGCGCGATGCCGTGCTGAGCCTCAAGCAGATGTCGATCAGCTTCCCCAAGGGCATGACGCGTGAGCAGGCCGCGCCGATGGTCGAGCAGCTCGCCCGTACCGCCCAGACGATGGGCGGCTGCGGCAATGCCGAGGCGGCGGCGGCGCAGATCAAGGCGGAAGTCGTCGCAAGCGACCAGACCAAGGTCCGCGACCTGCCCCCGGCGCTGCAGGAGATGCTGCTCAGCCTCAACATCGGCCAGGCGACGACGCCGTTCGGCTCGTTCGAGGAGGGCGTGCGGGTGCTGGTGCTGTGCGGCCGCGACGATCCGACGGCTGCGGAAGGCCCGTCGTTCGACCAGATCTACGCGCAGCTCAACGAGGAGCGGGTCAACCGCCGCGCGCGGCGCTACCTGCGCGATCTGCGCCGCGACGCGGTGGTCGACTATCGCTAGCGCCGCCCTGTCCAAGCCGCTTGCGGTCGCGCTGGGCGACCCGGCCGGCATCGGCCCGGAGATCATCGCCAAAGCCTGGGAGCGGCGCGAGGCGGACGGCCTGCCGCCCTTCTTCGCCGTCGGCGACTGCGATGCGGTCGAGGCGGTGTGGAAGGGGCCGCTGTGCCCGATCGACGATCCGGCCGAGGCCGGCGATTGCTTCGCCCGGGCGCTGCCGGTGGTGCGCGTCGGCGGCGGCCACGGCACCAGCCCGGGCCGGCCCGATCTCGACGGCGCCCGCGCATCGCTCGACGCGCTCGAGCTCGCCGTCGGCCTGACCCGCTCGGGCGCGGCCTCCGGCCTCGTCACCGGCCCGGTCTCGAAGGCGCAGCTCTACACGATCGGCTTCACCCATGCCGGCCAGACCGAATTCGTCGCCGAGCGCTGCGGCGTTTCCAGCGAGATGGTGGCGATGATGCTGGTGGGGCCGTCGCTGCGGACGGTGCCGGTCACGGTCCACGTGCCCCTGCGCGACGTGCCCAACCTGCTGACCGCCGAGCGGATCGTCGCCAAGGGCCGCGCCACCGCGCGCGGGCTCCAGCGCCAGTTCGGGATCGAACAGCCGCGGCTCGCCGTGGCCGGCCTCAATCCCCATGCGGGCGAGGAAGGCTCGCTCGGGCGCGAGGAGATCGACGTGATCGTCCCCGCGATCGAACGGCTGCGCGAGGAGGGTTTCGACGTCAGCGGCCCCCACGCCGCCGACACGATGTTCCACCCGCGCGCCCGCGAGCGCTACGACGTCGCATTGTGCATGTACCACGACCAGGCGCTGGTGCCGCTCAAGACGCTGTATTTCGACGAAGGGGTCAACATGACGCTCGGCCTGCCGATCGTCCGCACCTCGCCCGACCACGGTACCGCCTTCGGCATCGCCGGCAAGGACCTGGCCAACCCCGGCGCGATGATCGCGGCGCTCAAGACCGCGGCCGCTTCCGCCCGGCGCCTCGCCGACCCTTGAGGGACTTGCCGCCGCTGCGCGAGGTGATAGCGCGGCACGGCCTCAGCGCCTCGAAGGCGCTGGGGCAGAACTTCCTCCTCGACGAACAGTTGCTCGACCGGATCGCACGCGTGCCGGGCAGCCTCGACGGCGAGCGTGTCTACGAGGTCGGGCCCGGACCCGGCGGCCTCACCCGCGCCTTGCTCCGCGCCGGCGCGCAGGTGACGGCGGTGGAGCGCGACCGGCGCTGCCTGCCGGCGCTGGCGGAGCTGTCGGAGGCTTGGGAGGGCCGCCTGACGGTGATCCAGGACGATGCGCTGGCGATCGACGAGGCCGCCATCGCCGGCGGCGCCCATGTCGTCGCCAATCTGCCCTACAATGTCGGCACCGCCCTGCTCGTGCGCTGGCTGGGCGGCGAGGCCTGGCCGCCCTGGTGGAAGTCGCTCACCTTGATGTTCCAGCAGGAGGTGGCCGAGCGGATCGTGGCCAAGCCCGGCAGCGGCGCCTACGGCCGGTTGTCGGTGCTCGCTCAGTGGCGCAGCGCCGCGAAGCTGGCGATGAAGGTGCACCGATCGGCTTTCGTGCCTCCGCCCAAGGTGATGTCGGCGGTCGTTCACATCGTGCCCGAGGAAGCGTCGGCCGGCGTATCGGCGGCCTGCCTCGAGCGGATCACCGGCGCCGCGTTCGGCCAGCGCCGCAAGATGCTGCGCCGCAGCCTTCAGGCTGTCCCGGGCGCTGTCGAGGCGCTGGAGCCGCTCGGGATAGACCCGGCGCGGCGCGCCGAGACGCTCAGCGTGGAGGAATTCCGCCTGCTCGCGCGGGCGCTGGCTTAATTGTCGGCCTTGGGGGCGCCGACTTCCGGCACTCGGGCGGCCATCACTTCGGGCGGTGGGCCCTTGGCGATGACGGCGGCGAGCGTGGTCGCCTGCGGGCATGGGTTCTTGCACAAGGTCTTGATGCGGTCGAGGTTGCGCTTGGCGCGCTCCACGGCGCCGCGGCCGACCAGCGCCTCACCCTGACCCGCCAGCGCGCCGACGTCGTTCGGCTCGATCTTCAGCGCCTCGGCATAGAGCTTGATCGCTTTGCCGGGCAGCTTCTGGCCCTGGGCGACGCGGGCGAGCCCGACATAAGCGGCGCGGTTGCGCGGATCCACGGCGAGCGCGCTCTCGAGCGCGTCGATCGCTTCATTGTACCGTCCGGCGGCCGTCAGCGCCTGCCCTTCCTGGAGAAGCGCCATCGAGCGGGGGTCGATCTGGTCGTCGGGACGCTGGCCGTGGCCGGCGCTCGTCATCGTCGCCAGCGCGAGTGCGACCGAGAGGGCAATGGGCGTGAGGCGCATCAAAGTCTCCATAACCTGTCGGGCGGCAATCTAGCATGGCGCCTGCCACCGCGCGACGAAAAAGCCGTCCGTGCCGTCCCATGCCGGGGTGAGGAGACGTCCCGGACCGGCCGGCCTTCCGGCCACGATGGGGGAAGCTTTCGATACGAAAGCTGAACGACGCCGGCCGAAAGCCTCGGCCTGGCCCCGTCCTTCCTCTTCGAGAACCGAACAGACTGCATAGACGAGAAAACCGCCGGGTCGGACAAGTTCCGACGCTACCTCAAGAAGATGCGACTGAAGCGCCACCAGACGCGACAGCCGGTCGGCGGTGAGCCGCCAGCGCGTTTCGGGGTTGCGGCGCCAGGTTCCGGTGCCGGAGCAGGGCGCATCGACCAGGACGACGTCAGCGCCGCCGCGAAGATCGGGGAACGCGGCAAGCTCCCTGCCCGGGTCGAGCAAGCGTTCCTCAACGATCGTCGCCCCCGCCCGCGCCAGCCGCGGCTGCATCCGCGACAGCCGGCCGCGATCGGTGTCGCCGGCGACGATGCGGCCGCCGTTCGCCATCTCCGCCGCGAGCGCCAGCGTCTTGCCGCCAGCGCCCGCGCAGAGGTCGACGACGGTCATGCCCGGCTCGGCCCCGCAGCCGAGGGCGAGGAGCTGGCTGCCCTCGTCCTGGACTTCGACGAGCCCGGAGCGCCACGCCTCGGTCTCCTCGACCTGAAGGCGTTCCGGCGCCCTCAGTCCGATCGGGGAGAGCGGCGACGGCGCCGTCCCCGGCAAGGCGGCCTGCGCCGCCGAGCGGTCGCCCCTGAGCCGGTTCACGCGCAGGTCAAGCGGCGCCCGCTCCAGCAGCGCCTGCATCTCAGCCGCGTCGAGCAGCGGGTCGAACCGTCCGCGCAGCCATTCCGGGGCCACCGATACCACTGCGACCTGCTCGCCTTCGGCAGCGGGCGGCGGCCCTCGAAGCGATCCGTCGAACAGGGCGAGCAGCGCCGGATCCTCCTGCGCCAGCCCCAGCAAGGCCGCGCGCCCCGAGGGCGGCCGCTCTCCCGACCGGCGGACGGCGCGATAGACCAGCTCGCGGACCGCCCGCCGGTCCTTGGAGCCGGCATAGCGCCTCGTCTTGAAGTAGCGGGCGATGACCGTGTCGGCGGCCGGCCCCGCTCGGCGCGCGGCTTCGACGATCTCGTCCAGCAGCTCGATCGCCGCTTGTGCGCGTGCCGCCGGTGTCATGGATCCAGATCGGGAACGGTTGTCCGAACGCTCATCTTCTGCCAGTCGCTCCAATTCTTGCCGGAGCTTACATATGGCCCCTCTTCGATTTCGCACAGGTGTCGCGCTCGCTTCTATCCTGCTGGCGGGCGCCGCGCCGCCCTCCCCGGCGCCGATTTCGGCCGCCCGGATAAAAGAGCATGTCCGGATCCTCGCCAGCGACGCGTTCCTCGGTCGAGGGCCGACTCAGCCCGGCGAGGCGAAGACGATCGACTATCTGGCCCGGCAGTTCGAGGCGGCAGGACTGCGGCCCGCCGGGCCCAACGGCTCCTGGTTCCAGGACGTCCCGCTGATCCGCTACGATCGCGGGCCGGTGAGGATCGGCGCGAGCGTCGGCGGCCGCCCGCTTCCGCTCCGGATCGGCCAGGACGTGACGGCGGCCTCGCGCATCGTCGGCCGGACCAGCATCGTCGACGCGCCGATCGTGTTCGGCGGCTATGGCGTGACCGCTCCCGAGCTCGGCTTCAACGGCTATGAGGGGGTCGACCTCAAGGGCAAGGTCGTGCTCGTGCTGGCGGGCGACCCCGATTTCGAGGCGGGACGCGATCTCGGCTTCGGAGGACGCGCGCTCGCCTTTGCCGGACGGACGGGCGAGAAGATCGCGGCGGCGCAGGCGCGCGGCGCGATCGCGGTGCTCACGATCCACGAGACCGCCGCCGCCAGCTATCCCTGGCAGCAGGTGCAGGGCGGCGATCCCGTGCCCGGCTACGCGCTCGACCCGGGCGGTCCCGTCCGCAGCGGCTTCGGACTGCGCGGCTGGATGCGGCGCGAGGTCGCGGTCGAGCTGCTGCGGCGCGCCGGGCTCGATTACGGCCGGCTCAAGCGCCAGGCCCAATCGCCGGCTTTCCGTGCCGTTGCGGTGGGCGACGCGACGCTGTCGGCAGACTTCACGACGTCGGCCTCAAAGGTGGTGAGCCGCAACGTCGTCGGCCTCGTGCCGGGAAGAGGCCAGGCGAGCGAGACGATCCTCTACGGCGCCCATTGGGATGCCTACGGGGTCAATAGCTTCGATCCGCCGCAGGACCGCATCCGCAACGGCGCCGTCGACAACGCCACGGGCACCGCGACCCTGATCGAGGTGGCGCGGGCGTTCGCGCAGGCACCGAGCCCGCAGCGCTCGATTCTGTTCGCGGCCTGGACGGCAGAGGAGAAGGGCCTGCTGGGCGCGAGCTGGTATGCCGAACATCCGCTTCGGCCGCTCGAAACCACGGCCGCCGTGTTCAACCTCGACCCGCATGTCGCCCTCGGCGCCGCCCGCAACCTGGAGCTGATCGGCGTCGGCAGGACCCCGCTCGAGCAGGATCTCGCCAGGGTGGCGCGGACACGCGGCCTGCGGGTGGACCCGGAAGACAATAGCGAGGCCGGCTGGTACTACCGTTCCGACCATTTCGCGCTCGCGCAGAAGGGTGTGCCGACGGTCTATTTCAGGGCCGGACGCGACCTTGTGCGCGGCGGCAAGCGCGCCGGCTCGGCCGCCGTCGAGCGATACAATGCGCGCTGCTACCACCAGACCTGCGACGAGTTCGACGAGCGCTGGGACATGGCGGGACCGGCTCAGGAAGGCAGCGTCGCGTTCGATCTCGGCCTCGAGCTCGCGAACAGCCGCCGCTGGCCCGGCTGGAACGCGGGGTCGGACTACGCACGGCTCCGCGAGGCGAGCACTCGGCAGCGAAAATAAGTTGCTTCGCCCGGCCGGGCTCGATCGCCTGGTCGCCGCGCTCCGCGCGATCGCGGAAAGGGGACGATCAGCCGCTTACCGAGTTGGGTAGTTGGGAGCCTCGCGGGTGATGGCGACGTCGTGGACATGGCTCTCGCGCAGGCCGGCATTGGTGATTCGGACGAACTCGGCGCGCTGCTGGAGCTCGGGGATCGTGGCGGCGC
>DASWSP010000065.1:0-8357 GCA_036402575.1 Allosphingosinicella sp. | reverse complement strand
GGGCCTTCGTGCACCGCCAGGAAGCTGCCGACGCCGTGGCCGGTGCCGTGGGCGTAATCGAGCCCCGCCTGCCACAGATACTGCCGCGCGAAGCTGTCGAGCTGGCTGCCGCGCGTGCCCTCCGGGAAGACGGCTCGGGCGACGGCGATATGGCCCTTGAGCACCCGGGTGAAGCGGTCGCGCATCTCCGCGCTCGGCTCGCCGACCGCGACGGTTCGGGTGATGTCGGTGGTGCCGTCCGGGAACTGGGCGCCGGAATCGACGAGGTAGAGCGAATTGAGCGCCAGCGGTCGGTTGGTCTCCTCGGTGACCCGGTAGTGGACGATGGCGCCGTTCGGGCCGGCGCCCGAAATGGTGTCGAAGCTCAGGTCCCTGAGGTCGCCGCAGGCCTTGCGGAATTCGTGCAGCCTCTCGGCCGCGCCGATCTCGGTGACGCCGCCCTTGGGCGCCTCTACCGACAGCCAGTGGAGGAAGCCTGCGATGGCGGCCGCATCGCGCGCCTGGGCCGCCCGGTGGCCGCTGACCTCCGCTTCGTTCTTGATGGCCTTGGGGAGAACGGCCGGGTCGCGCTTGGTGAGCACCTTGGCGCCCGCGCTCTCCAACGCCTCGAAGATCGCCGCCACCGCCCGCTCCGGATCGGCGACCACCGTCTTGCCGGCGAGCGAGCGCAGATGCGGCTCGAAATCGCGCCGCTCGTGGATTCGAACGCCGTTGCCGAGATGCTGGCGCACGTCGTCGCCGAGCTTCTCCGACGCCACGAACAGGTCGGCCGTGCCGTCCTCATGGACAAGCGCGAAGGAGAGGGCGACCGGCGTATGCTCCACGTCCTGGCCGCGGACGTTGAACGTCCAGGCGATCGAATCGAGCGCCGAGAGCACCGCGGCGTCGGCCTTCTGTTCCTTGAGCCAGTCCGCCATCTCCTGGCGCTTGGCCGCCGACGATTTGCCCGCATAAAGCTCGGGGTGGACGACCAGCCTCTCCCTGGAGGGCTCCGGCTTCTCCGCCCATACCGCGTCGATCGGGTTGCGGACGACCGCGATCAGCTCCGCCCCCTTGTCGGCCAGCGCGTCGCGCGCCCGCTTCACCCAGTCCTTGGTGTGCAGCCAGGGGTCGTAGCCGATCCGGCCGCCCTCCGGCGCATGCTCCTTCAGCCAGTCGGCGATGCTCGTCTCGGGCACCGACTGGTAGCTCCAGTGGCGGCCGTCGACCTGGTCGCGGACCTGCAGCGTGTAGCGGCCGTCGACGAAGATCGCCGCCTCCTCCGGCAGCACCACCGCGGAGCCGGCGGAGCCCTGGAATCCGGTCAGCCAGGCCAGCCTCTGCGCGTAGCTGCCGACATATTCGCTCATATGCTCGTCGGTCAGCGGAACGACGAAACCGTCCAGCCGCTCGGCCTTCAGTTGCTCGCGCAATGCCGCCAGGCGAGCTTCGTAGGTGGACATGGCAAAATCCTCGCTACCGACTATTTGTGAGCCAGATAGCCCACCCCCTTCGCATCCGAAAGAGACGATGACCGCACTTCCAGCACCGCCCGTTGCCGACCAGCGCCCCTACAGCTTCGAGCGCCACGGCGTGCGCATCGAGGATCCGTACCATTGGCTGCGCGACCCCGGTTACCCGAAGGTCGAGAACGAGGAGGTGCTCGCCTACCTCAAGGCCGAGAACGGCTATTTCGAAGCGGCGATGGCGCCGCATGCGGGGCTGATCGAGTCGCTCTTCCAGGAGATGAAAGGGCGGATCAAGGAAGACGACAGCTCGGTGCCGGTGAAGGACGGCGACTGGCTCTACTGGTGGGCTTTCGAAGCGGGCGCGCAATACCGCAAATGGTTCCGCAAGCCTGTGCTGAGCGAAGTCGAAGGGCGCACCGACGCGGGCGGCGCCGGCGAGCTCATCTTCGACGAGCCGGCCGAAGCCGATGGCAGGGAATATTTCCGCCTCGGAGCGCTCGAGGTCAGCCCCGACGGCCGCTACGCCGCCACTCTGGTCGACGATGAGGGGTCGGAGCGGTTCAAGCTCCGGATCCGCGACCTCGAGAGCGGCAAGGACATCGAGACCGTCACCGAGGTCGGGATCGGCTCGCCCGTCTGGACCGCCGATTCGCGCGGGATCGTGTTCACCGAGGTCAACGAGAATTGGCGCAGCTACCGCGCCCGCCTGCACCGGCTCGGTGATCCGCTCGACAAGGACGTCACGCTCTACGAGGAGACCGAGGACAAGGGATTTTCGGTCGGCGTCGGCAAGACCCACGACCGCAGCCTGATCGTCATCGCCACCGGCGACAACAGCTCGACCGAGGCGCGCTTCGTGCCCGCCGACGATCCGACCGCCGCGCTGGCCCTCGTCTCGCGCCGCCAGCCCAACCGCATCTATGCGGTCGATGCGGCGCACGGGAAATTGTGGATCCTCGCCAATGACGATCACATCAACTTCCGCTTGGCAGAGGCCGATCCGTCAGCGCCCGGCGAATGGCGGACGGTGATCGCCGGCTCGGACGAGGTCTACCTGCGCGGCGTGACGCCGTTCCGCGACCATCTCGTCATCCAGGAGCGGCTCCACGGCCTCGACCAGATCCGCCTGCGCAGCTATTCGGGCGAGGAGCGCCGGATCCGCTTCCCGGAGGCGAGCTACACCGCCTCGCTGGGCTCCAACCCCGAATTCGCCCCCGCCGCCTACCGGATCGGCTACACCTCGATGGTGACCCCCGTCACCGTCTTCGACTACCACCCTGGCGAGGACCGGCTGGAGACGCTCAAGGTCCAGGAAATCCCCTCGGGCTACGACAAGGACCGCTACGAGACCGAGCGGCTGATGCTGCCGACCCGCGACGGCAAGCAGGTGCCGGTCTCGATCGTCTATCCGCGCGGCTTCGCCAGGGACGGCACCGGCAAGCTCTACCTCTACGCCTACGGCGCCTACGGCCACGCCATCCCGCCGAGCTTCTCGACCAGCCGCCTGTCGCTGCTCGACCGCGGCTTCGCCTGCGCCATCGCCCATATCCGCGGCGGCGACGACCTCGGCTACGGCTGGTTCCTCGACGGCAAGCTGGAAAAGCGCACCAACACCTTCAACGACTTCGTCGACGCCGCCAACGGCCTCGTCGGGGCGGGCTACGCGGCGGCGGGCCGGATCGCGATCCAGGGCGGATCGGCCGGCGGCAAGCTGATGGGCGTCGTCGCCAATTCCGACCCGCAGCTGTGGGGCGCGGTCGTCGCCGACGTGCCGTTCGTCGACGTGCTCGCCACCATGCTCGACGACACGCTGCCGCTCACCCCCGGCGAATGGCCCGAATGGGGCAATCCGATCCTGGACAAGAAGGCGTTCGACCTGATCCGCAGCTACAGCCCCTACGACAATGTCCGGGCGCAGGATTACCCGCCGATGCTGATCACCGGCGGCCTCAACGATCCGCGCGTCACCTACTGGGAGCCGGCCAAATGGGCCGCCAAGCTCCGCTCCGCCAAGACCGACGACAATCTCCTCCTGCTGAAGATCAACATGGGCGCGGGCCACGGCGGCAAGTCCGGCCGCTGGGAAAGCCTGCGCGAAGTCGCCGAAGCCTTCGCCTTCATCCTGACGCAGATACGGGACTGATGGCGTTCGAGCTCAGGATCACGGCCGCCGACGCCGACATCGATGAGCTCGGCCATGTCAACAATGCGGCCTGGGTGCGCTGGATCCAGGACATCGCCACGGCCCATTGGCGGGCGGTGGCGCCGGCGGAGCACCGCGATTCCTATGTCTGGGTCGTGATCCGGCACGAGATCGATTATCTGCGAAGCGTCGGTCCGGGCGAGACGGTGATCGGCCGCACATGGGTTCCCGATCCGCCGCGCGGCGCCCGCTTCGATCGCCATGTCGAGTTCCTCGGGACCGACGGCAGGCCGCGGGTGAAGGCGGTGACCACCTGGGCGATCATCGACCGCGCCACGGGGCGGCCGCTGCGGGTGCCCAAGGCGGTCGCGGAGCCGTTCCTGGCCTAGCTAGGCGTCCAGCCCGGCGACGATCCGCCGCTCCGGCCCCGGCAGTCCGATCCAGTAGCAAAGCTCGGCGGGGCGGCTGACCCGCCACACGCAAAGATCCGCGGCCTTGCCCGGGCTGATGGTCCCGACCTCCTCGTGCAGGCCGAGCGCGCGGGCGCCTTCGCGGGTCATCCCGGCGAGCGCCTCCTCGGGCGTCAGCCCGAACAGGGTGCAGGCCATGCTCAGCATCAGCGTCGGCGAGACGACGGGCGAGGTGCCGGGATTGCAGTCGGTCGCGACCGCCATCGGCACGGCGTAGCGGCGCAGCAGCTCTACGGGCGGCTTCTTCGTCTCGCCCAGCGCGTAGAAGGCGCCGGGCAGAAGCACCGCCACCATCCGCGCCCGCGCCATCGCGCCCACGCCCTCCTCGTCGGCATGTTCGAGATGGTCGGCGGAAAGCGCCCGGAACTCGGCCGCGAGGGTGGCGCCGTTCATGTTGCTGAGCTGCTCGGCGTGGAGCTTGACCCTGAGGCCGTGCCGCGCCGCCGCCTCGAACAGCGCCCGAGCCTCGGCCAGCGTGAAGCCGATCGTCTCGGTATAGGCGTCGACGGCCCTGGCCAGCCCTTCCGCCGCCGCGGTCGGAAGCATCTCCTCGATCGCCATCCGGACGAACTCGCCGCGCTGCGCGCGATGCTCGGGCGGCAGCGCATGCAGCGCGAGCAGGGTCGGAACGACGCGCACCGCCTCGCTCTCGCCGAGCGCCTTGGCGGCGCGCAGCATCTTGAGCTCGGTCTGCGTGTCCAGGCCATAGCCCGACTTGATCTCGACGGTCGTCACGCCGCCGCGCATCAGCGCGCGCAGCCGCGGCCGCGACGTTTCGATCAGTCCCTCGAGAGTCGCTGCGCGCGTCGCCGCCACGGTCGAGAGGATGCCGCCGCCGGCGCGGGCGATCTCCTCATAGCTCGCGCCGCCGAGCCGCTGCTCGAACTCGCCCGAGCGGTCGCCGCCGAACACCAGGTGGGTATGGCAGTCGACCAGCCCCGGCGTCAGCCACGCGCCGCCGAGCGGCACCACCTCCCTGGCGCGCGAGCCCGCCATGTCGGTGCGCCGGCCGACGCGGACGATGCGGCCGTCCTGGATGGCCACGGCCCCGTTCTCGATCGCGCCGAACGGGGCGTCGATCCGGGGGTCCATGGTGGCGATGTGGCAGTCGGTGAGCAGGCGGTCCCACATGGCTCGCCCTTTGGCACGAAGCCGCCTAAAGGGTCAAAGCCATGGATCAAGCCGAAGCCTGGCCGCGCCTCACCGATCTGTTCACGCAAGGCGCCGCCGACGTGGCGCTGCTCGGCGCGCCGATGGGCGAAGGATCGGTGACGCCCGGCCGCTGCGACCTCGCCCCCGGCATCGTCCGCCAGGCGCTCCGCCGCTTCAGCCGCTACGACGTCGAGACCAGCCAGGAGCTCGCCCTCGCCGTCCGCGACCTGGGCGACGTTCCGCTGGGCGGCGTCATGCCCGCCGACGGCCTGGCCCCGATCCGCGACGCGGTCGCGCGCTGCGCGTCCGATCACGCGCTGACGCTGCTGCTGGGCGGCAACAACGCGGTGACTCGCCCCGCGGCGCACGGGCTGGGCGTGCCGCTCTCCCGGGTCGGCCTGATCACCCTCGACGCTCATTTCGACCTGCGCGATACCGACGACGGCCTTTCAAACGGCAATCCGATCCGGGCGCTGCTCGAAGACGGGATGCCGGGCGACAACATCTGCCAGATCGGCCTGGCGCCGTTCGCCAACACCGCCAGGATGCACCGCATTGCGCAGGACGCCCGGATCGGCGTCTTTCCGATCGACGAGGTCAAGGGCCGCGGCATCCTGACGATCATCGACGAAGCGCTCGACCTGGTCGGCCATTGCGACGCGATCATGGTCGATTTCGACATCGACGTGATCGACCGGGCGCAATGCCCCGGCGCCCCTGGCGCGCGCCCGGGCGGGATGCATGTCGACGATTTCTTCGCCGCCGCCCGCTACCTCGCCTCGCATCCCGGGGTGAAGCTCGTCGATCTCACCGAATTCGATCCCAGCCTCGACGTCGGCGACATCACCGCGCTCACCGCCGGCCGCTGGGTGTGCGAGATATTGGCCGGTTTTGCCAATCGCTGATCGCCGGCTTGCCGCGAAGCCCGGCCGCCGCCATGCTCGGCGAAACTGTGGAGAAGATATGCGTAAACTGCTGGCCTTGGCGCCGTTGATGCTTCTGGCGGCGCCGCTCGCGGCGCAGCCGGCGGCCAAGCCCGCCTGGGGCACGTTCGGCGTCGACTTCGAATCGATGGACCGAAGCGTCCATCCGGGCGATGATTTCTGGGCCTATGTGAACGGCCGCTGGGAACAAGGTGCCGTGATCCCGCCCGATCGGGGCGCGCTCAGCCAGGTCAACCGCCTCAACGACGTTTCGGCCGCGCAGGTGCGCGCCATCCTCGACGAATATCTCGCCCGCCGCGCGTCCCTCGCCGGCGACGACCGCCGGGTCGCCGAATATCATGCCGCCCTGATGGACCAGGCGGCGATCGACGCCAAGGGCGCGGCGCCGCTGCTCCGCGATCTGGCGCCGATCCGCTCGGCCGGGTCGCATTCGGCGCTGGCGGCGCAGATGGGGCGGCTGGCGCGCGAATGGCAGTCGCCGCCCGCGCTCGGCCGGATGCCGCGCTATTTCCCTTCCCCCTTCCCGATCGGGATCGGCCAGGACAACAAGGATCCGAACCGCTACGTCCCGGGCCTCGGCCAGGGCGGGATCGGCCTTCCCAACCGCGACTATTTCCTGAAATCCGACGAGGCGTCGGTGAAGACGCAGGACGCCTATCGCGCCCACATCGCGACGATGCTGCGCCTGACCGGCGTTGCCGAGGCCGAAGCGGCCGATCGCGCCGCGGCGGTCTACGGGTTCGAGCGCAAGCTCGCCGAAGCGCACTGGCCGCTCGCCGACGCGCGCGATTCGGAGAAGACCTACAATCCCTGGACGCTGGCGCAGCTTCAGGCGCGGGCGCCGGGCTTCGACTGGCGCGCCTATCTCGCGGGGCTCGGGCTCGATCGGCGCCCGACCTTCATCGTCGGCGAGACCACGGCGGTGGAGAAGATGGCGCAGATCTACGCGCAGACGCCGCTGCCGGTGCTGAAGGACTGGCTCAGCGTGCGGCTCGCCAAGGATCGCGCGCTCGCCTTGCCAAAGGCGTTCCAGGATGCCGAATTCGCCTTCTCGGGCGGCGTGCTCGGCGGCGCCACCGAGGCGCCGGCGCGCTGGCTGCAGTCGGTCGAACTGGCCGCCACGGCGATGACCGACGCGGTCTCCAGGCCCTATATCGAGCGCCATTTCCCGCCCGCCACCAAGGCGGCGATGGACGAGCTCGTGAAGAACGTGCTCGCCGCGATGGACCGCCGGCTGGCCAACCTTTCCTGGATGGCGCCCGAGACCAAGGTCAAGGCGCGCGCCAAGCTCGCCGCCTTCACCCCGATGATCGGCTATCCCGAGACGTGGCGGAGCTATGAAGGGCTGCAGGTCGTGCCCGGCGATGCCTATGGCAATTTCAAGCGCGCGGCGGCCTTCGCCTATGACCGTGACCTCGGCCGGATCGACCGGCCGGTCGACCGCAAGGAATGGTGGATGATGCCGATCACCGCCAACGCCTATGCGAGCTTCGCCAACAACCAGATCGTCTTCCCGGCCGGCTATCTGCAGGCGCCGCATTTCGATGCGAACGCCGATCCGGCGGTCAATTACGGCGCGATCGGCTACGTCATCGGCCACGAGATCAGCCACCATTTCGACGATCAGGGCAGCAAGTACGATCCCGAGGGGCGGCTCAACAAATGGTGGACCGACGAGGACGTCGCCCGCTTCAACGAGCGCAAGGCCAGGCTCGTCGCCCAATATGATGCTTATGAGGCGCTGCCCGGGCTCAACATTCGCGGCGCTCAGACGCTCGGCGAGAATATCGCCGACAATGCCGGCCTCGCCATCGCCTACGACGCCTACAAGCTGTCGCTGGGCGGCAAGCCGGCGCCGGTGATCGACGGCTTCACCGGCGATCAGCGCTTCTTCATGGGCCGGGCGCAGGTCAACAAGGTCAAGTTCCGCGAGGAGGAGCTTCGCAAGGCCGTGCTGTCAGGCGTCCATTCCCCAAGCAAGTGGCGCACCTGGGCGGTGCGCAACCACGACGCCTGGTACAATGCCTTCGAGGTTGGGCCGGAGCGCAAGCTCCATCTGGCGCCCGCGGACCGGGTGAAGATCTGGGAGTAGCCAGCGCGCCCGCGCCTTGTTTCTTGGCCGCGCAAGCGCCACTCAGGAACCATGATCGAGGCCGACGCGCATCTGACCGAGGAATTCAGGCAGGCGATGCGCCGCGTC
>DASWSP010000064.1:0-13317 GCA_036402575.1 Allosphingosinicella sp. | reverse complement strand
TCGGCCGAGCCCGAGGAGGAGGTCCGCGCCGGCTTCGAGATCCTGAAGGCGCTCGGCATCCGCAACCGCGGCGTGCGCGTCGTCTCCTGCCCGTCCTGCGCGCGCCAGGGCTTCGACGTCATCCGCACCGTCCAGACGCTCGAGGACCGGCTCGCCCATATCCGCACGCCGCTTTCGCTGTCGGTGCTGGGCTGCGTCGTCAACGGCCCGGGCGAGGCGCGCGAGACCGACATCGGCATCACCGGCGGCGGCCAGGGCAAGCACATGGTCTACCTGTCCGGAGTCACCGACCACCATGTCCGCGACGAGGAGATGGTCGAACACATCGTCCGGCTGGTCGAGGCCAAGGCCGCCGAGATCGAGGCCGCCCAGATCGACACGCCGCTGCCCGACGCGGCCGAGTAGTCCGGGCCGGCCGCGCGCACCGCCCGCGGCAACAGGGTCACGCTCGGCAAGGGGGCGATCGCGAAAAGGGCCGCGCCAACCGGCAGGTGACGCCCGGGCCGGGGGGCTGCTATCGCCGTCGGCATGCACGCCCGGCCGCCGTCCCAAAGCATCGCCGTCCCCTTCGCCGTCGCGACGCTGGGAATCGCGCTCTTCTCCGCGATGGACGCGCTGATGAAGGGCCTGTCGATCGCGATCGGCACCTACAACGCCTTGCTCTGGCGCACCCTGGCCGGCGCGCTCATCGGCGGCCTGTTCTACTTCGCCCGCCGCTCCGGCTGGCCGCCGCGGGAGGCGATGCGGGTGCATCTGACGCGCGGCACGCTCAGCGCGGTGATGGCGATCCTGTTCTTCTGGGGCCTCGCGCGGGTGCCGATGGCGCAGGCGATCGCGCTCGCCTTCGCGGCGCCGCTGATCGCGCTCTACCTGGCCGCCGTCCTGCTCGAGGAGCGGATCGAGCGCGGCGCCATCCTCGCCTCGCTGCTCGGGCTGGCGGGCGTGATCGTGATCTTCTCGGGCCAGGCCAAGGCCGATCTCGGCCGCGAAGCCTTCCTGGGATCCTTGTCGATCCTGGCCTCGGCCTGCCTCTACGCCTACAACATCATCCTGATGCGCCGGCAGGCCCTGCTCGCCCGGCCGGTCGAGATCGCCTTCTTCACGAGCTTCATCATGACGGTCTGCTTCCTGTTCGCCGCCCCCTTCCTCGCCGAGCCGCCGCCGCCGGAGCAGGTTCCCGCGATCCTCGGCGCCGCCGTGCTCGCCTTCGCGTCGCTGATGCTGCTCTCCTGGGCCTATGCCCGGGCGGAGGCGCAGCATCTGGCGCCGGTCGAATATACGTCCTTCATCTGGGCCGCCTTGCTCGGCTTCCTCATCTTCGCCGAACGGGTGCTGCCGCTGACGCTCGCGGGGGCGGCGATGATCATCCTCGCCTGCCTGATCGCGGTCCGGCGCCCGGCGCCGGTCGCCGATCCGGAGACCGGGCTCTGATGGGCTGGTTCTGGCTCGTCCTGGGCGGCCTGTTCGAGGTCGGCTTCACCACCTGCCTGCGCTTCGTCGACGGCTTCCGCAACGTCCCCTGGACGCTCGGCTTCCTGGCTTCGGTGTCGCTGTCGATGGGCCTGCTGGAGCTCGCCTCGCGCTCGATCCCGATGGGCACCGCTTATGCGGTCTGGGGCGGCATCGGCGCGCTCGGGACGGTGCTGGTCGGAATCCTCTGGTTCGGCGAGCCCGCCGCGCCGGCGCGCATCGTCCTCATCTTCGCCATCGTCGCCTGCATCGCCGGTCTCAAGCTCACCGCCTGAGCCGGGCGGCGTTGGCAAAACCGCCGGCGCTCTGGCATCACGCACGAAACGAAGGGGGGAGGACGATGGCGGAGCGCTGGGGCTTGTGGGGCGGCCTCGCCCTGTTCGCCGCGATGCTGGCGGCGCCGGCGCCCGAAGGCATGCCGCTCGATGCGTGGCGAACGACCGCGCTCGTCGTTCTGATGGCGACCTGGTGGATGACTCAGGCGCTGCCGCTCACCGCCACGGCCCTGCTTCCCTTCCTCGCCTTCCCGCTGTTCGGGGTCATGAGCGCCAACGAGGCCGCCGCCGCTTATTATTCGCCGATCCTGTTCCTCGTCCTGGGCGGCGCGATCATCGCGCTGGCGATCGAGCGCACCGGCCTCCACCGCCGGCTGGCGCTGGCGATCGTCAGCCGCGGCGGGACCACGCCCGGCGGGATGCTGTTCGCCTTCATGGCCGCCACCGCCATCCTCAGCCTCATCGTCTCCAACACCGCCACCACGCTCATCATGATCCCCATCGCCGTCGCGGTGCTGAAGGCGGCGCGGGTCGAGGAGGGGGCGACCGACGGCTTCCCCGGCGCGCTCGCCATGGGCATCGCCTTCGCCGCCTCGATCGGCGGCCTCGGCACCCTGGTCGGCTCGCCGACCAACGCGATCGCGGCCGGCATCATCGAGCGGAGCACGGGGCTTCGCATCGATTTCCTCACCTGGGCGATCTACGGCATGCCGCTCGTCCTGGTGTCGATCCCGCTTTGCTGGCTGATCCTGATGAAGGTCCAGCGCGTCGGCCCGGGCGATTTCGATCCGGCGGCGGCGCGCTCGGGCATCGGCGAGATCAAGGAGTGGAGCATCGCCGAACGCCGGCTCGTGCCCCTGGTCGCGGTCGTGGTCGCCGCCTGGGTGATGGTCCCGCTCGTCACGCCCTATCTGCCCAGGGATTCCGTCACCGACGGATCGATCGCGATCATGGGCGCGCTGCTCCTGTTCGTCATCCCCGACGGAACCGGCCGCGCGATCCTCAACTGGGACGAGGCGAACCGGGCGCCGTGGGGCGTGATCATGATGTTCGGCGGCGGCCTCGCGCTCGCCGCGGGAATCGGCGAGTCCGGCCTGGCGCAATGGCTCGGCGCCGCGCTCGAGCCGCTGCGCGCGGTGCCCGCCATCGTCGTCGCGCTCGTGCTGGTGGCGATCGTCGTCCTCATCACCGAATTCGCCTCCAACGTCGCCACCGCCAGCGGCATCATCCCCGTCGTCGGCGGCCTGATCCTGGCCACCGGGGTCGATCCGATCCTGCTCGCGCTCCCGGCCGCCTTCGCCGCCAGCTGGGGCTTCATGCTGCCCTCGGGCACCGGCCCCAACGCCATCGCCTGGGCGACCGGCCACATCGCGCTGCCGCGGATGCTCAAGGCCGGGCTGCTGCTCGATATCGCCGGCGTACCGATCATGGTCGGCATCGTCTGGGCGGTTGCCGCCCTCGCCGCCGGCGTCTAGTCAGCCGGCTCAGTCACCGGAGAGCCTGAAATGGAAGACGAATCCAATCTCAGCGGCGCCGCCCCGCGCCGCCGGCCCAAGCCGGACGTGCTCGAGATTGCCGGCCGCAAGCTCAAGCCGGCGACCCTGATGATGGGCCACGGCTTCGATCCGGCGCTGTCGGAAGGCTCGCTCAAGCCCCCGATCTTCCTCACCTCCACCTTCGTCTTCGAGAGTGCGGCGGCCGGCAAGCGCCACTTCGAGGGAGTCACCGGCAAGCGCCCGGGCGGCTCCGAAGGGCTCGTCTATTCCCGCTTCAACGGCCCCAACCAGGAGATATTGGAGGATCGCCTCAGCATCTGGGAGGATGCCGAGGACGCGCTCACCTTCTCCTCCGGCATGTCGGCGATCGCGACCCTGCTGCTCACCTTCGTCCAGCCCGGCGACGTGATCGTCCACTCCGGCCCGCTCTACGCCGCCACCGAGACCCTGATCGGCCGGATCCTCGGCCGCTTCGGGATCAAGTGGCTCGATTTCCCGGCCGGCGCCGAGCGGTCGGAGATCGAGGCGGTGATCGAGCGTGCCAAGGCGCTTGGGCGAGTCTCGCTGATCTACCTTGAAAGCCCCGCCAACCCGACCAACGTCCTGGTCGACGTCCAGGCGGTCGCCGCTGCCCGCGACGCTCTCTTCGCCGACGAGCGTCCGCCGATCGCGATCGACAACACCTTCCTCGGGCCGCTCTGGTCCAAGCCGCTCGAGCACGGCGCCGACCTGTCGATCTACTCGCTCACCAAATATGCCGGCGGCCACAGCGATCTCGTCGCCGGCGGCGTGGTCGGCTCCAAGGCGCTGATCGACCCGATCCGGATGATGCGCAACACGATCGGCACGATCACCGATCCCCACAGCGCCTGGATGCTGCTCAGGAGCCTCGAGACGCTCGAGCTTCGGATGAGCAAGGCGGGCGAGAACGCCGCCAAGGTCTGCGCCTTCTTCCGCGATCATCCCAAGGTCGAAAGCGTCGGCTATCTGGGCTTCCTCACCGAGGGCCGGCAGGCCGACATCTACCGCCGCCACTGCACCGGCGCCGGCTCGACCTTCTCGCTCTACCTCAAGGGCGGCGAGCGCGAGGCCTTCGCCTTCCTCGACGCGCTCAAGATCGCCCACCTCGCGGTCAGCCTCGGCGGCACCGAAACGCTGGCCAGCGCGCCCGCCGCAATGACCCACCTGTC
Organism: Allosphingosinicella sp.; assembly: GCA_036402575.1. Lineage (GTDB taxonomy): Bacteria > Pseudomonadota > Alphaproteobacteria > Sphingomonadales > Sphingomonadaceae > Allosphingosinicella. Next base: position 8,886 of record DASWSP010000064.1, on the reverse strand, counting down.
GGTCCCCGACGAGCGTAAGAAGGCGCTCGGCATCTCCGACAATCTGGTCCGGATCTCGATCGGCGTCGAAGACGCCGACGACCTCATCGCCGACTTCGACCAGGCGCTCGCGGCGATCTAGCCGGGCGCCTGGGCGGCGGCGGCCCTGGCATCGGCGGGCGCTGTAATCCTCCAATGTGGATCAGACTTGGGGCGCGGGCCCCACGCCTGCTGAGCTAGCCCGCTAAGGCCGCCGGCTCGGGTGCGGCCTTCAGCGGTGCCGCCCCTTGAGATCGCGCTCGTTCGATCAGCTCGCACAAAAGGTGGCGCTTTTCGAAGCGTGCCTGAAGGCGGGCGGAAAGGCGCAACTGTCCGAGGCGCAAACCCGCCTGGAATATATCGATCCGCTGTTTCGGGCGCTCGGATGGGACGTCGGCAACGAGCAGGCCCTCAACCAGTTCGATCGGGAGGTCCTGGTCGAGGAGGCGAACGTCTGCGACGACAGCCCCCACAAGACGCATCCGGACTACACCTTCAAGATCACGGGAACCCGCCAGTTCTTCGTGGAAGCCAAGCGCCCGATCGTCGACGTGCGGGAAAGCGCCTCCGCATCGCTTCAAATCCGCAGATACGCCTGGTCGGCGCAGCTTCCGGTCGGCGCCCTCACCGATTTCGAGGAGCTCGCCCTTTACGATTGCACGGTCCCGCCACGGCCGCGCGACGATGCGAGGACGGCCCGCACATTCTACAAGAGCTATGATCGCTACCTCGACGAATGGGACGATATCTACTCGATCCTGTCGCGCGAGGCGGTGCAGGCGGGCTCGCTTCAGCGGCTTGCCCGGCCGGAAAGCGCGCGCGAGCCGTTCGACCGCGCCTTTCTCCAGGACCTCGACAAGTGGCGCCTGCTGCTGGCCCGGGCGATCTACAGCCACAACAAGGCCCTGACCCACGAGGAACTGAACCTTGCCACCCAGATCATCCTGGATCGCATCGTGTTCCTTCGGGTGGCCGAGGCGCGCCGGGTAAGCCCGAGCGGGACCCCGTCGCTCCTCGACCTGCTTCGATCGGGGCGTCCGCTGTACGAAACCCTCAAGAGCGCGTTTCTCGCGGCCGACGAGCGGTATAATTCCGGATTGTTTCACTTCCGGCGCGAGCGGGGACGCGCGGGAAAGCCGGACGAACTCACGCCGGGCCTCGATATCGCCGATCGGCCGCTGCAGACGATCATCGAAGGGCTGTACCCGCCCAAGAGCCCTTATGCCTTCGCCACCGTTCCCGCGGACATCCTCGGCAGCGTCTACGAACGCTTCCTGGGGAAGACGATCGTGATCGGCTCTTCCGGCAGGGTGGCGATCGAGCCCAGGCCGGAGGTTCGAAAGCAGGGCGGCGTGTTCTACACGCCGGCCCACATCGTGCGCTACATGGTCAGGACGGCGATCGGCGCCTGGGTGGACACGCACCGGCGGGAGGCGCTGCGCTCCATTCGCGTCTGCGATCCCGCCTGCGGATCGGGGGCGTTCCTCGTCGCCGCCTATCTGTACATCGTCGAGGCCCACATCCGTCGCTACGCCCGGCGGCAGGACACCCGGCAGAAGTTCCTGGTCGACCACGGCAAGGGCATCTATTCGCTCGCGATCCCGGAGAAGAAGCGGGTTCTTCGCGACTGCATCTTCGGCATCGACATCGATCAGACCGCGGTGGAGATCACCCGGCTGTCTTTGATGCTCGCCGCGCTGGAGGGGGAGACAAGGGAAAGCGTCGACCGCCAGCTCTCCCTGTTCAGCGAGCGCCCGCTGCCCGATGTCTCGGGCAACATCCTGTGCGCCAACAGCCTGCTGGAGCGGTCGGACCTCGGCCTCGACGACCTCGATCACGTCGATGCCCTGCGGCCGCTCGACTGGGATCGCCACCCCGTCACGGCGCCCGGGTTCGATGTGCTCATCGGCAACCCGCCCTACGTGTTCGGCGAATGGCACCATCCGGTGCAGCTCCGCGCGGTGCGCGGTCGTCTCGCCGCGATCAGGCAGGTCGATCTCTACCATGCCTTCCTCGATCTGGTGGTCAGGAAGCGCCGGCAGGACGGCTATTGGTCGCTGATCGTGCCCGATCCCATCCTCGCGCGCGACGACACGGCCCACCTGCGCGCGCTGATGATGGCCGCCGGCGATCTGTGGGCATCGCACGTCGGCTGCGTGTTCGCCGATGCCGCCGTCTCCTGCGCCGTGCTGACCCAGGGTCCGCTCAGGGACCGGCAGATCGCGGTTCACAGCGCTCCCACCCACGATGGCGGGTTCCGGGAGCTGGACGCGCTTCCCTACGCCGCCATCGAGGCGATCGCCGACAGCGGCTTCAGGCTCGCCCTCGGCCGCGACGGGCTCGCGCTCCTGGCCCGGTTGAAATCGAGACCGGAGTCGGTCGGCAGCCTGCTGCTGTCGATCTCGCGGGGCGAAGAGGCCGGCAAGCGCGACCTTGGACCCGCCGGCCCGGGAATGGAGCCCTGCATCGTCGGGGAGGACATCGAGCCTTTCTCGCTGCGCGAGCCGCCGCGCTTCGGCATTCCCTCCCGGTCGGTGCGCAAGCCCCGGTCCGCTTATGCGGCGCCGAAGGCGGTGACGATCAAGACCGGCGTCCGTCCCAAGACCGCCATCGACCGGGAAGGCCGCGTCACGCTTCAGTCCGTCTACAATCTCCATTCCAGGCCGGGAGTCCCGGTCGAGCTGGTCGCCGCGATCCTCAACAGCCGCGTCGCAAGCTGGTTCATCTGGGCGATGTACACCTCCAACAAGAAGCTCTTCCCCCAGATGAACCAGCGCCACCTGCTCGAGATCCCCCTCCCGGACCGGACCGACGAAAAGGCAATCGTGGAGGCCGTGCGGGCTTTCGAAAGCTGCCGGTCGCCGGCCCAGAAGGCCTTTCTGACGGGCAAGCTGAACGACCTCGTCGGCTCGGGCTACGGCCTCACCGCCGCCGAACAGACCATCATGGAACGAGTGCCTGATATCTGAGCACCTGCCAGGCGTCGCCGCTTTGGCAGCCGTGCTAGCGCCGCCAGTCCAGCACTTCCCACCCCTCCGCCTTGGCGACTCGGATCAGTCGGCGGTGGGCGTTGGTGGCAAAGGCTTCGTCGGACCAGTGGTGGACGACCGAATCCGACACATGGTCGGAATAGAATCGGATGTGCACCGCCTCGCGGGTCAGCCCCTCGCGCTCGAGCCAGGCCTGGATCATCGCCAGCTTGGCGTCGCCGTAGCAATTGTCGCCGTCGATCCGGGCGATGACGCGCCCGTTCGAATCGAGCCGGGTCTCGGTCGCGATCACGTCGCGAAAGCCCAGCCGCTCGGCGATCGCGGCGGCGTAGAGCCGGTAGGAGGCGGTCGCCATCACCAGCCGCCGCCCCGCCGCCCGGTCGGCGGCGATGCGCGCCCGCGCGCCCGGCATGATGTTGGTCGCCAGCTGCCGGTCGGCGAAGCTCTGGATCACCGGCTCGAGCTCGGCCGCCGGCCGGCCGCGCCCGACCAGCAGCCGGTAGTTGACCTCCTTCAGCCTGGCGCGGCCGATCAGCCCCGCCGCATAGGCCAGCATCGCCGCCGCCGCCGCCGGCGCCAGCAGCAGCCGCCACGGCGCCAGCCGCAGCGCGGCGTGGATCAGGAACGGCGTGTAGGTCGCCCTCCGGGTGATCGTTCGGTCCATGTCGTAGATTGCGAGCGCGGCCTTCATCGTTTCCCGGCAAGCACAGCCGGGGCGCCCTTGTCCACTTGGAACGCGCTTGCCGAGCGCGTGCGAATGCACCAGTGTCCCGCGCGATGAGCTCAGCCGCCGGTTTCGAACAAAGCGCCGAGGGCGACCGCCGAACCATCCGCTTCCACGGATCGCTCACGCTCGACTGCATCGGGGACCTCCCCGACCGGCTCGACGCGATCAGCGGCGAGCGCGTCGTCCTCGACCTGTCCAAGGTCGAGCGCATCGACACCGTCGGCGCCTGGCTGATCTACCGGCTCGCCCGCCGCAACGAGGCCGAGGCGGTCGGCACCGACGAGCATATGGAGGTGCTGCTCGATCAGGTCGCGCAGGCCGACCGGCCGGTCAAGATCCGGCCCGACCGCACCCCGCCGCTCTACCGCATCCTCGGCCAGGTCGGCGACGCCTCGGCGATCGCGCTGCGCACCATGCAGGGCCTGCTCGGCTTCTTCGGCGCGCTGCTGATCTCTTTGTGGGCGGTGATCACCCATCCCCGGCGCTTCCGGCTCAACGCGGTCACCCAGCAGTTCGAGGTGGTCGGGGTCAACGCGCTCGGGATCATCGGCCTGATGAGCTTCCTGGTCGGCATCGTCATCGCCCAGCAGGGCGCGGTCCAGCTCCGCCAGTTCGGCGCCGAGGTGTTCACGATCAACCTGATCGGCCGAAGCTCGGTCAAGGAGCTCGGCATCCTGATGACGGCGATCATGGTCGCCGGCCGCTCCGGCTCGGCCTTCGCCGCCCAATTGGGGTCGATGAAGCTCGCCGAGGAGATCGACGCGATGCGCACCATCGGGGTCTCGCCGATGGAGGCGCTGGTGCTTCCGCGGGTGCTTGCGACCGTGCTGCTGATGCCGCTGCTCGGCTTCTACGCCGCGCTCGTCTCGATCATCGGCGGCGGCATCTTCGTCTTCGTCTCGCTCGATATCCCGCCGGTCACCTTCATCCAGCGGATCCGCGAGGTGGTGCCGATGACCGACCTCTGGCAGGCGCTGATCAAGGCGCCGGTGTTCGGCCTGATCATCTCCATGGCGGGCTGCTTCCAGGGCCTCCAGGTGCGCGGCAACGCCGAAGAGGTCGGCCTCCGCACCACCGCCGCCGTCGTCCAGGGCATCTTCCTGGTCATCGTCCTCGACGCCTTCTTCGCGGTGTTCTTCACCGAGATCGGCTGGCTGTGACGGCGCCGGAGAGCATCATCGAGGTGCGCGGCCTTCGCAACAGCTTCGGCGAGGCAATCGTCCACGAAGGCCTCGACCTCGACGTGCGCCGCGGCGAGATCCTCGGCGTCGTCGGCGGCTCGGGCACCGGCAAGTCGGTGCTGATGCGCTCGATCATCGGCCTCCAGAAGCCCGACGCCGGCGAGATCCGGGTGTTCGGCGAGCCGACCGTCGACCGCGCCGAGGAGGAGCTGCAGGGCGTCCGCCGGCGCTGGGGCATCCTCTTCCAGGGCGGAGCGCTGTTCTCGACGCTGACGGTGGCCGAGAACGTCCAGGTGCCGCTTCGCGAATTCCATCCCGGCCTCAAGCAGCAGCTGATGGACGAGATCGCCTCCTACAAGATCGTGATGAGCGGCCTTTCCGCCGATGCCGGCCCCAAATATCCGGCCGAGCTTTCCGGCGGCATGCGCAAGCGCGCCGGGGTCGCCCGGGCGCTCGCGCTCGATCCGGAGCTGCTCTTCCTCGACGAGCCGACCGCGGGCCTGGATCCGATCGGCGCCGCCGCCTTCGATCAGCTCATCAAGGAGCTCCAGTCGGCGCTCGGCCTCACCGTGTTCCTGATCACTCACGATCTCGACACGCTCTACGCGATCTGCGACCGCGTCGCTGTGCTCGCGGACCGGAAGGTGGTAGCGGTCGGAACGATTCCGGAACTATTGGCTTTGGACCATGAATGGATAGAAGAATATTTCAAGGGCCCGCGCGGGCGGGCGGCCGAGAAGGCGGTAGAGAGGGGCGCGATTAGCTGATGGAGACCCGTTCGAACCACATCCTCGTCGGCGGCGTCGTGCTGGCGATGGTCGTGGCCCTGCTCGGCTTCATCATCTGGCTCAGCCAAGTGTCGGGCGAGAGCCGCAACGAATACGACATCTTCTTCAAGCAGGCGGTCGACGGCCTCGCCCGCGGCTCGGCCGTGACCTTCAACGGGGTCCCGGTCGGCCAGATCGAATCGATCAACCTGGAGCCGCGCAATCCCGAATTCGTCCGCGTCCGGATCAGCGCGCGCGACGACACCCCCGTGCTTCAGGGCACCACCGCCACCATCCAGGGCGTCGGCTTCACCGGAGTCTCGCAGATCCAGCTCGATCCGGGCCCGCGCGGCTCGCCGCCGCTGACCGACCCCGGCCCCTACGGCGTGCCCGTCATCCCGACCAAGCCGGGCGCGCTCGGCCAGCTGCTCAACAGCGCGCCCGAGCTGCTCGAACGAGTCTCGACCCTCACCGAACGCCTCACCGAATTGCTGTCGGACCGCAACCAGGCCTCGATCGCCGCGATCCTCGAGAACGTCCAGGACATCAGCCGCAACCTCGCCGACCGCTCGCCCGAGATCGCCGCGACGCTCGCCGACGCCCGAATCGCGATCCGCCAGGCCGGCTCCGCCGCCGACCGGCTCGGCCGGCTCGCCGGCACCACCGATCAGCTGCTCAACGAAGAGGGGCGGCCGCTGGTCAGCGATCTGCGCGCCACCATCCGCTCGGCCGAAACCAGCATGAGCAACCTCGATGCGGTCCTGAACGACGCCCGCCCGGGCGTCCAGGCGCTCACCAAGCAGACCATCCCCGAGGTCGGCCAGCTCGTCCGCGACCTTCGCGAGACCACCGATGCGCTGCGCTCGATCACCACCCGCGTCGACCAGCAGGGCGCGCTGTCGGTCGTCGGATCGCCCAAGCTCCCCGACTATGAGCCGCAGGATTGATATGAACCGCACGCTTCCCGCTTTCGGCCTCGCGCTCGCCGGCGCGCTCGCGCTCTCCGGCTGCTTCGGCGGCAAGGCGCCCGATTTCTACATGGCGCTGACCCCGGCCCAGCCGCTGCCGGCGCAGACCGCCCGCACCGCCGCGGAAGGGGAGGCGATCACCGTCGTCGTCCCGACCATCGCGCGCGAGCTCAGCACCCAGCGAGTCCCGGTCCGCACCGGCGGCACCCGGATCGAATATCTCAAGGGCGCGCAGTGGGTCGAAATCCCCAACACCCTGTTCGCCCGCTTGCTCTCGGAGACGATCGCCGCCCGCACCGGCCGCGTCGTGCTCGATCCCAAGCAGTTCACCTTCGATCCCGGCACCCGCCTCACCGGCCAGCTCCATACCTTCGGGGTCGACGCCGACCGCTCGGAGGCGGTCGCGGTCTACGACGCCGCGCTCGCCCGCGCCGGCTCCGCCGTCAGCACCCGCCGCTTCGAGGCCCGGGTGCCGCTGGCCGCCGTCGACGCCGCGAGCGTCGGCCCCGCCCTCAACCAGGCCGCCAACCAGGTCGCCGCCGAAGTCGCCGCCTGGGTCGGCTGATCCTCCCCGGCGATAACGGCGCCTGCTTCGCCAACGGGCGTCGCTCCGGCGCTCAGGTCCCGCACCAGCTCCGCCGGCCGCCGGCATAAGGCCGCGCCAGCCCCTCCGACACCAGCACGTCGCCGAGCGAGCGGCCGTCGCGGGTCACGATCCTCAGCTTGCGCCCGTAGCGGTCCTGGTCGCGATCGGCCGCGGCGAGCTCGAACGGTCCCTCGTTGAGCAGGCCCTGCATCCGCCGCGTCGCCCGTTCCCCGAGCTCGGCCTCGCGGGCGCAGCGCGGCGGGTGGGTTTCGGGCGTGTCGATGTCGGCGACCCGGATCTTCTCGCCTTCCAGCCAGAACGTATCGCCGTCGACCACGCAATTGGCGCTTCGGCCCGCGTCGCACAGCCCGAACGGGTTGCGCGCGCTCGGGCTCGCGGCCGCTTCATTGTCTCCGGCAAGCTGCGCGTAGCCGAGCCCGGCGAGCACGGCGCCGAGGGCCAGGAGCCGCAGCTCCCCGAACCGCCTCCCGCCGCGGCTGCGGCTCGTACGGCGCCATCGCGGCGGCGCGCGGTGCGTGGATTTGTCGTGGTTCATGATCGCCTCCCTCCCTCCGGCCCGCTCGTAAAGCGTCAACCCGAACAATCGCTTAACCCCGCCGCCAAAGCCGCCCGGATCCGATCCGTTTCGGACCGTTCGCCGATGGCCGGCGGCCCCTGGCACGCCGCAGGCCATCGGATCTGATCCAGGCTCCGCCGCGCGGGCTGCGGGGCGTACCGGCGTGCTTCGCTTTGAGGAGGCAGGGCGGGAAAGGTCCCGCTCGCCGGGGGAGTCGGATCGTTGGGGGGATAGCGGCCGGTTTTAGGCAGCACCAAGTGTCGGCAGGAAATCCGGGATGTCGCGTTCAGGCAACATTGCAGAAAAACCGTTTCTCCCTTCGCGTCCGCTCACCCCCGTCAGGAGATTGAGCGGCAATCCTGCCCCTCTTTCTCAGGCGTTATCATTACTTCACACAGGCGTCGGGCCGACCTAGGTGTCTGATGTGGTGGCGAGGAAAGCCAGCCTCGCCGTGAACCGAGGCGCTGTCCGTCCTCTCGCGTCGCGCCACGGCGAAATCCGGGGAAACGGCAATGGCGTCTTCAAGCGGCTCGAAGCCCAGGAGGCCGTGCTGGACGACCATGAGGATGAGGATGACGGATAGGGAGGAACCCCAGGCCGGCAAGTTCAAGGAAGCCGCCCGCGAGCTTGAATGCGACGACGACGAGCAGCGCTTCAAGGGCCGGCTCGAGAAGCTGGTGAAGCATGAGCCGGCGGAGGAGCCGGAAACCTAATGAGCTATCTGGCGGTTTTCATCGGCGGCGGAATCGGCGCGGCTCTCCGGCACGGAGTCAATCGCGGCGCGATGACTTGGCTCGGCACGGGCTTTCCTTACGGCACGCTGATCGTGAATGTGGTCGGCGGCCTTCTCATGGGCGTCCTGGCCGAGCTGTTTGTGGTGAAGGGCGGCGGCAGTCAGGAGTTCCGGCTGTTTCTGACCACAGGTATTCTCGGCGGCTTCACCACCTTTTCGGCTTTCAGCCTCGACGCCGCGCTGATGTGGCAACGGAGCGAATGGCCGGCGCTCGTGGCCTATGTCCTTGGATCAGTCATCTTTTCTATCGGAGCGCTGTTCGCCGGAATGGCGGCCGTG